>DGNJ01000032.1:22014-64881 GCA_002388905.1 Cellvibrionales bacterium UBA4495
GAAGCCTTGCCCGGTGTCGGCCACAAGACCGCCAGCGTGGTCATGGCCCAGGCATTCGGCGAGCCCGCTTTTCCCGTGGATACCCATATCCACCGCCTGGCGCAACGCTGGGAACTGACCAACGGCAAGAGCGTGGCCCAGACCGAGAAAGACCTGAAACGCCTGTTTCCGAAAAAAAGCTGGAACGACCTGCACCTGCAGATCATCTACTACGGGCGCGAGTTCTGTCCGGCCCGCAGTTGCAATGGCCTCACCTGTGAAATCTGCCGTTACTGCTTTCCCAACCGCAAGCACCCCAAAAAAACCCGCAAGGCCTGAAGCCAATACCCGGTCACGGCGATCGTAACTATGGTTTCTAAAATGCTGTCTTAACCAAGCTTTTCGGCGGGCGATCCCAATAAATTGCGGGACAAATCACCACTCTTCTCAAAAGTGCGAAAGATAATTTACGTTATCGCAAACCGGAGCGCAGCGTAGGTTTGTCCCTAGCAGCGCCCTGTTAGGCATTCAGATCTTGGATTGAAAAAAAGCATGCATATCAGTTTCTAGCTGCCCAGTGGACTCAAACCTAACAGCAATTCTCTCTAATGCATGACCGTATAGGTTCCTTCTTACAACCTGCGCGTCTGCATTAAGATTTACCGATATTTTCGAAGTATTTTCGTCTACTTCCCGAACCAACACATTCAGCCTTGAGTTTATATTTTCAAAACCACTACCAAGTCCGCCAGCTTCGCCGCAGTTCAAATAGTAACCAATACCAACAGAACCATTTTGAGCTGTTAGCAAGCCAGATTCCTTTTCTATTTTGTCTAAATTAATGCCGTTCTCCGCAAAGAAATCGACAGAAATATTCCATGCTTTATCAAAGGGGATTTTATATGTTTTCTGCCTATCTACATCTGCTCGGGGGGCTGCCTTATGTGTTGCACAGCCCTGCAAAATCAATGCAAAGATCGCGACAGCTAGAAAACTCTTGTAGTTCATCTTTACTCCTTTTGTTTGCTAAGCCTAACGGCTCCAAACAGCCGACGCTTATAGTGGTCGGCTGCTTTGGCTTGTTATGCCCTTCTACGCAATCGGTAGCTAATACGATTTCCGAGCACGCGATACCCGTGGTCCTTCCTCAAAGACACATTCATACTTGTCGACGGACTTTTGAGGGCCACTGAAGCTATCTGAAGTAGAAAGTATGGCGTATTCGGAATTGAATGAAATATAGTCAGTTGACTCTCTAAGTGCCTGGATTCGCTCTTCGTCAGTCATTAACGCGTCCCGCCCTGCCGGAAACTGATATACGTCAGAGCTATAGGTATCGATCATGTAGTTTGAAAATGGACCTTTGTTTCGTGAATCTGCATACTCTTCGATTATTTCTCTACAAGTGGCGAGCATCTGTTTCAGCTTTTCGTCGCTTGCTTCGAATATGGACAGCTTCAGCGCTTCTTCCTTAGCCTGCTGCTCTTCATACCGCCTCTTGTTTTCAGCAACTTCTTCAGGGGTCAACGTCCTCGGCTGGTCGTCACCAGAGCATGCCACCAAACCCGCGCAAGCGGCAATCATCACGAAACTTCTTCGAACTTTCATCATTCTACCTCTACTACGTTCTAACTTAATGGTTTGTTGAACTGGATGGCATAACGCCCGCCATAAACGGCCAAGTGAAATGAGGTCCGGCGACAGAAAGGAGCGAATTTGATGGCATGGTTATGCATTTTGCAGTAATTGCGATAACGCTTGCGCTGAAATTGAAAGGGCTGCCATTACCGCTGCAATCGAGTTCCAACGTGATTGAGCATGAAATGTACCCGACATATCCCAACCATCTAGTGAGACTCGAGCTAAATTTGGTGTTTCTCCTTTCTTCTCAGCTTTTGCTTTGCGTTTCTTTACCTCTTGTTCACGGGTAACTTTTACTATGCTTGCTCTCAGCCAGCAAGCCGCTGAAAGAAACCCTGCCACTATTGCGACCATTGTCAAAATTTCCATAAACACTTCCAATATTGGAGGTTTCCGATACATGCATAACGCCTGCAGCAGGGGCGCGACCTCAGGAACGTGCTTTGCCTGCACTTGTTTTGTGACTTATTTTTGCAAAACCCAAATTCCTCTAGGGGAAGATTCAGCTGGTGAAACAACTTTAGATTCTCTCAACTTTGTACATGCCCAACGCATGTCGTATTGCCATGTATAAAAAAGATCACCAGAACGTTTTAGATCGCCCTCATGGTCCCTCCATAGTAGTTTTGCAACATCTACGATGGAGCCTCTTCCGCCGAGCTCACGCAGGGCTTCGACAACCCAGTCTTGCAGATCTGACCTTGAAGTCATTTGACACTCCTAAAAACACATAACATTTGTATATCACGCATGCGCGTTTTGCCGAATCCGCAATTCGGCACCGACGCGTAATTGATTGATTAACCGTAGAATTTTGCGACATTCCCGACTCCTTCCGGAAAAAAGTGAGTTTTTCCTATTATTTAAAATAACGAGGTCCTGTTATTTTTCTAGGCCTGCCCGTAACTCATTGAACTTTAATATATTCGTAGTTCCAGCCAGTGGGTATTGCGCACTTGCCACAGTATAAAGCGCGCATCGGATTTCACAACACCCAGGTAGATTGTATACAGATAATCTGCTTTATATGCGCAGGGAGGCGTCTATGCCAGTCCGTTTTTTTGTCGGCTCGCCGGGATATCCGGCTGCGAGAGTATAGTCCGCGCACCGGCACCGGGAAGGCTAATCTCTACTGGATTCGGCTCTTTACCAACTAGTCCGGGAAGCAGCACCCGGGCGACATGGGGCTGCCGGCCAGCTTTCCGTTTTGACAAAGAAAAAGCGGCATGGCCGCGAAGCCATACCGCTTTATATGGCGACCGGGAGTCGCCGCGCCTGGAGTCCGGTTATTTCATCTTGCGCTCGTCCAGGCCCAGGCCCCGGCCGATAATCTCTTTCATGATTTCGCTGGTGCCGGCGAAAATCCGCGTCACCCGTGCATCCTTGTACATCTGGCAGATGCGGTATTCGTTCATATAGCCGGCGCCGCCGTGAAGCTGGACGCATTCATCCATAACCCGGCCTTCAAGTTCGGTGGCCAGCAGCTTGGTCTCCGACGCCACTTCGGCGGTCAGGGTGCCATCGTTAAGCATCATCACGCACTGGTCGATAAACGCCTGGGCGGAATCGATCTGGGTACGCATTTCCGCCATCTTGAACCGGGAGTTCTGGAAGGCGCCGATGGGCTTGCCGAAGGCGCGGCGCTCGGTAATGTACTCCAGGGTCAGGTCGAAGGCGGCCTGGCACGCAGCCATGGAACCGATTGCCGCAACCAGCCGCTCCTGGGCGAGGAACTGGGTCAGGTATTTGAAGCCCTCTTCAGGCTCCCCGAGCAGGTTTTCCCTGGGCACCTTGACGCCGTCGAAAAAAAGCTCGGCGGTATCCTGGGAGGACAGCCCCATCTTGGAAAGGCGCTTGCCCCGCTCGAAGCCTTCCATCTCCGCTTCCACCAGGAACAGGCCGATACCGTACTTGTTGTCGGGGTTGGTGCGGGCCGCCACCACAACCACATCCGCCAGCAGGCCGTTGGAGATATAGGTCTTGGAACCACTCAGCTCCCAGTGATCCCCCTTGTCCACGGCCTTGGACTTCATGCCCGCCAGGTCACTGCCGGCACCGGGCTCGGTCATGGCCACGGCGAGGATTTTTTCGCCACTGACGATGCCCGGCATCAGGCGGTCTTTCTGCTCGTCAGTGCCCAGCTTGGCAATATAGGGGGCAACCAGGTCCGCGTGCAGGTTGATATAAAAGCCGATATCGCCGTTGATGATGTTTTCCTCGATGATGATCTGCTCGTAGCGAAAGTCATCGATACCGGCGCCACCATATTTTTCGTCGGCCCAGGTGGCGATATAGCCCTGTTCGCCGGCCTTGGTGTAGGCCGACCGGTCCACACAGCCCTGCTCCCGCCACTTTTCAGCATGGGGGGCGATCTCGTTCTGCATAAAACGGCGGACGGAATCGCGGAACAACTCGTGTTCGGACTCAAAAAAGAAACGTTGCATATGGATGCCTTCCCACAATCGGTCAGTTGATTAATGCCGTCAGGCGGTAACCGCTACCCGGTTACCGCCGTTTTCACTCACTCGACGGCGTAAAAGGGTTCGTTCCGCTTGGCCCGTTCGAGCAGCCACTCGGAGGGTTTGAAGCGCTCGCCGTAACTCTCTGTCATAGACTGGCATTCGGCCACAAAGGGTTGGATCCCCACGGTGTCGATAAACGACAGGGTGCCGCCGGTATAGGTGGGGAATCCCCAGCCCAGGATAGCACCCAGATCCCCGTCCATGGCCGCGGTGAGCACGCCTTCTTCCAGACAGCGGGCGGTTTCCAGCGCCTGAATGTACAGGTAGCGCTTGCCGATTTCCGCGGCGTCCGGCTGCTCGTCCGCCACCGGGTAGAGATCCCGAAGGCCCGGCCAGATATGCTTGCCACCCGCTTCGGGATAGTCATAGAAGCCGCCACCGTCACGGCGGCCGTTGCGCTTGACGTCCTCGACCATGGTCTTCATGACGTTATAGGCGCAGGGCAGCGTGTATTTGTCGCCCTCCGCCTCGATGGACTGCTGAACGATCTTCCAGGGCAGGCCCACGGTCAGTTCGTCGGTAAGCGCCAGCGGCCCTATGGGCATGCCCACCATTTTGGCGGCGTTCTCGATCAGCGCCGGCTCCACACCCTCTTCGAGCATTTTCATGCCTTCGTGGATGAAGGTCTGAAATACCCGGCTGGTATAAAAGCCGCGGGAATCGTTGACCAGCACCGGTGTCATGCGCACCTTGCCCACGTAGTCCAGCGCCTGGGCAAGGGTTTCCTCGCTGGTATCCTTACCGCTGATCACCTCGATCAGGGGCATCCGCTCCACGGGGGAGAAGAAGTGCAGGCCGATAAACCGGTCCGGGCGTTTGGAGGCTTTGGCCAGTTCGGTGATGGGCAGGGTGGACGTGTTGCTGGCGTAGATGGCGCCTTCCGGAATCACCCCCTCGGCTTTTTTCGTGACTTCGCCCTTGATGCCGATATCCTCGAATACCGCCTCGATAATCAGGTCGCAGCCTTCCAGGTCGGCGTAGTCCACCGTGGGCGTAATCCGGGCCAGCAGGGCGTCGGCTTTTTCACGGGTGGAGCGGCCCTTGTCGATAGCCTTGTTGAGGACTTTCTCGCTGTAGTTCTTGCCCTTTTCCGCCTGCTCGATGGTGTTGTCGAGCAGGACCACATCGATCCCCGCCTTGGCGGATACGTGGGCGATACCGGAGCCCATAAGGCCGGCACCGAGCACACCCACTTTCCTGACATCGTACTTGTCGTAGCCTTCCGGGCGACGAATCAGCTTGTCCGCAAGCCCCTTGTTGACGAAGCTGGTGCGGATGATATTGCGCGCCTCCGGGCTGGTGACCAACTGGGCAAAACGCTTGGATTCGTAAGCCAGGGCCTTGTCGAAAGGCATGACCATGCCTTCGAAAATGGCGTCCAGGTTGGCGATGGGCGCCGGGTAGTTGCGCATGGTCTTGTTCTGGATGCGGGCCACCCACATGGTGTAGGTGGCGGAGATTTTCGGGTTGAGCAGGCCGATGCCCTCGGGGGGTTGATAGCCTTTCTTGTCCCAGACGCGCACCGGATCGGGGTCGGTGGCGAGCCAGGCCCGGGCGGCATCGATCAGTTTATCCGCCGGCACCACCTCGTCGACCATGCCCAGTTTCAGGGCCTCGTCCGGCTTCTTGGTCTTGCCCTCGACAACCAGGGGCAGGGAGTTCTCGATACCGACGATGCGGGGCAGGCGCTGGGTGCCGCCGGAACCGGCGAGCAGGCCCACATTGGCTTCCGGCAGGCCCACGTTGGCCTTGGGGTCGTCGACGATAATGCGGCGATGACAGGCCAGGCACAACTCGTAGCCGCCGCCCAGGGCGTAGCCATTGATGGCCGCCACCCAGGGCTTGCCGCCGGTTTCCATGCGCCGGTGCATTTCCGTGGCGCGCTGGCTGAATGCCAGGGCGTCGTCCAGGGACATGTTGTCTTCCATCTGCGACAGGAAAAACTTGAGATCGGCCCCCGCCATGAAGGCGGGCTTGCCGGAGGTGAGGATGACGCCCTTGATGTTGTCATCGCTGCCCACCTGGTCGATGGCCTGGAACATTTCGTCGATCCACTCGGCGGTAACCACATTCACCGAGCGGTCGGGGTCGTTAATGGTAATCAGGGCGATGCCGTCGGCACCGACTTCCACGTTGAGGGTTTTCATGCGCTGAATCCGTTTTCTTTCACGTGAATGGAAAAGCGTTCGTCGCTGGCGATCAAACGCGCTCGATGATGGTGGCCGTGGCCAGGCCGTTGCCCGCACACAGAGTCACCAGGCCGGTATTGAGGTCGCGGCGCTCCAGTTCGTCCACGAGCGTGCCCGTGATCATGGCGCCGGTGGCGCCCAGGGGGTGACCCATGGCGATGGCGCCGCCGTTCACGTTGACCTTGTCCGGGTCGAGGTTCATCTCGCGCATATAGTGCATGACGACGGATGCAAAAGCCTCGTTGATTTCCACCAGATCGATATCGTCCATGGACATACCCAGGCGCTTGAGCAACTTGCGGGTACAGGGCGCCGGGCCGTCCAGCATAATGGTGGGATCACTGCCGATGGAGGCAAAACCCACGATACGGGCCCGGGGTTTACGGCCGATCTTGTTACCGAATTCCTCGCTGCCCAGGAGCACGCCGGCGGAGCCGTCGACAATGCCGCTGGAGTTGCCGGCGGTATGCACGTGCCGCATTGACTCGATCTGGGGGTACTTGAACATGGCCACGGTGTCGAAACCGGCCTTGGCACCCAGATCGGCGAAAGACGCCTTCAGGTCACCGAGCCCTTCCACCGTGGTTTCCGGGCGCATGTATTCGTCCCGGTCCAGCAGTACCTTGCCCAGGATATCCCTGACCGGAATCACCGAATCCCTGAAATAGCCCTGTTCCCAGGCCCTGGCCGCGCGCTGCTGGCTCTGGACCGCGTAGGTATCCACATCCTCACGGCTGAAGCCGTCCAGGGAGGCGATGATGTCGGCGCCGATACCCTGAGGGGTGAAGTAGTTCTTGTAAGCCACCCAGGGGTCGCCAACCCAGGCGCCGCTGTCGGCGCCCATATAGGTGCGCGACATGGACTCGACGCCGCCGCCGATGGCGGCCTCCGACGCGCCGGCAATGATCTGGCCCGCGGCGTTATTGATGGCCTCCAGGGCCGAGGCACAGAACCGGTGCACCTGCTGGCCGGCCACGGACTGGGCGTAGCCGGCATTCACTACGGCGGCACGGCCGATATTGCCACCCTGCTCGCCGACCGGCTGGGCGCAGCCCAGGATGACGTCGTCGACCAGGGCGGTATCCAGTGACGAACGCTCCGCCAGTGCCCGCAGCACCTGGGTCGCCAGCTCGCAGGCGGAGACTTCGTGCAGCGAACCTTTGGGGCGCCCGATACCGCGCGGGGTTCGTACGTGGTCGTAGATATATGCTTGTGCCAAGGTGACCTCCAGATCAAAAAGACAGATTTACCCGTTCGCAGGATAGGGCCCGGCGACTCCAGAATGCACCTATCGAATGGTTGTCGGCCCGGGGCTGGGCCAATAGCCGGGCATTGGACTTAAAACCAACGGGGTTAGAATCCTCATCGGGCCCGCGGTGCGACAAGCGTCGACCCGGACACCCGAAGAAAGTCCCCCAATTTTATAGCCGCGGGGGCCCGACCACAACCTTCGGTTAAGGCGGCGCCTTAATCCGCTGCCGGAAGATAGGTGAATAGTTGGACAACGGTTGATATTATCCCGGAACATGCCCTTACCCATTCAACAAACACCATTCTGGAGGACAGATGGCATCGCATGAAATGACACTGCCGCAAGTGTTGAGCCGCGCTGTCGAGCGCAGCCCGGACACGGAGGCCCTGGTATTCCCCAACACCCGAATCACCTACCGCCAGCTGTCCGACCGGGTCCGGGCAACAGCGCGCTCGATGCTGGGCATGGGCATCAAGCCGGGGGATACGGTGGGCGTACTGATGCCAAACTGTGTCGAACACGTCACTGTCTTTTTCGCATCCGCCACCATCGGCGCCCTTTTCGTGCCCATCAACAACCGGTTCCGGGCCCGGGAGTTGCGCCACGTTATCGCGGACTCCGGCATGAAAGCCCTGTTTACCAATAACATCGTTGCCGAACACGTGGATTACACCGAGCGCCTCAACGAGGCGCTCCCGGAACTGGCCGGCGCCGAAGTTGGCGAAACGCCGGGCGCCGCGGCTGCCCCGAAACTGGAAAATATCGTTCTGTTGGGCGATGACCGGGCCGGCGGCATGATTACCGAAGCCGGCTTCGACAGCTTCGGCGATTCTGTCAGCGACGATGACCTGGAACGGGCCCGGGAGGCGGTAACCCCGGCGCTCAAGCTCCAGATGCTGTATACCTCGGGCACAACCTCCATGCCCAAGGGCTGCCCGGTAAGCCACAACCAACTCACCAAAATCAGCCAGGAAGTGGCCGACCACCTGGGTCTGGTGCCGGGAGACAGGGTGTGGAATGCCCTGCCCATGTTCCATGCCAGCAGCACCCTGCCCATGCTCGCCTCTTTCCACACCACATCGACCTTTGTGTCCCAACTGCACTTCACTGCCGACCAGACGTTGCAACAGCTGGTCGATGAAGATATCACTTTCGCGTGGCCCGCCTACGACCTGATCTGGCAGCAGATATTGACCCATCCCGACTTTGATGCGAGCAAACTGCAAAAAATTCGCGGGCTGCTGATGGTTGGGCCGCCGGATACCCTGAAGCGGATGGAATCGATCCTGCCCAATGCCAAGATCCTCAACTGCTACGGGATCACCGAGTGCACCGGCATCCCGGTCATGTGCCACCACGAGCAGGAACAGTCAGTGCGCATCGGCACCAGCGGCCTGCCGCTGGGCGACATGGCAGCCCAGATAAGGGATCCGGAAACCGGGAAGGAACTGCCTACGGGGGAGCGCGGAGCGCTCTGGCTGCACGGCGAATACGTGATCGAGGGCTACTGGAATGCGCCGGAAAAAACCGCCGAGGCCTTTGACGAAAACCACTGGTTCAACACCGGCGACCTGGGGTCCATCGACAAGGACGGCTATATCCACTTTCACGGCCGCATCAAGGACACCCTCAAGGTCGGTGGCGAAAATGTCGCCGCCGTGGAAATCGAGGACTACCTCAGTTCCCATCCCGCCGTGAAGGTGGCCCAGGTGGTGGGCGTTCCCGACCCCAAGCTCGTCGAGGTCCCCGCCGCATTCATCGAGCTCAAGCAGGGCGAGAGTGTCACGGAAGAGGAACTGATCGATTTCTGCAAGGGTGAGATTTCCTCCTTCAAGGTCCCGCGACTGGTCCGGTTCGTGACCGAGTGGCCCATGTCCGCCACCAAGATTCGCAAAGTGGACCTGCGGGCCCGGCTTCTCGAGGAACTGGGGCTCGACAAGGACGACTGAAGGAAAGGGGCGGCAGCACGCGCCGCAGCGAGCGCTGTTCGACGCCTCCCTTTTCCCGGCAACTGATATCTTCCCGGCAACAGAAAATCCCGATATGCCCGAAATACTGGAAACCCGTCTGTACCGGGGCCATGGCAATGTCCGCATCGCCGCGACCGTCGCCGGCAATCCGTCGAACCCCGCCGTTTTGCTGATTCATGGCGGCGGCCAGACCCGGCATGCCTGGAATGGAACCGTGCGACACCTGTCCGGGCGAGGCTACTACGTGACGGCCATGGACCTGCGCGGCCACGGCGATAGCGACTGGGCACCGGATGGCGATTACAGCCTGGCTGCCCAGACCGGGGATGTCCGGGCCCTGCTGGCGGAAATGCCCTCACCGGCCACCGTGATCGGCGCGTCCCTGGGTGGCCTGATCGCCCTGGTCACCCTTGGCGAGTCGCCGGATACGCCCGCCGAGGCCCTGATCCTGGTTGATGTGGCACCCCGGGTCGACCCCGAGGGGGAGGCCAGGATCGTCAATTTCATGCAGGCCCACCCGGACGGTTTTGCCAGTGTCGAGGAGGCCGCCGAGGCCGTTTCACGATATAACCCCAATCGTCCGAAGCCCAGGGACAATTCCGGGCTTGAGCGCAACCTTCGCAAGATCGGCAACCGCTACTACTGGCACTGGGACCCGAAACTGTTCGACACCCTGGATGCCCGGGCAAAGGACGCGGCGCGTTTCGATGAAGCGGCCCGCCACATCCGGGTGCCCACCCTGCTGGTGCGGGGCAGCCGCAGTGACCTGGTTCCGGAGGAGAGCGTCAGGCACTTCCTGGACGTGATTCCCGACGCCCGCTACGTGGACGTCCAGGACGCCGGCCACATGGTAGTGGGCGACCGCAACGACGCCTTCCGGGCCGCCCTCATCGAATTTCTGGAAGCTCGTCGCGAGACTCGATGATCGCCGAGACCGCGGGCAGCGAGCCCTCGAGCCCGGACACCGCCAGCTGTTTGAAGATATCCGCCATGGTTTCCGGGGAATGGGGGAAATCACTGTGCACCCACCAGATCAGCAAGCCCATCAGGGCGCTGACCAGGTACTGGACCACCGGTTCGACGCTGTCGAGACGCTGGCTGCCGGATTGCTGCCTGAGCCAGCTGCGGGTTCGCACCACCAGCATATTGCGCATGTGAATGGATGCGACTGTATTGCTCTCCATGGTCAGGAATGCCCGGGACATCCCCGGATGCCGGCTGGCTCCCTGGAACAGGACCCGGGCAAAATCGGGGTAGGCGGAATCCCCCTCCCCTATTTCGAACATATCGTCGGACGAGGTGATGCCGATATCCTGCAAACCGCTGAGCAAGAGGTCGTCCTTGTCCCGGAAATGGGCATAAAAACTGGACCTGGCGACACTGGCCCGGTCGATCAGCTCGGCGACGGTGATCGATTCGTAGGACTTTTCGTGCACCAGCTCGTAGAGCGCGTTCCGCAGCGCCCCCCGCGTCTTGTCAACCCGGCGATCCACTTTCATCGATTTGTCTGCAACCGCTGTAAACAGGCTCTATTATGCCCCTCAATTTTCGGCAGGAAAAATCGACTATCTTTTAGATAGCCGAACCCTGTGGCGTCGCCGCCCTATTCATGTAAAATATATTTTTTATTCGCCGCACCGCGTGGCCGGCTCAAGGCCGTCCGACGAAAGAGAGGTGCAATCACATTGCCAACGGGTAAGACTCATTGCCGGATTGGGTTAATCCGGCGTCGGAACCCCGGATTCAAACCATCGACAAGCCCGAGATGAGACTATGGACTTTCAACTGACCGAAGAACAGCAGGCCTTCCGCGACGTGGTACGTCGCTGGGTCGACGCCGAAGCCCCCAAGGACTGGATGCGAGAGTTGGAGAAGGATGAGGAAAACTACCCGTTCGCACTCTGGGACAAGCTCAAGAAAGAAGGCTTTTTCGGCATCGGCATCGATGAGGAATACGGCGGACTGGGCGGCGATATCATCATGCAGATGATCTTTGCCCGGGAATTCGCCCGCACCGCCGGCGGCCTGCTCTGGACCTGGGGCCTCACATCCTTTGCCGGCGCCAAATCCGTAGGCCTGTACGGCACCGAAGAGCAGAAGCAGCGCTGGCTGGCGCCCATGGCCGCGGGCGACCTGCGGGTTTCCATCGGCATGACCGAGCCGGACGGCGGCACCGATGTGCTGGGGGCCATGAAAACCTTCGCCAAGAAAGTGGAAGGCGGCTGGGTGATCAACGGGGCGAAAATGTGGTGTACCGCCGCCAAGGTGGCGGACCGCATACTGCTGCTGGCCCGCTCGGAAAAGAATGTCGAGAAAAAGCACCACGGCCTGACCCTGTTTTTCCTCGACGCCAAGTCCGAGGGTGTCAGCGCCAGCCTCCTCCCCAAACTGGGCATGCGCGCCATGGGTTCCTGCTCCGTGACTCTCGATGACGTCTTCGTCCCGGACGAGGATGTGCTGGGCGAGCCCGGCAAGGCCTGGTACATGCTGTTGCCCACCCTCAACAACGAACGCATCATGGTGGCCGCCCAGTGCCTCGGCGCCATCGACGGTGTCCTCGAAGACGCCGTGCAGTACATGAAAGAACGCAAGGCCTTCGGCAAACCCATTGGCCAATTCCAGGCACTGCAACACTACGTGGCGGATATCGCCACCTGGCAACAAACCACCGAGCTACTGCTTTATTATGTATCCTGGTTGCAATCGCGCGGCGAGGAGTGCGGTGTCCAGGCCAACATGCTGAAAATGGTGGCCACGGAAAATGCCGTCAAAGCCGCCGACCTGGGCATCCAGATACTCGGCGGCATGGGTTACTCGGCGGAAACCGACATGCAGCGCTACTGGCGGGATCACCGCATCCTGCGCATGACCCCCATCTCCAACGAGATGGTGCGCAACTCCATCGCCGAGAGCCTGGGGCTGCCTCGCTCCTTCTGAGTGAGCCAGGCGCCCGTTCATTCCATTTAGACGCCAAGGAGTAACATTTATGGAACTACCACCGCCCCCGGACGTCGCGGGCACCTCCCTGTCGGGCTCCGAGCCCTACACAATCTCCAGTGAGGAGAACCGCGCGCTCTGTGAATCGGTCAACACTCAGCCGGCCGAGGACGGCAGCGCCCACCCCATCTACTACTATATTGCCACCCAGGTGGGCATGGGCCAGACCGTGGCGGGTTTGTGCGAAATTTGCGACTTCGACGTGGAAGTCGGCCCCATGATGGCCAGCAGCCAGGTGGATTTCCAGCAGCCCCTGAAGACCGGGCAACCCTACCTGGTGGAAGGGGAGATCGTCGATATCGTGCGCAAAAAGAGCCGCAAGCTGGGCGTCATGGATATTGTCACCTATGAACTGCGGCTGACACTGCCGGACAAAACACCGGTATTGTCCACCACCAATGCATGGGTACTGCCCAGGAGAGAATTGACATGAAACCGACGGTAGGCGATACCCTCACCCCCTTCCGGATCGAATCCGTGAGCCCGGACGCCATGAAGGACTGGGCAAAATTCCTGCACGACCCCAACCCCATCCACCTGGACGTGGAAGTGGTCAAGGCCAAGGGGCTGGGCGACAAGCGGATCAACCAGGGCCCAGCCAACGTGGCCTATATTATGAATATGCTGATGAACGCGTTTCCCGGCGGTCAGATCGTAGCCATGGAATCCCGTTTCGTGGACAATGTCTGGGAAGACGATACAGTGGAAACGCTGGGCAAGATTACCGATGTCGAAGACACCGGCGATTACTGGCGGGTCACCTGCGAGACGGGCCTTAAGGCCGAGGGACGGGATTTCGTCATCACCGGCAAGGCCGTGGTCCAAGCACCCAAAAACGGCAATTGATCGAGGCCGTCGGCGGTCGCAGGACCGTTTACACCCACTGAAAATACCGAGCACTTAATCGAGGAGTGAAATTATGCCAAGCGGACCTTTTACCCACGTCGCCATGGTCGTCAAGGACCTGGAAAAAGCCACCGAGGACTGGACAGCCATCCTGGAAGTCCTGGACCCCGCCCAACTGCAGGACCCCATCGTCAAGTACGACGAGTTCTCCAGCGGCGAGGACGCCGGCATGCGCTGGGTGACTTTCGTGAATCATCACGGCGCCGAAATCCAGCTTATTGAGCCTTCCCCGGGCACCCCCATGGGCGATCGCCTGGAAAAAGTGGGCGAGCATGTCCACCACCTGTGCTTCACCACGCCGGATGTGCCCGGCGCCCTGAAGAAGCTCGAGGAAAAGGGCGTCAAGCTCATGAGCGGCGGCCAGGTCTTCAACGATCCCGATATGACCTGGCAACGGTGGGGCTGGGTCTCCCACAAGAGCACCCACGGCTGCCTCATTGAAGTGGCTTCCCCCTACCAGAGCAAAAAGGACGGCAAGTGGCACTCCGCGGAGACCAACGACCACTCCGGGGCCAAGGCAGGCTGACAAAACGGCCGTGGCCTGCCACGGCTTGTCTCGCCAGTATACGGAAGGGCCCTCGACGGGCCCTTTTGTTTTTTCGATACCTGACTGACTAATTATCGACCCTACAAGCAAGCCGGGGAAATACGAATCCGGCACCAAACAACTTTCCAGGAGCCAGTCATGACCGCAAAAGTACGAGACAAAGTCGTCCTGATTACCGGCACAGGTGGCGGCATGGGCCGGGCCGCCGCCCTGCGTTTCGCCGCCGAGGGAGCGAAGGTCGTCGGTTGCGACCTCAAAGAAGACGGGAACCGGGAAACCCGGCGCCTGGTGCGCGAAGCCGGGGGCACCATCCATACCATGGAGCCGGTGGACCTTGGCGATCCCGAACAGGCGGAAACCTGGGTGAGGGAGGCGGCCGGCGTGCATGGCCGTATCGATATCCTTTACAACAACGCCTCCGCCTGTCGCTTCGCACCTATCGGGGAGTTTCCGCTGGAAGACTGGCATTTCACCATCCGCAACGAACTGGACCTGGTTTTCTATACCACCCGCCATGCCTGGCCCTACCTTAAGGAGAGCAAGGGGCTGATCATCAATATCGGCTCCACGGCGGGCCTCAACGGCTCCGGACCCGGCGGCGCCGCCCATGCGGCCACCAAGGGAGCGATTATCGCCCTGACCAGGCAACTGGCCAGCGAGGGCGCGGCCGACGGTATCCGCGCGGTCTGTATCAGCCCGGGCTACGTCGACACCCCCGGCACCGCCGACTTCACCAGCAACCCGGAAGTGAAGGAAAAATTGCTGCAGGGCAATATGGTGACCCGTGCCGGCCGGCCGGAGGACATCGCCGGCACGGCGCTTTTCCTTGCCAGCGAGGATGCCACCTACATGACCGGCGCCAACGTGGTGGTGGACGGCGGCCGAACCGCCTGGTAGCCGGCTCAGCGGGACGGCTGGTCCACCGACACCTCGAAAAGCCGGGGCCATAGCTTGCCGGTGACGAAAAGGCGCCCTGTCTGAGGATCCCGGGCGATACCGTTGAGGGGCTGGTTCGGTGCCCGCCGGGCCCGGGGGTACAGGTGCCCGAGATCGATCCAGCCGAGAATATCGCCGCTGGCCGGCGAGATGCGGGCAATGCGGTCGCTGCCCAGAATATTGGCCCAGATTTGGCCATTGACCCATTCCAGTTCATTGAGCCCACGAACACTCCGGCGACCATCGGTTACCCTGACTTCGCGAACCACCTCAAACGTATCGGGTGTCAAGAACCGCAGCACCGGGGTACCGTCGCTGAGGATCAGCCGTGTCCCATCATGGGTCAGGCCCCAGGCCTCGCCCGGATAGTCGAGCCGGGTCAAAAGCCGAAGATCTTCCGGGTCATAGACCAGCACCACTCCCGCCTTCCAGGTAAGCTGGTAGAGCCTGCCCCCGAGGATTGCGATACCTTCCCCGAAAAGGTGGTCGTCAAGCGCCACCTGGCGCTGCACTTCACCCCTTTCGGGGTCGACGATTCGCAGCCTCGACCGACCGTAACGGCCGGTACTTTCGTAGAGCATCCCATCGTGAATCGCGAGCCCCTGGGTAAACGCCCGGGGATCATGGGGATAGGCGGCCAGAACCCGGGCCGTCGCCGTTTCCACGGCGCCATCCCGTGGCGCCGGCACGCAGGCAACCACCACACTGCCTGCAAAACCGAGTATCAAAACCCACACCGTAAACAGCCTGGCCGGCCACACTATCGGGGCGCTCCTGAATTAACAACGAGAATCGCCATTATCGGTTCACAAAGTGGCAACATAAAGCACATATCTTATATAGTACCGACTATCCCCGATAACGCCCCTGGCACTGCCCCGTACTTCACGGCTCTCCAGGGTGGACGGCAACAGGAACCAATGCATGGCACATATCCTCGATCTTGAAGGCGGTTGCAATTTCCGCGACCTGGGTGGTTACCGCACCGGCGACGGTCGCCGGTTGCGCCACGGCCTTCTGTTTCGCTCCGGCGTTCTCAGTTACTTCAACGAACAGGACTTGGAGAGACTCAGGGACCTGGGTGTACGCACCATCTGCGACTTTCGCCGGATCAACGAGAGGCGCGACGAGCCCACCCGCTGGCCCGACGACAGCACCGAAATCCTGTTCTGGGACGATGGCCCCGAGCAGCACGAGAAAGGGGAACTTTCCCTGTACGAATGCCAGACGCCGGAGGCGGCCCGGGAGACCATGGCCAGCCTCTACAGATCCATGCCGAAATGGCTGGAACCGCGACTGCGGGGCATGTTCGACCGCATTGCCGAGGGCAATATCCCCCTCGTCTTTCACTGTGCCGCCGGCAAGGACAGGACCGGCCTGGCGGCCGCCCTGCTTTTACACAGTGTGGGCGTTCCCCGCGAAGTCATCATCGAGGATTACCGCCTCACCAACGAGGCCGTGGACCTGGAAGACTTCTTCAACCGACACCGTTTTGCGGGATTAGGCCTCAATGATCCCGATCATCCCCTGACCAGCATTCCCACGGCTGTTCGCCAGATGCTCATGGCCGCCCACGAAGATTTTCTCGTGGCGGCCCTGGACCAGATCGAGCAGGAGCATGGCTGCCTGGACAGCTACCTGGAAGACCGGTTGGGCTTGACCTCGCAGCGGCGCGCCCGGGTACAGTCGGTATTGCTCACTGACTGATGGGCTCCGAACAGCCGATAGCACGGCACTGCGCCCACGAACCGGCCCGAACACCGGTTAAAAAGCCATGACCGACCGACACAACCCTATTCATCTCTCCCTCGAGGGGGGCTGCAACTTCAGGGATCTGGGAGGCTATAAAACCTCGGACGGGCACTGTCTCCGGTCCGGCATTCTGTTCCGTTCCGGAGTCCTGAGTTACCTGACTGACAGCGACAAGACAAACATTGCCGCGCTCAATATTCGCACCATCGTGGATCTGCGCAAAGCCGGTGAACGAGAGCGGGAACCCACGCGCTGGCCGGACGCCGCCACGGCGATCCTGGTGCCGGACAGTACCGTCGCGCCGGGAGAGACCGGCAACTCCCAACCGGACAAGCACAAGCAGACCGCCGAAGACGTAAAAGTTTTTATGCTGAACTTTTACCGAGCCATGGAGCAGACGATGGTGCCCCACCTTCGAATCCTGCTGGATGCCATCCTGGCACGGCGAACACCCCTGTTGTTCCACTGTGCCTCTGGCAAGGACCGGACCGGGCTCGCCGCCGCCCTCCTGCTCCATGCCGTAGGCGTTCCGCGGTCGACGATCCTCGAGGATTACAGTCTCACCAACACAACAGTCGACCTGGAAACTTTTATCCGGCGTTTCCGGCAGCCGCGGCTGAATCATTTCAACAAAATACACCCGGGCCTTGCCCTGGCCCCGGATGCGCGCGCGCCCATGCTCAGGGCTGACCCGGTCTACCTGGAAACGGCGCTGACCCGGATCGAAGAAAGCGCCGGTTCCCTGGACCGCTTTCTGGAAGAAAAAGCAGGCCTGACGCCGGAAAAGCGGGATTCACTGCGCTCACATCTGCTTACAGCGCCGGATTTCTCCTGAGATTTCTGCAACCACCGACGAGCCTACGGGCCAGAACGGGAAATCGCCAATGGCTCTATCTTAGGATAGGAGGCCCTGTGCATGGAGCCGGTTAAACTGCTAAGGTCAGGCTTTATTTCGAGACGGCTCAACCCATGACAGTACAGCAACCGGGCAAAGCACCATGGGCGCACTGAGACGCCGTATCCGCATCGTTGCGGGGTCCGGCGAGGTTCGCGGGACACTGGAAGACGACTTCCATCATTTCCGCGTCGCCCTGCGACACGACGGCAAATTCATTGTCGATACAGCGTGTGAGCCAATCCGTTATCCCTTCAGTCTCTGCCCGGCGGCAGGCGAACAACTGCAGGTATTGGTTGGCCAACCGCTGGACGCTTCTGTTTTGACACTCACCAACTACACCGATCGCCTGCAACAATGCACCCACCAGCTGGACCTCGCCTGCCTGACGGCAGCTACCGCCTTTCAGGAAAAGAGCTGGAAAACCTACGATATCAGGGTCGACGATCCCGAGGACGGCGATCCCCGCCCTGCTGTTTTGTGGATGAATGGCAAGAAGGTGCTCGACTGGCAATTTTCGACAGACCGAATCATCTCCGATGATGAGTTCAGCGGTGTCGACCTGCGCGGCGGTTTCAGAAAATTTCTATACGCCGCAACGCTCAGCGACGAACGAATAGAACAGGCCACCGTCCTGCGGCGGGGTATCTTTATCTCGAAAGGCCGGTCCAGTGAGGCCTGGAGCGGCAGTCCCTCTCATATGGGAGGCTGCTACGTTCTCCAACCGGAACGATTCGACCAGGCAAATCCTGTCAATAACAGTCGCCGGGATTTTTCGGGTGACCCCGAAAAACTCACTATGGAAGACGATGATTGGCTTGAAACCCAGTCTGGCAATGACCGCTTTATCCATTAGAAACTACTTTTTCGATCCGGGCCGGGGCGCCTCCCGAATCCCTTTTGCGTCCAGTTCACCGGTAAGCGAGTCGCGCAGTTCGAATTTTTTGACCTTGGTCCCGGACATGGGCCATTCTGTCACGAAGCGAACATAGCGGGGCACTTTGTAGGTGGCAATGGCGCCCATACAGAATTCGACAAGCGCCGCCCCGGAGACCGTCGCACCCTCCCTGAGTTCGACAAAAGCAGCCGGAACTTCGCCATAGCGCTCATCCCGCACGCCAACCACCTGAGCCACCTTCACAGCCGGATGCCGTATCAGAAAGTCCTCCACCTCGATGGCGGCGACATTCTCACCGCCAACCTTGAGCATATCCTTGAGGCGTCCGCCGAAGACGAGATTGCCACCCTGGTCGATACTCGCCCGGTCACCCGAATGAAAAAAGCCATCGCTGTCGAAGGCAGCGGCAGTCTGCGCCGTGTCTTTGTAGTAACCCTCGAAGCAGGAATAACCACGAAAACAGAGCTCCCCCATCACGCCCGGACCGAGCTTCTCACCGGTTTCGGGATCAGTAATCTTCACTTCCATCCCCTCCACCGGCTTGCCCAGGGTTTTTGCCCTAACTTCGAAGGGTTCGTCCGGCAGCCCCATGGTCAGGTTGGTCGCACATTCGGTCGAACCGTAGGATGTAACCTGTTTGGCCCAGGGCATACGCTCCTCAAACTGGGCCATGCGCTCGGGAGTGGCAATATTCTGGATCAGACGGACATGGCTGAAGTCGGCCTTACCGAAATCGGGATGTTCCAGAACCGGCAACCAGATTGCTTCAAAGGATGGATAGAGGACCGTGCAACGCTCTTTCTCGATTGTGCGGATGGCCTGCCCGGCATCGAAATGCCCGGCGTGGCAATACTTCGCACCCACCGAAAAGCAACCCAGCATGGGCACAATACCGCCACAATGAAAGAGCGGCAGGGGATCCCAGAACCCTTCTCCCCGAGTCAGGAAAAAACGGGTCTTCGCCACTTTCTCTCCCTGGCGCGTCAAAGCCTCATGGGTCAACAGGCACCCCTTGGGCAGGGCGGTTGTCCCGGAGGTATACATCAAAAGCGCGATGTCCCTGACCCGGACACGTTTCTGCCGGGTCTTGATTTCATCAAAAGACACGGCTTCGCCCGCTGCTTCAAAGTCCGCCCGTGACAGGAATCCGTCAACACGGCCGGTAAGGCAAACGACATGGGACAGGGTCGAGACGAGTTCCGACTCATCGCCGCCCGAGCCTTTGCCATCGGGAGAAATGATCTCGCTCACCAGGGCCGGATAATCCATGCCATGCGGATCGGCCCCGGTAAGCATCACCTTCAGATCGGCATGCCCGATGACATAGCCCGCCTCGTGGCGCTTGAATCGCCCGTTAATGGGCACCGCCACAGCGCCTATCTTGGCCGCGCCGAAAAGCGCCAACACGTAGTCGAGACCGGCAGGCATCAGAATCCCGACTTTGTCGCCGCGCTCGACCCCGAGACCCGCGAGACCGGCGGCAAAGCGGTCGCTGGCCGCGGACAGCTGCGGATAGGTCAGCCTGACGCCCGGCATTACCAGGGCTGTATCCCCGTTGACTTCCGCCTGGCGGTCCACCAGGTCACCGATTGTCGTTACGTTGATCCACATAGCCGCATTCCCAGATTTGCCTGCAATATCAGCAACACGCACACCACTTCTCGCCTGGATGCGCCGAACCACGGCGGCCCACCGACTGATGGTTTTTGCTTTTCAGCTATCCCAGACAACATTCAGCGGCTGATGGGAGCGGATATAGAACCCCGAAAAACGGGGCGGTTCGGCGTCGGGGTCGAGACGCACGTTGGGCAACCGATCCAGTACCGACCCCAGGATTTCCCGCATCTCGACCCTGGCCAACTGGGCGCCGACACAGGATCGGGGCCCGCGGCCAAACGCCAGATGATCTGCGGCCATTTTTCGGTCGAGATCGGCGTGGGCAGGACACTCGTAGTGGGCAGGATCGCGATTGGCCGCGGCATGTACCAGCAGGATCATCTCCCCCTGCCTGATGGTTTGACCGCCGAGTTGCGTATCCATCCTCGCCAGCCGGTGCCGCAACTGGACCACGTTGTAGAGTCGAAGCCCCTCTTCAACCAGGCTTTTCAGGGCCTTGCCCCGATCTGCGTGGACCCGCTCGCGAATGGCCGGATCGGTCAATAGCAGATAAAGGGCATTGGCGGTACCGTGGATCGTGGTATCGCTGGCCGCAAAATAGAGTTCCCGGCAGATGGCGACGGCGTCCGCTTCGGTAAGATCATCGCCGTATTCGGTAGGCGCCTCCAGCCATACCCGGCTGATAAAATCCTCCGTTGGATTTTCGCGGCGTTCACGAATATACGGCAATAGCATCTGGTTGAGCTCACCGGAGGCGGCCAGGGCTTTTTCCCGTAAGTCGTCGCCCTGATAGTTGGCACCGACAAAACGGAGTATGGCGTCATTCAACTCGAGGATACGCGCCACTTTGGCATCGTCTTCCCAGGGAATTCCCATCAGGGAACAGATCACCCGGGGAACAATCTGGGCGGCCAGATCCTGCATCAGGTCGGCACGACCACGATCGACAATACGATCCAGGGCAAAATCGATGATGGGGCGCACGTGATTTACCCGGTAGGATTCCACGGGCGGCGCCGCCAGCAGGGCCAGGTGAAATTTGCGCAAGCGGGCGTGTTCAGCCCCCTGGCTGAAGGTGATATTGGCCTTGCCGCCCTTTAACCGTTCCAGGATCGGGTCGGCATTCATATAGACATTGCCGAACACCTCTTCCGTGGCTTCCGCCTCCACACACTGGTCATAGTCGAGCACCAGCCAGGCCTGAGCCTTTTCATCCCATACCGGGGAGCCCTGTGAACGCAACTGCTCCAGAAACGGGAAAATGTCCTTGTCGGCGAAATCCACGATGCTCGGCTGCGCTTTGCTGGTTGTTTCGGTCATCATACCCTCCTGATTTTCCAGCCCCACCTGACCGGGGCTGTATATCGGTTTATAAAAACAGCGCCTAAAAAGCCTCTTCCCGGACCAGGGCCTCTCGGTAACGGGGCAGTGCCGTGAACAACAGCCAGGCACCGGTAGCGGCGCAAAGGACACAGACAATCGCAAGCGACTCCCCGACCCGAGCGGTATCACGAAATCCCAGGTCCGTGACCAGCGCCACTGCCGTCGGGGCCAGGCCGAGGCCAAAGACCGAAATGGCGAAGACATAGAGTGACACGGCGACCCCGCGCATGCGGTTGGGGGTGACCATCTGCAGGGCGGAGGCACACATGGCCTGGGGCAGGCTGTAAAAGAAGGTGGCCCCGGCGGCCATCACCAGCGCCCATTGGTAACTGGGCACAAGCGGAAGCGCGGCACAGAAGGGGATAACCCCGAGGCAGGCAATGGCGGCGGCCCGCACCTGGGCATCCCCGTGGCCACGGGACATCAACCAGCGCCCGAAAAAGGGACCGGAGAGCACCCCCACCGACCCCATCACCACAACCAGGATGCCGTAGTGGTAACCCACCGTGGCGGCATCGGCACCATGATGCCGCATCAAAAAGGCGGGCATCCAGGCAGGCAGGGCATAGAGGATAATAACCAGCAGGGAAACTCCCACATAAAAGCGCGCATAAAAATCCCGCCTGGCCACAAGAAAGGCCAGTACCTCACGAAGGGTATATGCGCGGTCATCCACACCCGCGCCCCCGGCTTTGGAGCGGGCGGGTTCACGGATAACGAACATGGACAGGCCGAGAAGGATACCGGGCATGCCGACCACGATAAAGGTCAGCTGCCAGGGCGTAAAAGCCGCCAGCCAGGCAGGCAACCCGTCCAGACCCGCCAGGGTGCCAATGACCGCCCCACCGGTAATCAGGGCCAGGCCGCCGCCCAGGTAGGGAGCCACCAGAAAAAGGCTCATGGCCCGGGGCAGGCGCTCGCGGCTGAAGTAATCCGACAGCAATGACCAGGCCGCCGGCGCCAGGCAGGCCTCGGCGGCACCGACACCGGCGCGGGCGAGAAAGAGCCCCCAGAAACTGCTGGCCATGCCGCACAGCAGGGTAAAAGTGCTCCAGAGAGTGACGCCAAACACCAGAATATTGCGCCTGTTGCCCATATCGGCCCAGCGTCCGAACAGGGGCCCGAAGGCGATATAGGTGGCCATAAAGGCCAACCCCTGGAGCAGGCTGATCCGGGTATCCGATAGCAACAGGTCCTGCTTGATGGGGTCCACCAGCAGGTTGAGCAACTGGCGGTCGATAAAAGCCAGGGTGTAGGCCAGGGTCAAAAACGCAAGGACGCACCAGGCGTAGCCATTGTCCTGCAGAACGGGCCGGGAAACCGGCGGCGCTGCTGCCATGGAATCACCCATGCGAGGGCCACCTTGCCGGGTTGGCACGGTGTTGTGACTCAAGCCCTGTATCCACGACCGCCTCAAAGGCCGCCATGGACATCGATGGTCGTACCGTTAACATAACTTGCCCCGTTGCTCACCAGGAAAGCGACCACCTGGGCGATTTCTTCCGGCTCCGCGGCCCGTTTCAACGGCGTCATTTCCAGGAAGCGCTCCCTGACACCGGGGCCGAGGCGAGTGCCCATGCCGGTGGCGATCAGGGCGGGAGCCACGGCATTAATGCGGATACCCTGGCCACCGAGAACCCGTCCCAACGTTGCGGTGAGATTGATTACCGCGGCCTTGGAGGCGCCGTAGTCGGCCTGGGAGCTGCCGTTACGGCCCGCGATCGAGGCCATGTTGACGATGACGCCGGCCTTCCCGTCATCGATCATCCGCTTTGCCACGCGCTGACACAGAAATACGAGAGCGGTAACATTGACCGACAATGTCTTGTGGATCTGTTCGACACTGAGTTCGAAAAAAGGGGTGTGCTGATAGTAGGCGGCATTGTTGACAAGGACATCGATCCCGCCCATATCGGTTTCTATTTTCTGAAGGACTCCGGCGACCTGGTCAATATCGGCAAGATCGCAGCGGTAATTGCGGTCAGCCTCCAGCTCCGGGGACTCTCGCAGGTCGAGGCCCGCCACCTCATAACCCTGCCCTTTCAATGATTTGATGATCGCAGTTCCCAATTCGCCGGCACTGCCGGTGACAAGAGCCGCTCCTTTTGATGCTGCCATACTCTACCCCCATTCGATTATGCCGGGACCCGTTTACACTAACTGCCAGGTTTAACCTCGTTGCCCTCCTTGCCGGAGAGAGAAACCAGCCGTGCCCCCCGCCTGGCTGTCTGCCCCACCTCAACCAGGACATCTTCGACCACACTGTCCCACGGTGCCGTGATCTGCAGTTCCATTTTCATGGCTTCCAGGATCACCAGCGTGTCCCCCTTTGAAACCCGATCGCCGGCCGCGACGGGAACTTTAACCACGGTAGAATCCATGGGTGCCACAGGCTCGGCCTGGCGCTCCGGATCGCTCTGCCTTTTGGCCGCAGGCGCGCCTGTCGCCGCCTCGCTGGCACGGCTATGGCCAATGCGCCCGTAGACAGCGATATCGAGCGTCCCGCGGGACGTACTCAGACTGACCCGGCGTTCCGATATCGAATCCTCCGGTTTCCCGGTAGGCATGGGCGGCGCGTCACTGACCATCACCGGCCGCTCAATATCCTCGGGTTGCCAGCTGCTTTCCACCGAGCCGGTATGGTGCCTGACCTCGATAAAATCGCTCTGTTCCAGAACGTGACGGAGATAAGGCGCCGTGGATTGAACGCCGGGCGCCTCGAAGTCATGGAGGGCAGAAACCAGCCGTTGTCGCGCTGCTTCACGGTTTTGCCCCCAGGCCTGTATTTTGCCGAACATGGCATCGTAGAAGGCGGGAATATCGTCGCCGCCCTCAACGCCGAAATCGAGCCTCAACCAGGGACCCAGCGGCAGTTTCAAGGCGCCGATACGTCCTGGACAGGGCCGGAAACCCTCCCAGGGGTCCTCGGCACCGATACGGGCCTGGATAGCGTGACCGCGAATGGTCACCCGATCCTGATCGAAATCGAGAACTTCTCCCGCAGCGATTTTCAGCTGCCATTCCACCAGGTCGACCCCGGTCACCAGCTCCGTAACACCGTGTTCCACCTGAAGCCGGGTATTCATTTCCAGAAAATAATAGTGATTCTCCCGGCTATCGACGAGAAACTCGACAGTACCGGCGCTTCGATACCCGACACTTCTGGCGAGACGCACGGCCGCCTCGCGCAGACTGCGGCGGACGCCCTCGGGAAGTGCCGGGGCCGGCGCCTCCTCCACCAGCTTCTGGTGTCGGCGCTGAACCGAACAGTCCCGATCTCCCAGATGGATTACTCCCCCCTGGCCGTCAGCGAGAACCTGCACTTCCACGTGTCTCGCCTGTGGCACGTAGCGCTCCAGGTAGACTTCGCCGCGGCCGAATGCCGCGCTCGACTCACGCTCCGCCTGTTCGAGCGCCTCTCTGAGTTGCCGGGCCTCGCGAACAACACGCATCCCGCGTCCGCCACCGCCAAAACAGGCCTTGACCACCAGCGGATACCCGATTTCTTCGGCAACTCGTTCCGCAGCCGGCAAGGAATCGACCGGACCGTCGGATCCCGGCAGTAGAGGAATTTCGCAGGATTTAGCGGCTTCTCTCGCAACCACCTTATCCCCCATCCGGGCGATCGTGTCGGGCTCGGGGCCGACAAAGACGAGACCGGCACCGACAACGGCGGCGGCGAAATCGGCATTTTCGCTCAGCAGGCCGTAGCCGGGATGAACGCCCTCGACCCCGGCATCGCGACAGACGGCCAGGATTCTGTCCACATTCAGATAGGACTGTGCCGCCGGCGCGGGGCCCAGCAGATAGGCTTCGTCGGCAAGCCGCACGTGCAAAGCCCCGGCATCCGCTTCGCTGTAGACCGCCACGGCGCGGATGCCCAGCCCCTTGCAGGCTCTAATCAGGCGCACGGCGATCTCACCGCGATTGGCAACCAGCACTGACGTCAGCAAGGTCTGCTCCTTTCTTTCTTGGTCATTGACACCATGGCAGACTTACCGCCTGGCCACTCTCACCGGATGCTCACCCCAGGCAATGTCGAGGCTTGCGGCGATCACGCGCCGGGTGTCGGCCGGTGCGATGACATCGTCCAGGGCCAGGTGAGCCGCCGCCTCCCAGGGCTCGGATTCAGTCACCCACTCGTCGAACAACTCGGCCGCCAGCTTTTCAGCCGCCTCGTCCCCCTGCTCTTTCGCTACCTTCTCAAGGCGCCGGCGGTAGACTGTCTGGACTCCGGTCTCCGGCGCCATAAAACCCATCTCGGCGGAAGGCCATGCAAAAAGAAAATCCGGATGGGTAGGTCTGCCTCCCATGGCAAAGTGGCCACCCCCATAGGCCTTGCGCAGAACCACCCCTACCTTGGGCACGGCCGCCTCGGAAATTCGCAGGGCCAGTTTTTCATAGGCCTTGAGAATGCCGGTTTTCTCCGCTTCGGTACCCACCATCAGGCCGGGAACATCGTGAAGAAAGACGATGGGAATATTGAAACTGTCACAGAGGTCGACAAAATCGTGTTCCTTGGTCAGGGCGTGGGCATCCAGCGCCCCGGCCAGCACCATGGGCTGATTGGCGACGATACCCACGGGATTTCCCTCGATGCGGGCAAAGCAGGTCAACAGGGCGGGACCCCAGTCATCGGCCCAGGGGAAAACACTGGCTTCGTCGGCAATGGCTTCGATAACCCGGTACATGTCGTAACCCGCCTTCGCCCCCAGGGGCACGATGTTTTCCAACTCCTCGGGAGATACAGCAGGGTTGCGGGACGGCGCCGCCGGGGCGGGCAAACCGGCATTGGCGGGAAAATAGGACAGGAACGCGGCAATGGCGTCCATGGCATCGTCTTCGCCAGCCACCGCCATATGGGCGTTGCCGATGGCCAGTGCCTGGTCGGCACCTCCCAGTTCCGCATCAGTCAACTGTTCTCCGGTAGCGGACTCGATCACTGAAGGCCCCACCAGCGCCAGGGAGGCGTTTTTCACCATAACGACAAAATGGGCGGTGGAGGCATGGAGGGCTGAATCGCCGTAGGACGGGCCCAGTACCGCCGCGGCCCGTGGAATCAATGGGCCGCCATCCGTGGGCTTGAGAAAGGATTTAAAATCCAGGGGCAGATGACTGAAACGCCACCCCATCACGTCGGGAATGCGGCCGCCATCGGCATCGCAAAGCATAACGAGCGGAAAGCCGTGCTTTTGCGCATGCTCGATCAAGCGGCCCTGCTTGCGCATACTGGTGGGCGCCGTGGTTCCCGCTACGACACTCGAATCAATACCGATCACTCCGACTCTGCGTCCATCGACCTTACCAAACCCGGTCACCACCGCATCGCCAGGCACATGCCTGCTGGTGCGCAGCTCGGGCAGGCCCAGAGCACCGATTTCAAACCAGGATTCATCATTGTCAAGCAGCAGAGAGATCCGCTCGCGCACCGGCAGACGACCGGATTCCCGGTGCCGCTTCAAGCCATCGACGCCGCCCATCTCCCGGGCCCGGGCCTGGCGACGGCCCAGCTCGGCGATAAGCGATTGCATAGTGAGCTGATTTTTCGGGGTGTCATCGTCCATCTGAATCTATACTCCGGACTGGTCAGATTCGTCCAAGGTTTCAGGCTATCGCAAGAAAATAAACGGCGGTCCTATCTTTGGAAAGTGGAAGCTTTTTCCGCTCAGGAAGCAGCTCCCGGGTCCGGAAACTGCGGCTTCCTCTTTTCCAGAAAGGCCCGCACCCCCTCGGCAGCGTCTTCCGATGACTGTAGTACCGTCAGAGCCTCTACCGAATAATCAAATTCGGCCCGGTCGATCCCCCGGTTGATCAATTTTTTGCCAACGGCATGGGCCAGCGGCGAGTTCTCGGCAATTTTCGTGGCCATGTTTCTGGCCTCGGACATCAACTGCTCGTGTACAACAACACGCTGAACCAGGCCGCATTGCAGCGCCTGATGGGCGTCAAGTCGCTCCCCGGCCATTACCATCATCTTGGTCATCTGACGGCCGATGACCGAAGGGGCACGCAATACACCGAAACCTGGCACGAGCCCCAATGCGGATTCCGGCATCCCGAATACGGCCCTGTCGGAGGCAATGACCACATCGCAGGCAAGTGTCAGCTCACACCCGCCACCAAGAGCATAGCCGTTCACAGCGGCAATGACGGGCAGACGACTATTTTCCAGGGCGATAAATGTGTCCATGACGTTCGCCTGGTATTCACGCCGCTGGGTCATGGTCTTCATCTCGCCAAAGCTGGCGATATCGCCACCCGCAGAGAAAGCCTTGTCCCCGCTACCAGTGATAACAAGAACGCGAGTCCGCCCGTCGTTTTCGAGCCGGGCAAGAGCCTCGCGCATATCCCCCCAGAACCGACTTCCCATGGCATTAAGTTTTTCGGGGCGATTCATTTTAAGGAGAGCAATCACACCCGAAAGCGTGATTCGAAGATCACCGATTTCAAATGATTCAGCACTGCTTGCGACGGTTTTATCACTCATGGTATTTCCTTACTGGGGCCGTTTTCCCGATAAGACGGGTAAATCGCGCATCACTATCAAATCGAACCGGTTGCCGGTCGCGCAAAAAGCAGGGAGAATTCTCGATGGTTGGCAGTAACCAGTCTCCTATCCAAAGTTAGAAAGGGTACAATTCAATCATGATAGACCTTTGCCAGACTCTTTTCATTGGCGTCAAAGCATTCGCGCATCGCAGACCGACCTGCATCTGATACCGGGATAAAGATGAAAATATTGCGCGTAAAGCTCCGCCCACCGGGATTCCATTCAGACCTCACCCAGCGGCCGAGGCTCGAGCACCGTCTCGACGAGGCAGTGCATGCCCGCGTGAGTCTGCTTATGGCACCTGCAGGGTTCGGCAAATCCAGCCTGATGGTCCAATGGTACCGACGCTTGCAGGATTTGGGGTACTCGCCTCGTTGGCTAACCATTGACAAAACCATCGGAGAAGCCGTGGACATCCTTGGCTATCTGATAGCGGCTTTACACGTTGATGAAACCCAACCGGCCCCGGGCGAGGCGGCCTATACCGGAGGACTGGCTTCTGCCGATTACTTACTGGACCTCCTTCTGGAGACGCTGGAAAGCGTTGCCTCGCCCACTTATTTCTTCCTGGATGATTTCCATTTACTCAGCGATGGTGCCGTCAGCGCCGTGGGCAGGCTTATCGAGCAGGCACCAGGAAACACCCATTTCATTATTGCCAGCAGAACACAGCCTGAACTGCCTCTGGCTCGCGCCCGAACGCTGGGCGAATTACTGGAACTCGATGCCCAGGAACTCAAATTCAGCCTGGGTGAGACACGGCTATTCCTGAACCACAACCTTGCCAGCCCGCTCGGCGACGAGATCACGAAGACTCTCCTTGAACGAACCGAAGGCTGGATTGCCGCCCTCAAGCTTGCGACGCTTGCCATGAGACGGGGTGTGACGCCGGAAAAACTGTTGAGTACGGTTAACGGCCGTAACCGGACGATAGCCGACTACTTCAACGAGGAGGTGCTTTCTCCACAAAACAGCGCGATCCGTGACTTTATGCTCAAGACCTGCATCCTGGAACGCTTTTGTCCGGAACTCTGCAATGCCGTTACAGGCCAGGATATGGCCCGGGAAATGATTGACGAAGTGGAGAGCAAGGGCCTGTTTCTATTCCAACTGGACGAAGAACGTCACTGGTACCGCTATCATCACCTGCTCGCCAAATATCTCTCCCGGTTACTCGGCGAAAATGACCCGGAACTTCTGTACCAACTGCATCGACGTGCATCCAAATGGTTCTGGGCGGAAGGTTACTTCTCCGAAGCAATGGAACATGCCCTGCAGTCAGGCGACATGCACTACGCCGCAGAACTCCTGGAGGAGAGCTCCCTGGGGTTTACCTACAGCGGCAACATACGCCAGGTTGCCCGTTTTTCGGCGAGGATTCCCGATCTGATCATCAACCGGCAGCCTCGCATCCTTCTCACTTTGTCCTGGTTCCATACCCGGGGCATGCGATTTGAGCGAAGCCAGGAAATTCTTGACACCGCCCGGGAGTGTATTGAACAACTGGAATCCTCGGGATCCCTTGGCGCGACGCAGTTGCGCGAATTACGCTATTTATTGCTGCATCGGCAAATGCTCCTCACTTCCGCCCGCGACGATGTCATAACGCTGGAAAAACAGTGTCGCCAATTGCTGGATGACTTTCCGGAAATGGAACACCCCTACATGGTTGGAACCACTTACTGTCATCTTCTCCTGTCACGCAGGGAGCAATACAAACTCGATGACCTGGAACAGCTGTGGCTCGCGGTCAAGGGCGTGGAAAGCCGCTCGCCTTATTCCATGCTGGTTCCGGCCCTTCGCGCCGACCTTGGCCCATCGCTGTATTTTGCCGGAAAGACCACGTCGGCCCGCCAGGCCCTGGAAGAAGGGCTGCAAAAGGCGATTGAGTTCTCCGGCCCCAGGTCCGCACTTGCCTCATTGCCTGCTCTTCCACTGGCCGAAATGGCCTATGAGCGCAACGACCTCGAACAGGCGGAGAAGTTGATTTCCGATGCCCTGCCGTCGGCCCGGAAGCTGGGTTATATCGACCAGCTCATGCCCGGCGTGCTGACTCTGGCCCGCTTGCATCGTGCCCGGGGCAATACCCAGGAAGCATTCCAGGCTCTCGACGAGGGAATGGTCATCGCGCTGGACCGCCAACTCGAACGTTTCCGGCTTGGCCTTATAGACGAGCGCGTCAAATATCTGTTCCAGGATGGCCGGACCGAAGAAGGCATGAACTATGCGAAAAACGCGGGAATCTCTCTCAATGAAACCCCACCTCTCCCCGAAACGGGCGTCACCACGCGCCAGGAATTACTTGCCAGTATTTGGGTAAGGATAGCAATTGCCACACTCAACATCCGGCAGGGGCTCGATGTTGCCAAACACTGGCGCGTATTTTGTGCGAAACGGGGAGCCGTGCGGTCACTTATCCGCTGGAACCTCCTGCATGCCCAACTTCATTTCCTGGATGGCCAGGAGAACGAAGCGCAACGCCCGCTCCGGGAAGCGCTGACCCGTGCCTCAGACGCAGACTTCAAGCGCAGCTTCCTTGATGAAGGCCCACTGATCCGGGCGCTTCTCCAGAAAGCCTATTCTCCGGAACCGGTTACCGACGACTCCGTTGAGCAGTTTGCCAGCGAGCTACTGCAATTTTTCGAGGGCAATTCCCCCATAGTGGATACCGATGAAGAGGATGTAAACGGGACGGTCGTCGAGGGACTCCATGAAAATCTCACCAATAACGAGCTTAAAATACTCGGAATGGCCGCCCACGGTTTGCGCAATCGGGAAATTGCCAGCAAGTTGGGCATGACCGAAGGTTCGATAAAATGGTATATGCAGCAGATATACGACAAGCTGGGGACCCGGCCGCGAACCCGTGCCATCGATAAAGCACGGAAACTGGGACTTATTCAGTGAGCCCTTTGCGTGTCGAGACAATTCATCCGTCCCCTGCCATATCGCTGATGCGTTTCGTATCCCAGTAATAAGGCCAGAGCGCCACCGCTTTGCCATCCCGGCATTCCCAGACCTCACAAACCGACATCGACACTCGCTCCCCGGTTTTCGGGTCCCTGCCCCGCAGACGCAAAACGGCTATCACCCAGTCGCCATCGGCGATCATCCGCTCCACCTCTCCCACCAGGGTTCGGTTCCAGAAAGCGGCGACCTTTCGCAACAGGCTTTTAAACCCCTGGAAGCCTTCGTATTCTCCACCATAAGGCAGTGACTCGGCCTCTATGAGGTAAAAACCGGGAGCCAGCAACGGCTCCATGCGGTCCACCTCACCACCAAAGATACATTGATAGATACGGACCACGGTAGCCAAATTGGGATTATCCATTTACCTTCTCCGGTTCTCTGCCGACCTGTACCTGTTTGGCCTTTGCCACACGGACCAAAAAAAGCCCCGCTGAAATAGCGGGGCTCCATTGGTGGGGGAACCATGCTCCCAGGCCATTGGATCAGTACTCGTAGCTGACCCTGATGCCTGCTGTGCGTGGCGCGCCCACAAAGCGGTTTTCACCGAGTGCCCCCAGCGTCGCGCCCCAGATTGAATATTCTTCATTACCGAGGTTTTTGCCAAAGACCGCCACTGTCCACTGCGCCGAGGGATCGGTATAGGTCACGCTGGCGTCCCAGAGTTCATAGGCGGGCTCCCGGATATTGTTGAGGTCGTCATGGTACTGGGCACCGACCCGGCTCCAGGAGGCGCGGAAGGCCAGATCCCCGGCATCGCCCAGCGGCACTAGGTAATTCGCCGTGGCGCTGTAGGTCTCATCCGGAACCCTTGGAAAATCCAGGTCTGCGGCCAGATCCGGATCCGAAGCACCGTCGCCGTCCACATCCAGGCCCTCGAACTTATCATAGGAGGCATCGGTGTACCCGTAAGCGAAGGTGAAGGTCAGATCATCCGTCGCCTGCAGGACGATATCCGCTTCCAGGCCCTGAATGGTCGCCTGGGCCGCGTTGCCGGTGGACTGCACCACGCCCGCAGTCACGCTGGGCACCAGGATGGTCCGCTGAAGGTCGTCGAACTCATTGTGGTAGATCGCCAGGTTCAGGCGCAGGCGGTTATCGAGCATATCGCCTTTATAACCCACTTCAAAGGCGGTCACCTGTTCGGAGTCAAAGGGCGGCAGGAGTTCGTTGCCCCGCATGCTGAAGCCCCCACTACGAAAGCCCCGGGTGGCACTGCCGTAAACCAGCTGGTTTTCATCCGGCTCCCAGGTGAGCGCCAGTTTGGGCGAAAAATCGTTCCAGTCATCGTCGGCGGTCGGCCCCAGATCACACGGCAGGAAGGTACGGATCCTGACGGTAGCGTCCGCTATGCTGTTGTCCAGCGGGCAGACAAAACCCCGGGTCTGCGCATCGATGGTTTCCTGGGTATAGCGCCCGCCCAGGGTAAAGGTCCAGTTGTCGGCAAAATTGAAGTCGATTTCACCGAAGACAGCCGTGGATTCCTGCTCCAGCTTACTGGCGGTGGCAAATACCAACGCACCCAGTGCCAGCTCGCGTCCTTCCCGGTACTTCTGTTCCTGCTCGAAGTAGTAGGCGCCGACGGTGAACTGTCCCCAGTCAGCGAGATTGGACGCATAACGCAACTCCTGGGAGAACTGGTCCTGCTCGTAACTGATACTCTGGTTGAAACCGACAATGGGCGTGCCGTCGAAATCGGTCCAGTTGAAGATATCGGTCTCGCGATAACCGGAAATGGAGGTAACCACTCCCTGACCGACATCCCAAGTCACCTCAAGTGTGGCGGTATCCACCTCGACGTCGGACTCGCCAGGATCGTTCAACTGGATATCCCACCAATCCTCGGATTGATCGAAACCCAACTGGTCGGGAAGATTTCCCGGTCTCTCAATGGCGATGGCGGCGGTGGAGTCACCGTCATCCTCGTAGGTATCGACAATCAGCGTGGCCTGCACATCGTCCACCGGCTGCCACACCAGGGTGCCCCGAACAAGGCTGGTGTTGGATTCCCCGAAATCCTTACCGGTTACCAGATTGTCGTAATAACCATCCAGGTTGCGGTCGAGCACCACCAGCCTGCCCGCCAGTGTATCTTCGATAATGTCGCCCTCGACGGCCACGGAAATATCACGACGGCCATAAGAACCGTAAATGCCTTCGGCGGCGAAGCCGAATCCCTCGCCAACTTCCGGGCGCTTGGTTTGCACCAGCACGGCGCCACCGGTCACATTGCGGCCGAACAGCGTCCCTTGAGGACCCCGCAGGATCTCCACGGACTGAACGTCAAACTGGTCGAGCAGGGAGCCGTAGTTCATGCCCCAGAATACGCCGTTCTGAAAAACCCCCACCGCCGGCTGGTCGGACGGGGTTGTACCCGTAACACCCATACCGCGAATGTGGAAGTTCTGTACACCGACCTGGCTGGAAGACTTCAATTCGACGTTGGGCGCCAATCGGCCCAGGTCCTGAAGGTCATCCGCAAAAACGGCCTTGAACTGCTCTTCCCCGAATGCCGTCATGGCAATGGGCGTATCCTGGACAGCTTCCCCGGCAGCTCGTTTACGCGCGGTTACCACCACTTCTTGCATCAGTGCCGAGCGGGCTTGCGGCTCAGCATCTTCCTGAGCGTAGAGAGCGGTTGTGCTTATCCCCAGAGAGACGGCAACAGCCAGGTTGGACATGCGAATTGATTGCGACATGATTGATCTCCCCTTCGTGTATTTGTATTTGACGATTAAAATTTTGCTAATTAATGCTGTTAAAAGCTGCTTATACGATGAGCGCGGACATTAATTCAGATTGAAACCCCTCTCACCTATCCAAAGATAGCACTCAACCGGCGACCTGGATAGCTAATCGACGCCGTGGGGAAAATTACCGGTCTATAACTCCTTACCAGCACAAAAGGCTGAAGTCAATTAAAAATCACATTGAGCGGACGGTAGGACCGGGTGAAGAAACCGGTGAACCGGGGCGGCTCGGCGTCCGGATCCAGGCGCAGCCCGGGCAACTCGCGGATCAACGCCGCCAGGCCCGTGCGCATCTCCGCCCGGGCCAGCCCCGAGCCCACGCACACCCGCGGCCCGGTGTTGAAGGCCAGGTGGTCCCGGGGCCGCTGACGGTGCAGGTCAACCCGCGCCGGCTGCGCGTAGTGGGCCGGGTCCCGGTTCGCCGCGGCATTGACGGTAAAGATCACCTGGTCTTTGCGGATCCACTGCCCGCCCAGCTCGATATCCTGGTTCGCCACCCGGTAGCGGTACTCCACGGAACCGTGGGTGCGCATCACTTCCTCGATAAAGTTGCCCATGGCACTGCCCGCCGGGTCCGCCGCCACCGCCTCGAACAGGCCGCTGTCGCTGAGCAGCAGGTAGATGGCGTTGGCCAGGGCGTGCACGGTGGTATCGCTGCCCCCCAGGTACAGCTCCCGGCACGTAGCGATCATGTCCTCCTCGGTAACACCCGCGAGAAGGTCCGGCGCCTCGGCCCAGAGCCGGCCCATCAGGTCGTTGCCCGGGTTGTCCCGGCTCCGGCGGATGTAGGGAATCAGGATGTCGTTGAGCTCCCGGGATGCCGCCAACGCCCGGTCCGTCAGCTCCCGGCCGTGGAAATGCCGGCCCCCGGCCCATTCCATGATGGTCTCGTGTAACGCCATGACATGGTCGAGAAAGGCGTCGTCACGGGCATCCATGCCGAACAGGGACATAAAGGTCCGGCACGGCAGTTGCTGGCAGAAGGCCTCGAACAGCTCGGCCCGGCCCCGGGGCCTTAAGCGGTCGATCAGGTAGCGGGTGGTGGGCACAATGTGGTGGTCGATATAGAGCTTGATGTTTTTGGGGCTGAAGATCTGCAGCACATAGCGGTGCATGCGATCATGTTCCTCCCCCTGGAGCACCGTGATGTTGCGCGCACCGCCCTTGACCGCGATCATGGTCTCGTCGGCATCGGCATAGGGGTGGCGAAACAGGTCCTCGTTGCTGAGCACGGTCTTGCAGGTATCGTAACTGAGCGCAAGCCAGCCCTTCATCTCCTCGTCCCAATGCACCGGGCCGCGTTCGCGCAGGCGATCGTAAAACCCGTGCGGCACCTGGTCCTGGGTGGCGAGCAGCGATTCGGCCGTTGTATTCATAAAGGACTCCCGGGTAGACACTTTTCCTTATAAGCCAGAATTATTTTCCTTGGAGTAATAGGGTTACTTGCCGGTACCGTAGAATAATAAAAAGGTAATTTCACCTATCTTTTTACCCTATCTTTTTACCGTTAAATTTTTATTGATCATGGCCATCGTTCATAAAGGATCAACACCTGTTCTTGCGGCTTTATTTTGCCGTTTACAGGAGTGCCTTTCACCACAGGACAAACCGGGCCCAACTCGGCAGCCTGGTCAGTTATAAGGTCATATCGCAGCCCGCGACAACTGTGGACCGATTTTATCGTTATTCGATGCCGGCATTCTCAAAAGAAACAGGCATGCCATCGCCACCAAAGTCACCAAAAGCATGATCAGGAACATCAGCCTGTAACTGCCGGTAATGTCGTAAATCCAGCCGGAAAGCACCGGCGCCACAGCCGTAGTGGCCAACATGGCAAAGGTCATGGCCCCCATTACCCGGCCGTAGATGCGGGTCTGGAAAATGCGCCCCACCAGCGATGCCAGCAAGGGGAAAACACCGCCCCCCACAAAGCCCTGCAACAGTACTGCCAGCATGAGCGTTTGGTAATTGACAGATAACATAAAGACAACGGATGCTGTGCCGCTGATGGCAAACAGGACCAGACCAATAAGCCTGTTACTCAGGATATCGCAATAATGGCCCACCAGGGGACTGGCAATCATCCCCAACACAAAAAAGACCGAGACCAGGTAGGCGCCACTCTCGTTACTTTCACCCAGATCGATGGCAAACAGCGACAGGTTGGTAATGACAGCCACGTTGACCATACTGGTACAGGCGATGGCGACGGCGACAAGTACAAAGGCTCGACGCCTGCAAAGGTCGAAAAAAGTCACCCCGAACTCATGCTTTCGAGAGACATCGGCATGACTCTCCGCCGACGCGCCATGATCCCCACCCTTTTCTTTCGGACGGTCCACCACCAGAAAATAGGCCAGCAAGGGCATGATCAGGATAATACCCGCCCCCAGCCCGAGCATGGCCACGCGCCAGTCATAAAGGACGATCAAATTCGCCAGAAGTGGTGGAAAGATCAAGCCGCCAAACTGGGTTCCCAGGGAGGCAATGCCGAGTGCCAGGCCCCGTTTTTTAGAGAACCAGCGGGCAAGCAGTGTGGAACAGGTCAGCGGACTGAGGGTCGCCAGGCCGACGCTGACAAAGAGGGCATAGGCCACGATCACGTGCCAGATATGCCGACTGAGCCCTATCCAGATAAATCCCAGCCCCATAATGATGGAACCGACAATCATGATCCATTTAATGGGGAAGCGATCCAGCAAAGCACCCACCCGGGGAGACAACAAAGCCGCGCACAGCACCACGCCAGTGGCTCCCATCATCACCAGGGCCCTTCCGCCCGGGTAGGCCTCACCCAGGGGAGTGGCCACCACACTGTAGACATAGAGCGAGGAGCCGAAGCCCACACTCTGCACCAGCAGACTGATCACGACCAGCCACCAGCCGTAGAAAATCCGGGGTGCTTTGCCTGCTTCAGTGGACATGGATAAGCTTCCTCGCCAGCTATTTATTTTTCGATGGGCACGGGCCTGCCTGTTCGCCCCCTATTGGCAGTCATTCATTGCGCAGGTAGAGGGACATCATCATGGTTCGGGCGCCGCCATCCACGGGCAGGTCGACGCCGGTCACAAACCCTGCCTCGGGCTGGAGCAGAAAATAGATAACCTCGGCAATATCCTTCGGCTTCCCGATTCGCCCCAGGGGAATATTGCCCTCGCGGACTTTCCGGATTGCCGGGTCATCATAGAGATTAGCATTCAGGGGGGTCCGGGTAGTGCCTGGCGACACCAGATTGCACCGGATGCCGTCCGGCCCCCACTCCGCCGCCAACTGCTGAATCAGCATCGACAACGCCGCCTTACTGACACTATAGGCCCCAAGCGAAGGAGTGGGATACTGTCCCGACAGGGAGCCGACGGCAATCAATGAACCCTGCGATTCCCTGAGCCAGGGATAGGCCGCCTGGGCCAGGGCGAAGGTGGCCCGGACATTGATAGCCATGACCTGGTCGAAATCCGCCAGGGAAAGATCGCTGAGGGGCCCCGGAAGTATGCCGCCGGCGTTGCTCACCACCGCGTCCACGCCCCCCATTGCATCGACCGCTGCCCGGACGATTTGCCGACCGGCATCCGGCGCGCCCACGTCCGCCACGGCTGTATGGACACCGGGAAATTCGCCGGCTATTCCCGCCAGCTTTTTCCGGTCGCGGCCCACCACAAGAAGCTCGTCGCCGTTTCCCCTGGCCGCGAACAGTTCAACCAGCGCGCGACCGATCCCACTGCTGCCCCCGGTAATGATGATTCGCAATCAACCCCTCCTTAAAATACCCGGCATCATATAAGCCGCCACCTTGTTCATCCGCATCTAATCATTGAACAGGGCATCATGGGTCTCCAACCGTTTTACCGCCGCATTGAAGCGAAGTGCTTCCAACTCGCATACCTCGGGAGGCTGCATCACCGGGGGTACGGTATTCCACACCAGCCCATACATGGCGTGGCGGCGATAACTGAGCCAGGCTTGGTCCCAGTCCAGGTCCCGCACACCCTGGCTTTCAAGTTCCTCAAGATATCCCCTGAGCAGGGATTCCTCGTGCCTCGCGCTTTCGTCCATGTCCATGCAGCCGATAACAAAGTAGGCGACGTCATGCCCCCAATCGCTCTGCATCAGGCGTTGCCAGTCGAGAAAGCCCGGCGTGCCGTCCTGTTCGAAAAACAGGTTTCCCGGATGCGCGTCGCCGTGGACCATACACAGGTTGTTCGATTGCCTGTCCAGTTCCCAAAGCCGCTCCATGCCGGCGACCGCAGCTTCGTAATGCCGCAAGGCCTCCGGTACGTCCCGGGAATAGTCCTTTTCCATTGCCCTTTCCCAGGCGGGCACATCGTCGCCGGAGCCATCATTGCCCCAGTCCCGTTTGCCCATGATCTTGAGCACGATGCCATCCGTGGCCAGTGAACCACCCACGGGTCCCAGCCTGTCCAGTTCCGGACTTTTCCACCAGTGGGCATGCAGGCGGGCAAGCTGCTTTAGCCCGTCTCGCACGGTGGCCAGGGGCACGGGATTTCGGGCATCGCCAAACCAGGCGTTACGTTGCAGGAGGTCCTCGATCAGTTGAACACCGAAGTCTCCGCTGTCACTGATACTCGCGTAGTAACACGCAGGCGAATTCACCAGCTTCAGGGGCTCGATCTCGCTATAAAACAGGCTTTCGCGGGCATGGGATGTACGCACATTTTCGGTATGGGGCTCGTAACCGCCCTTGAACCACATGGTGGGCGGTAACCGGTGCCTGTGGCCCGCGTCGTTATACTCGAGCAACAACCGGATCTTGGTGCCCGTGGCGCGCTTGGCTCCCCCGAAGGTGACATGCAAGACCTCGGTCCCGGGAAATTTTTCGCTAAGCGCCGACGTCAACCATTCCCTGGTGACATCCTCGATCCTTTCAGGTGGTTTCACAGTATTCGATCTTGCACTTTTCACGATTAATCACCCATTCTGCCCGCTGGAAAATTCATAAGCAGGGTACGAGCAAGGAACACGCCGACCACCTCACTAAAGATAGCAATGGCGCTGTGTGCCGACAATTGACGAAGTGCGTACAACTTAGCTTTCAGTCACGCGCGGCGGCGCGCATGGTTTCGAGCGCCTTTATATGGTCGTCAACGCTTTCGAAACCGGCATTCATGGTGACAAGCGAAAGGTGGGTGGCACCGGCCTCACGAAAAATCGCGGCATTTCGCTGCCAGTCGTCCTCTGTCTGCCGAAAGCAGCTTATCCTGCACTCGATACCGATGGCTGCGGGGTCTCGACCCGCTTCCCGGGCATACCCGTGCATGCGCCCGATAATGGCTTTGGGCTCCATCTCCGAACTCAGGGTCCGGGACATGCCCGGTTCGAACTGCTTGAACAGGGGCAGCCAGCCATCGCCCGTGCGGGCCACGCGTTTCAGGACTTTTTCGTTCATGCCTCCGAACCAGATGGGAATGGGGCGCTGCCGGGGCAGGGGATTGAGACCGGCATTGGGTACGGATTCAAACTCCCCCTCGAATTCCACAAGGGGCTCTGTCCACAATTTGCGCAGCAACGCCACCTGCTCATCCAGGTATCGCCCCCTGTCGGCGAAGGATTTGCCCAGAGCGGTATATTCAACATGGTTCCATCCGGTACCGACACCGAGACGCAGACGCCCCTTACTGAGAACATCGACTTCAGCGGCCTGCTTCGCCACCAGCACCGTTTGTCTTTGCGGCAACACCATGACCCCGGTTGCCAGCCCGATTCGCCGGGTCACCCCCGCCAGAAAACCAAAGAGCACCAGCGGTTCGTGGAACATATGCTGCTCCCGATAGGGCCCGCGCAACTGCTCCTTACCGTAGCCGGCGGCGCTGGCGCCCACCACATGGTCGTAGGCGAGCAAATGATCGAACCCCAGGTCCTCAACGGCCTGGGCAAAAGCACTTATGGCGCCGGGATCGTCACCGATCTCGGTCTGGGGAAAAACGGCACCCATTTTCATCGCATCGAAGTCCCGGGTCGTCTCATACCAATTTCATAAAAGGCCAAACCAATGGCTTACATGACACCCAGCATAGAGTATTTAACTCCAGGGACACCTTTCTTTTGATTGGCGCTTAAAACGTCCAATCCATTTCTTATCCAGGTTTCAAGCGGTTGCTCGGGTATCGAAGTCACTCAGGGCGTTGAAAAACGCCGGGATCGCCAACGCTCCCGTGCTTGCAACACGAGCATCAGCAACGCCGGAAGGAATACCAGGGTTACCAGCATCGCGCAAAGCAGGCCCGCCATTACCACCACCCCCACGCCGCGATAGAGCTCGGTACCGGCACCGGGGATGAACACCAGTGGGGAGAGGCCGAACAGGGTGGTGACGGTGGTCATAAGAATGGGCCGGAGGCGCACTTCCACGGCGCGGCGGATAGCGGTGGCCGGGTCGCAACCGGTCTCCCGGAGCTCGTACCGGGTGTGGTCGACGATAAGAATGGGATTGTTGACCACGGTGCCCAGCAGAATCAGGAAACCGAGCATGGTGATCATGTCGAAGGGCTGTTGCACGGTGGCAAAGCCCAGCAGGGAGAGCCCGCCGCTGATGCCGTTGAGCGCCCAGAGCCCGAGAATGCCGCCCGCGATGCCGAGGGGCACGGTGGCCATGATCAGCATGGGATAGCCCCAGTGAACGAATACCGCCACCATCAGCAGGTAGGCGAGGATCACCGCCACGACAAAGTTGCCCCCCAGGGCCTCGCGGGTGGCCTGGAGCTGGTCGCTGGCCCCGGAAATATCCACGGCGACGTCGTAGGGAATCCGTCCGCTGTCCTGCAACTGCGATACCACCTCTTTCCTGACTATCTCGACCCCTTCCTCCAGGGCCACGGAACGGGGCGGAATAATATTCAGGGTCACCGTGCGCCGGCCGTTGATACGCCGGATATTGTCGGTGGCCACCGTCTCCACCACGTCGGCGACGGCGGAAATCGGCACCACGCCCCGGGGCGTGTAGAGCGGCTGATCGCCCAACTCGTTCAGGGCCATGGCCGTATCCCGCCGGTCGTTGAAGGCGAAAATATCGATTTTGTCGTCGCCCATGAAAAACTCGCCCACGTAGGCACCGTCGGTAAGCGCGGCCACGGCATAGCCAAAGTCCTCCCTGGTCATGCCCATCTCGGCGAGGCGCTCCCAGCGGGGACGGATTTCCACCAGGGGCTGGCCCAGACTCAGGGAAGCGGGCTCGGAATTCACGGAAGGGTTGTCGAACACCTCGTGGGCACGGTCGTAGGCCGCCGACGCCACCTCGAACAGCGGCCCCAGGTCGGGCCCGGAAATGTCCAGGTTGACACTGCGGGTGCCACCGTCGTTGCTGGTAATAATGGACCCCCGGGTTACGAAGGCCCGCATCCCCGGGTACTCGGCGTACTTGTCGCGGATTGCCGTCATCAGTGCATCCATATCGCCGGGATCAACCGGCTCCGCGATGATCCGCAGGGACTGGGGATTGCTCTGGATTCCCAGGTAGGCAATTGGCGGCACCCTGCCGTCGCGCTTCACCGCCGACTCGCCGGTTTTGATATAGGGGGTGAAATAGCGGTCGAGGGAGTCGCTGATTTCCGTCATTTTTTCCAGGTTGTAACCCGACGGCGCCAGCATGGAGGCAAAGACCTTGGGCTCCTCCCCTTCCGGCAGGTATTCGGCGGGAGGCGTCACCACCAGGATCACGAAGACGGTACCCACAGCGAGGCCAGCCACCGCCGCCAGGCTGCGCCCTGGGGATTCGATCAGCCAGGCCACGCCGGCGGAAACGCGTCCCGTCAACCGGGACAGTGGTGTGTCGGCCCGGTCCCTGTTCCTGCCAATGGACAGGTGGCTGGTGAGGGTGGGCACAACGGCGATGGCCACGAACATGGAGGCCAGAATCGACGCCGAGATGGCCACGGCGATATCCGAGTAAAGTTGTCCGGCCTCTTCGCGAACGAAAAGAATGGGCGTAAACACCAGGATGGTGGTCATGGTGGAGGCCAGCACCGCCGGCCAGACCCGGGTCACCCCGCCCAGGGCGGCGTCGAAGGGACTCCTGCCCCGGCGCCGCTCCCGCTCAATGCTCTCCAGGACAACGATGGTATTATCGAGGGTCATGCCGATGGCGAAGGCCACACCCGCCAGTGAGATGACGTTGATGGTGCGCCCCGCCGCCAGCAATCCCAGGAACGCGGCGATGGTGCAGATGGGGATGCCCACCACACCCACCAGGGTGGCTGTGGCCGAGCGCAGGAAGAAGTACATGACCAGGGTCACCAGGCCAATGCCGATGGCCAGGTTCTGCCAGACATTGGCCACCGAGGCTTTCACATAACGGGCATCGTCGGTGAAAATCGCCATGTCGAGGCCCACCGGGTGGAGGACATCCCGGTTCAGTTCGTCGACCACCGGGGCGATGGCCTCCTTGATCTCGAGGACATTGGAGCCGGTGTCCCGGCGTATGCCCATGAGCAGGTTGGGCTGGCCGTTGAACAACGACCGGTCGCGCATTTCGAAATGGCCGAACGCGACTGCGGCCACATCCCCCAGCCGAACCACGGCATCGCCGCGACGGGCGAGAATGGTCTCCTCCAGCGCTTTGATGTCTTCGTAGCGGCCCATGGTACGCAACAGGTAGCGCCGCTTGCCGGCATCGATATCGCCGGCGGAGGTATCCCGGTTGCGGTCCCGCACGGCCTCGCGCACATCCGCCAGGGTGAGTTCCCGGGACGCCAGCCGCGACGGGTCCACATGAATCTGGATCTGGCGCTCCGCGNNCCCCCGCCTATCCAGGCCTGGGAGACGCCGGGAACCCGCTCGAGACGGGGCCGGACATTGTCGTCCAGGAAGTCCTGCATCATGTTGATGTCGATTTCGCCGACGTATTCCGGGAGCGCGATGATACGAAGGAAAATAAAGGAGTTCTCGGAAAAAGAGGTGGCAAAAAGCCGGGGCTCGTCCACGTTCTCGGGGTAATCCGGCACCTGGCTCAGGGCATTGTTGGTGCGGATCAGCGCATCGTTGATATCGACACCGAAGGGAAACTCCAGCTCGATTTCCGCACCGCCCGTGGTGGCGTTGGACTTCATGCGCTGCATGCCGGGGATATTGCGCAGATACTCCTCCTGCTCGATGAGGATTTCCTT
>DGNJ01000032.1:64892-67209 GCA_002388905.1 Cellvibrionales bacterium UBA4495
TGGTGCGCACTTCCAGGTCGGGTATCATCTGAACGGGTATACGCAGCGCCGCCAGTATGCCCAGCACACAGATAATCAGCACCACGATGGTGAGCAGTGTGCCCTGGCGGATGATTCGTCCCATCACGGGGAGCCGGCCTCCCCGACCGGATTCGCCCGGATCACTCGGCCAGGACCCGTTGGTCATCGCGCAGCCTCTCGTTGCCCAGCACCACCACCAGTTCACCGGCTTCGAGCCCGCCCAGGACCTCGTAGGCCTCCCCGAGCACCCGGCCCAGTGTCACGCGCCGGCGGGCGACCCGGGTCTCGCCCCGCTGTTCCGCGATCCAGACGACGGTCTGACCGTCGGCATGGCGCAGTACCGCATCGGCGGGCACCTTGAGCCCACTTTCGTCGGTATCCAGAATGAGCCGGACCGATGCGGCCATGCCCGGGGTAAGGGGGGCCGGTTCCTGATCGAGCGCGACCCTGACCAGGAAGGTCCGTGTCGACGTGTCCTTGACCGGCACGCGGGTTGCCACCCGACCGGGAAGGGCGTCTCCCGGCCCGTTATCGGCGCTCACGGAAGCCTCGACACCCTCGTCGACCAGGGCGTAATAATCCTGCGGGACCCGGACATCCACCAGCAATGGCCGGGTCGCCACCAACTCGAAGGCCGGCGAACCGGTGGCGAGCCACTCGCCCAGGTCGGTTGAACGTTCGGCGATAACGCCGGCGAATGGGGCAGTGAGCCGGTGCCGCTCGACCCGTTCCCGCTGCTCACGCTCCTCGGCCTGGCGCCGGGCCAGGGTGGCTTGTGCCAAGCGCGCCTGGGCCTGGAGGGCGCGCAACCGGGTTTCCGGAATGGAGCGCTTGGCGAAGAGACTCTCCCCTTCGGCGAGCAGGCGGCGCTGCTCCTCCAGGTTGACCTCGGCTTCGGCCGTGACCGCCCGGGCCTGCTCAAGGGCGAGCCGGGCCAGGGTGTCGTCGAGGGCAAGCAGTCTTTCACCTTTATCCACTCTGTCCCCCACGTCCACATCCAGCTCCGAAACCAGGCCTTCGAGACGGGCCGAGAGGGAGGCGGCGCGGGGCGCGGTCACCGTTCCCGTCAGGGGCAGGTTGATCCGGATGGGCCCCTCGGCCACGGGTTCCACCACCACCGTTGGCAGCTCGGACTGACCCATGGCCGCCTGAACCCAGGCCAGGGCCAATAGGGCAATAAAGCGGCGCACCACAATGGCGCGGCCGGAGATAAGTGCACCGATGGCGACAAGCAATTGCATTGCGACTCCTGTGATGGCCGGCACAGGAGAATCGAAGCTCCTGCGCCTGCGCCGGGAACATGGAAGCTGCCTCGGGCAGCCGGCAAACCCTCCGGTCTACAGAAGCAGGCGACGGATATCGCCGAGCAACGCCACCAGGTAGGTCATAAAGCGGCCGGCATCGGCGCCATTGACCACACGGTGGTCATAGGTAAAGCCCAGGGGCAGCATCTGCCGGGGCTCGAACTCGGCGCCGTTCCAGACCGGCTGGATGGAGGCCTTGGAGATCCCCAGGATGCCGGCCTCCGGCGAATTGACAATAGGGGTGAAGCCCCGTCCGCCGATGGCACCCAGGCTGGAGATACTGAAGCAGCCACCCTGCATGTCGGCGGCGCTCAATTTGCCGTCCCGGGCCTTGGCAGCCATAACACCGGCTTCTTCCGCCAGCTCCCACAGCCCTTTCTTGTCCACATCCCGGATCACCGGCACCACGAGACCGCGAGGCGTGTCCACCGCCATGCCGATATGGTAGTAGTGCTTCTGGATCACCTTCCCGCCGCTGCTGTGCCAGGAGCGGTTGATGACCGGGTTTTCCGCCAGTGCCTTGGCACAGGCCTTCAGCAGGAAGGGAATGGGCGTCATCTTGATATCGCGCTTCTCCCCTTCGGCCTTGAGTTCCTTCCGGAATGCTTCCAGTTCGGTGATGTCGGCGTCGTCGAACTGGGTGACCATGGGCGCATTGAGCCAGTTACGCGCCATATTGCTGGCGGTGAGGCGGGCCACCTTGCTCAGGGGCACATCCTCCACCGGACCGAACTTGCTGAAATCGATATNNCAATACCGCCGCCGGCAGCGGCCGCCGGCGCAGGGGCAGCGCCCACGGTTTTCAGGGCCCGCTTCACATAAGCATTGACGTCCTCCCGCTGGACCCGGCCCTTCTTGCCGGTGCCCTCGACATTGCGCAGGTCGACACCCAGCTCCCGGGCCATCTGGCGAACGGCGGGACCGGCGTAGACTTCCGTGGCCGGCGCTTCGGGTTCGCTGAGTCGCCCCTCCGCAGCGCCGTCGTCGGCGGG
>DGNJ01000034.1:0-9196 GCA_002388905.1 Cellvibrionales bacterium UBA4495
GCCGACGCTGCCGGTAACGGCGACGACTTTCGCTTGCGTGCGCGCCCGCGCCGCGCGGCCGAGCGCCTCCAGGGCCTTGAGCGTGTCGTCCACGACGACGAGCGATCCCGCGGCGCGCATCGCCTCGTCGGAGCGGGCAACGATGGCGGCGGACGCGCCGCCCTTCAGCGCACGCTCCACATATGTATGTCCATCCGAATTTTCACCGACGATGGCCACGAAGAGATCGCCCGCCTCCAGCGTACGGCTGTCGATGGAAACACCGCTCGCCGACCAGTCCGCGCCCTGCGCGCGGCCTCCGGTCGCGGCGATCACCTCGTCTCGCGTCCACAGAGGGGCCGTCATGCGCCACCTCCATGTCTTTTCGCTGCCGCCAGCACCGCCTCGTGGTCGGAAAAGGGGACCGTTTTCTCCCCGATGATCTGTCCGGTCTCATGCCCCTTGCCCGCGACGACGAGAACGTCGCCGGTATCGAGCGCTGCGGTCGCCGTTTCGATGGCTTTCGCCCGGTCGCCGATCTCCGTCGCGCCGGGACAACCCTTCATGATGGCCGCGCGGATCGTGCCCGCATCCTCGCCACGCGGATTGTCGTCGGTCACATAGACGGCGTCGGCAAGTTTCGCCGCGATCTCGCCCATGATCGGCCGCTTGCCCGGATCCCGGTCGCCGCCGCAGCCGAATACGCACCAGAGCGTGCCCTGGCAATGGCGGCGCAGGGCCGCCAGGGTTTTTTCCAGGGCATCCGGGGTGTGGGCGTAATCCACCACCACCTGGACCGGGTGCCGGGGGTCGACAATCTCCATGCGCCCGGGCACGGGCCGCAGGCGGGGTAACAGGCGCAACACGGTGTCAAAGGCCAGCCCCTGGGCACAGGCGGCGGTGAGCACCGCCAGCAGGTTGCCGAGGTTGTACTCGCCGAGCAAATGGCTTTCCAGGTCGCCCTCACCCCAGGGGGTCGTGACCCGGGCCGAGACGCCGTCGTGCCGGAAGCGGACCTGCTCGGCAAACACCCGGGCCCGGTCCTTGCCCTCGCCCCCCAGGCTGTAGCCCAGCTTGTCGAGGGTATCGGGAAGCGCTGCCAGCAGGCGACGGCCGTAACTGTCGTCGACATTGATCACCGCCCGCCGCAGACCGGGCGTGTCGAACAGCCGCGCCTTGGCGGCGCCGTAGCTATCCAGGTCGCCGTGGTAGTCCAGGTGGTCGTGGCTGAGGTTGGTGAAGACGGCGGTATCGAAACGGACTGCCGCCACCCGGTGCTGATCGAGACTGTGGGAGGAAACTTCCATGGCCACGTGCTCGACACCCCCCTCGCAAAACCCGGCAAGGATTTGCTGGGTGCGGATGGCGTCCGGGGTGGTCATGCCGGTGTCCGTCAGTGGCGCGCGCCCCTTTTCCAGGGCGCCGTAACCGAGGGTGCCGAGAACGCCGGCGGGAATACCCGCGAGATCGAAAAGCTGGGCCAGCAAATGGCTGCAGGTGGTCTTGCCATTGGTGCCGGTAACCCCCGTCACCGCCATTCGGTGGCTGGGCTCCCCGTAGAAGCGCCCGGCGATGGCACTGAGCTCCCTGTTCAGCTGTTCGACCCTGATCACCGGGATTGACGGCAACCGGGACACGACACTGTCGAAACCGCGCGCTTCGGCGACAATGGCGACGCAACCGGCCGTTTCGGCCTCCCCCATAAACCGCCGGCCATCGTGGCTGGCACCGGGCACCGCAAAGAACAGGGTGCCGGGCTCCAGCGCCCGGCTATCCAGGCTCATGTCCGCCACGACCAGGTCGCCGGCACCGGCCGGCAACGGATGCCCCGGCAGCAACTGTGCCAGGGTAATACCGGCTTGAGTACGCTCGGCCGCCATCACGATGGGTCCCCCCCGCCGCCGTCGGCCCCGCCCCGGGCCACGCGGTTGTCGTCGCGCGCGTCCGGCGGCACCCGCAGCCGGCGCAGGGCGTCGGCAGTGACCCGGGAAAACACGGGAGCAGCCACCAGCCCGCCGAAATAGCTGTCGCCGCGGGGATCGTCGATGACCACCACGGTGACAATGCGCGGGTCGCTGGCCGGCGCCATGCCCGCAAACAGCCCCATGTAACGATCGTCCAGATAACCGTTGGGCCCCACTTTGTGCACGGTGCCGGTCTTGCCGGCAACGCTGTATCCCGGGATGGCCGCCCTGGTGCCGGTACCGGCGGCGCTGGTGACACCCACCACCATATTGCGGATGCGCCGGGCAATGTCGGCGTCCAGGACCTGCTCCCCACGGGGCGCTTCTTCCACCTTGACCAGGGATACGGGCTTGAGAACACCATCGTTGGCGAGGACACCGTAGGCCTGGGCCACCTGCAGGGGTGTGGCGGAAAGGCCGTAGCCAAACGCGAAGTTGGCCCGTTCCACGGGCCGCCAGCGCCGCTGCTCGGGCAGCATGCCCGGACTCTCGCCGGGGAAACCGGTGCCCGGGCTGCGGCCCATACCGACGCGCTCGAACATGTCGCGAATACGATCCGGCGACAGGTTCATGGCGATCTTGGTGATGCCCACCTGGCTCGACTTCTGGAGAATGCCGGCGAGATCAAGCACGCCGTAGTTGGAATGATCGGTAAACGTCTTGCCGGCCATCCAGATATAACCGGGAGAAGTATCGATGGTGGTTTCCGGGGTGTACTTGCCGCTTTCCAGGGCCGCCGCCACGGTCAGCGGCTTCATGGTCGAACCCGGTTCCAGCTGGTCGGTGACCGCACGATTGCGCATGGCGGCGGTATCCAGCTCGGTGCGGTCGTTGGGGTTGAAGGAAGGCTGGTTGACCATGGCCAGCACTTCGCCGGTGTGGGTGTCGAGCATCACCAGGGAACCGGCCGCGGCCTGGAAGCGGTTCACCGCCGCCTTCAGTTCCCGGTAGGCGACATACTGCAGGCGCAGGTCGATGCTCAGGGCGATATCCCGGCCCGGCTTTTCGCTGCGGATCAGGCCCACGTCCTTGATAACCCGGCCCTTCAGGTCCTTGAGCACGCGCTTTGCGCCGGGCTCCCCGGACAGCCAGTTCTCGAAGGCCAGTTCGATCCCTTCCTGGCCGCGATCGTCGATATTGGTGAAGCCCACCAGTTGCGAGGTGACCTCGCCGGCGGGATAGAAGCGCTTGTACTCGCGCTGGCCGTAAACGCCCCGGATATTCAGATCGAGGATGCGGCGGGCATCGGCGGGGGTCAGGTGCCGCGCCAGGTACATAAACTCCTTGTTGCGATAGCGGGCCATGCGCTCCCGGACCACGGCGACATCCAGGTCCAGACGCCGGACCAGCTCGGCGAAGCGCGGCGCGGCCGGGTCCAGCTCCTGGGGATTGCACCACAGGGAAACCACGGGCGTGCTCACCGCCAGGGGTTCGCCATTGCGGTCGGTGAGCAAGCCCCGATAGGCCGGGATGGTTTCAGTGCGGACGGTGCGGGCCTTGCCCTGATCCTGGAGGAAGCGAAAGCCCCGGTCGGCATCGCTGATCACCTGGAGGCCGGCAATGTGCCAGACCGCCACGGCGGGCAGGCACACTAGCACCAGCACCACCAGCAGGTAGCGCCAGCGCGGAATCGCCAGTTCTTTGATCCGTTTTCTGCTCAAGGTTTCACCATGACCACGTCGTCGGTTTCGGGCACCTGCATGCCGAGTTTGTCCTGGGCAATGGCTTCAATGCGGGTCAGGGACGCCCAGGAGCTCTGCTCCAGGAGGTACTGACCCCACTGCACCTGCAGGCGGTTTTCCTGCCGCTGGAGGCTCGCCAGTTCGCTGTAGCGCTGGCGGCACAGATGGCTCACCTGAACCACCGCCAGCGCCGATGCCATGACCAGCAGCCACAGGGCCAGGGCCCATCGTCGCCAGAGCGGTGCCGCCACGGTCACGCCACCTTCTCCGCCGCGCGCATGATGGCGCTGCGGGCCCGCACGTTGTCGCTCACTTCGTTCTCTCTCGCCTTCACCGGCTTGCCCAGGGAGCGCATTCGGCGGGGCACATCGACATCCCGCACGGGAAGGCCCCGGGGCAACTTGGGCCCGCGCTCCTGTTCCCGGATAAAACGCTTTACCAGCCTGTCCTCCAGGGAATGAAAGCTGATCACCACCAGACGGCCTCCCACTGCCAGCAACTCCAGGACATCGCCGAAGAGGTGCTGGAGGTCCTCCAGCTCCCGGTTGATAAAAATGCGTATGGCCTGGAAAGCCCGCGTCGCCGGGTGCTTGCCCTTCTCCCAGGCGGGGTTCGCCGCCGCCACCAGCTCCGCCAACTGCCGGGTGCCGACAATGGGCTCCACCGCCCGGGCCCGGACGATGGCCGCCGCCATGCGTCGGCCGAAGCGCTCCTCACCGTATTCCTTGAGTACGCGGGCAATCTCTTTTTCTTCCGCCACCGCCAGCCACTGGGCGGCACTCTGGCCCGACTCCGGGTCCATGCGCATATCGAGGGGGCCGTCCCGGAGGAAGCTGAAGCCCCGTTCGGCGCTGTCCAGTTGCGGCGACGACACACCCAGGTCGAGCAGTATTCCGGTCACGCCCGCCGCCGGGCAGCGCTCGGCCACGTGGGCCTTGAGGTCGCCGAAAGAGCCGCGAACGATTTCAAAACGCGGGTCGGACCCGAAACGCGCGCGACCGGCGGCAACCGCCTCCGGGTCCTTGTCCACGGCGAGCAGACGACCCCTTTCCGAGAGATTCTCGAGAATGGCCGCGCTGTGCCCGCCGCGGCCGAAGGTGCCGTCCACGTAGAAACCGTCGGGGTCGGTAACCAGAACCTCGACGGCCTCATTGAGCAATACGGTCGTGTGTTCGACCTTTGCGTGCATACCCTTGAGCCTCCCTAAAGGGACAGGGACTGCATTTCATCGGGGATCGCAAGATCCCCGGCGGCTTCCTCCAGCCAGGAGTCGCGCTGCTTGTTCCAGTTCTCGTGACTCCAGAGTTCGAATCGATGGCTCTGACCCACCAGGACCGTCTTTTTTTCGAGTTGCGCATAGGCGCGCAGTTCCGGCGGCACCAGCACCCTGCCGTTGCCGTCCAGCTCCATTTCCCGGGCGTGGCCAATCAACAGGCGCTGCAGCCGTCGGGTGGACGCATTGAATGTGGACAGGGAAGCGATCTCACTCTCGACCTTTTCCCACGCCGGGAGCGGGTAGATAAAAAGGCATGTATCCTGTATGTCGATGGTGGCGACGAGACAACCGTTGCACTGGGCCATCAACGCATCACGATACCGTGCAGGTATCGGCATACGGCCCTTGGCATCCATGTTGATTTCGTTGCTGCCTCGAAACACCGGCTTCCCCGTTTATTGTTCAGGGAGAATATGCCACTTTTTCCCACTTTCTCCCACCTGCTGACACTATATTCCGGGTTCAAGTGAAGTCAAGGAGAGAAATGGCAAAATCATGGGAAAATGCGGTTAAAATCCAGAAACTTACGGCTATTTAAGCCGCCAGGACTTGAGCGAACACGGCTAACAAAAACAAAAACACTGAGCTGAGAGAGCAAGTTAAAGTAAAGTCTCAAGGTTGAGACCGTTTTCGAATTAAAGCCCGTACTCGATATTCGCACCGGCTATAAACAAACAGTTCCCGTAAAAATGACCGGAATCAATGGTTCCGGGCGGCCTGTACACTATTCTTTTGAATGCAGATGCTCCGGAGGCAGCAATGAACGACCTGATGGCAAGGCTACGGCAGGACCACCGCAATCTGAGCCGGCTTTTCGATATGCTGGAGGAGCAGGTGGCCCGCTACGACCGCGACTCGGACCGGGAACCGGATCTCCTGCTGATCCTGGATATCGTCGCCTACCTCAACGACTACCCCAGGGTCTACCATCACCCGCTGGAAGAAGAGGCTATCGCCTACATGGCGGAACGCCATCTGGGCGAGACGTCGGTCAATGACTTTATCCACCATCAACACGAGGACCTGGAAGCGGCCACGAAAAGACTGTCACTGCTGTTCAAAACGATCGCCAACGATCAGCCGGTCGCCATTGAAGATATACGGGCGGCCCTGGACGACTATCTGGCCCTGTCGCGCAAACACCTGAAGGAAGAGGACGACCGCCTGTTCCCGGCCATGGAGGCTTCGCTCAGCGATGAGGACTGGCGCACAATCGCCTCGCGCCTTCCCGAACGCCGGGACCCCCTCTTTACGGAAGATCCCGACGAGGCCTTTGCCGATTTGAAGAGCCGGCTGTAGATTCCATGAAGCCCTGGCGGCAGCTCTTCGCTTTTCCGTTCCGTGTCTTTTTCGTCTCGGCGGCAGCCTGGGCGGTACTCGCGGTGTCCCTCTGGGCGCTTCAGGTCAGCGGGCTGTTGTCCCTGCCCCTGGCTTATCCGCCGTTTTTGTGGCACCGCCACGAAATGCTGTTCGGCTTTCTCAATCCCGCCATCGCCGGCTTTCTGCTCACGGCCGTGTGCGTGTGGACCGGCACCGAACGGCTGCACGGCCCGCCCCTGTTGCTGCTGTGGCTGGTCTGGCTCAGCGGTCGCGTCATCGCCACCTGGGGCGGGCAGGACGCCGCTGGCTGGGGCATTGCCATCGACCTGGCCTTCCTGCCCCTGGTGGCCCTGGACGCCGGCCGGCGTATCGTCGGCGCCCGCCAGTGGCGGCAGCTGGTGGTGCTGATGGTCATTGCCCTGCTGTGGCTGATGCAGGCCGGCACCCTGACCCGGGGGCCGGCCATCCGGGGGCCGGCCATTTATACCGATGGCGCCCTGATACTGGCGGCGGCCCTGATGCTGATTATCGGCGGCCGGATCACCCCGACCTTTTCCGCCAACTGGCTGCGCGGCCGCGGCGAGGACCCGACCCGGGTGCGCACCCTCTTTCCCCTGGAACTGGCCCTGCTGACGAGTCTGTTTCTCCTGTTGATAGCGGCCCTGCTGGAACATGCCGGCGCCCTTACCGTCATGGCTATTGTCACGGCCCTGTTGACGCTGGCCCGACTCGGCCTCTGGCGGGGCTGGCTGTTTCGACGCGAGCCACTGCTGTGGATACTGCACCTGTCGCTGCTGTGGATACCCGCGGCGCTATTGCTGTTGGCCGGACACCAGGTCCTGGGCTGGCCCGCCACCGCCTGGCAGCACGCCCTGGGGATAGGCGCCATGGGCGGGCTGATCCTCGGGGTGATGACCCGGGTGGCCCTGGGACACACGGGGCGGCCCCTGCAATTACCGGCGGGCATGGTGGCCGCCTACGGCCTGATCCAGGTGGCCGCGCTGGTGCGGCTGCTGACCGTTTTCCTGGTCGTCCCCTGGCAGTGGGGTATCGGTGTCTCGGCCATCGCCTGGGTCGCCGCCTTTGCCCTGTTCCTGTGGCGCTATCTGCCTGTTCTCTGGAGCCCCCGGGCGGATGGCAAGCCGGGCTAGCAGCCGGGCGGACAGGGCTACTGGCATCAATCAGGGCGCGCTTTTAATAGGCGAAAAATTCGGGGTGGTCGCGAGGACTGTCTGAGCGCAGCGAGTTCCGCAGCGCCGACTTTTTCGGCTATGTCGCGACCGATGCCAATAGCCCTGTCCGCCGGTGTGAACTCTTAGCGCTTTAAAATCAACGGGTTAGTTATGACCGTCACCGAATCATATACCAAGGACGCCACCGGCCGGGGCTGGGCGGTGGTGGTTTACGGACTGCTACTGGCGAGCATCATGGCGGTGATCCCGGCCCTTATCGGGGCAATGATCGCCCACTCGCAGCACCGGCGCAGTGCAAGCTGGGTGGCCACTCACCTGCGCTTTCAGATCCGCACCTTCTGGCTGGGCGCGGCGGCCTGCGCCCTGGCGCTGCTGGCCTGGCAGTTGCTGGGCTATCTGGCGGCCCCGGCCATGGCAGCCTGGGTGTTCGGCTACCTGTTTTTTACCGCACTGCTGATCTGGCTGGTGGGGCGCTGCGCCTTCGGTATTTACCGGTTGACGGAAAACAGGCCCATCGACAACCCGCGCAGTCGCGGATTCGGATTCAGGCGGCGGTAATCTGCCGATAGATGGCGGGCAGGGCTGCGGGAAGATGCTCCGGGCGGCTGACCATGGCCCAGGCGCCCGGGCCAAACAGACGCGGGATATACTGGCCGGCATCACTGTCCACCGTGATACCGAAGACCCGTATATCCTCCCGGCGGGCATCCAGGATCGCCCGGCGTGTGTCCTCGATGGCGTATCGCCCTTCGTAGTAATCGGTGTCGTTGGGCTTGCCGTCGCTGAGAACCAGCAACAGCCGGTGTTTCTGTGGGCGCGCCGATAATGCCCTGGCAACGTGCCGGATGGCCGGGCCCATGCGGGTATAGTAGCCGGGCTCCAGGGCGCCGATGCGCCGTGCCACCCGCTCGCCCATAGGCTCGTCGAAATCCTTGAGGGTATTGACCCAGACCCGTTCCCGCCGCCGGGAGGTGAAACAGTGGATGGCGTAGTCGTCGCCGCCACGGGCCATGCCGTGGGCCAGCACCAGCAGCGCCTCTCGGGCCACATCGATCACCCGCCTGTCCTCGAGCCAGGCGTCCGTGGACAGGGACACATCCACCAGGATATCGACGGCCAGGTCCCGCGCCCGGGGCAGGCAGGCCAGATACAGGCCGTCGCTGGCCGTACCGGTGGCGGCCATATCGCAACGGGCACGGACGACCGCGTCCATATCAAGGTCCCCACCGTCAGCCTGGCCCCGCAACACCTCACGACGGGGGCGCAGGGCCTCGAACTGGCGCTGCACTCGGCGGATATCCCGGCGTGTCAGTTTATCCGGCGGCCGGCTCCGCCTTTCCTCGCGGTAGGGTTGGGCGAGAACCACGCAGTGATCCGGCAGATAGGCTCGCTTGCGATAATTCCATTCCGGATAGGTATACGTGCCCGACAGGGTGCCCCCGGTAACCGCATCCGGCGCCAGGTCCAGTTCCAGGTCAAGGCTGGCGGCGGCCTTCTTGCGGTGGGGACCGACGGCGAGCTCCTCGAGCTGCTCGGCGGAACTTGCGGCATCCTTGTCCTCCTCGTCGTCAACCAGGCGGTTGAGATTGACCATCTCGGCGATGGAGAGCATTTTCTCGAAACGATTGAATACCAGGGGATCGTCCCGCTCGCTCTGCTCCTGGCGCCGGCGGCTGGCCTTGCGGCGGCCCTCCGGGCCCGCCTGGGCCCGGGGGCTGCGCTCGACATCATCCTGTTCCTGCCGGGCCTCGACAGCCATACCCAACAATACCGCCTGGCCCC
>DGNJ01000034.1:9215-21080 GCA_002388905.1 Cellvibrionales bacterium UBA4495
CCGCCCGCCACTGAGCCGAAGGACTATCGGATTCAAGAATCAGGTCGCTGAAAGCGCGAGCGGTTTCATCCAGGGGGGCCGGATCCCCCAGCATATGCCGAGTAACCCGCTCCAGGCTGCTTTCAAGCGCCGGCAGACGGCGGCGCGGCCGCAGCGCCAGCAGCGCGTGCCGCAACCGCCGGTAACGGGATTCCATGCCCGGGTAGCGGGTCAGCACCCGGCGACTGGCGTGCCTGTACTCCCGCAGGGCAAGAATATCCCGGCGCAGGGGGTCCGGATCGTGGGGCGGGGGCCGGGAGCTGGCCAGGAAGGCCGCCAGCCAGAAGTAAAGGTCCCGGTTGAGTTCGCGCTCGGGAAACAGGTCGATCCGGGGAGGTAGCAGCAAATGTTGCTCGTCGAGCCGGGCACGTTCCACCGGCTCCTGGTCAAACCCCAGGCGCTGGCGCCAGTTGAGCCGGTGGCCGGAGGCGCGTGCGGTGATGGCCTCGACCTGAATTCCGGGATCCCCGCCGCTGACCCGAAAGAACACCGCCAGCGCCGACGCCACCTCCCGGAGTTCGGCGGTGGCCGCCGGGTAGCGGGGGTAGCTGGTGCTGCGGGAGGCCCAGCGGTGCCAGTGCCGGCCCACCCACTCTTCCAGTTCCAGGAACTCCAGCACCCGGTGCCCGACCATCAGTCTTCCCCGAAGGTGGCACGAATCGCCTCCAGCAACCCTTCCCGGACATCGGGATCGTCGCTTAAGGGTTCCACCAGCGTGGCCCGGGCCGCCTGCATCACCGGGAGCCCGGCCGCCATCAGGGTGGCGCAGTAAATGAGCAGGCGCGTGGACACCGTCTCCTCCAGGTCCTGGCCCTTCAGGGACCTCAACTGCGCGGCCAGGTTGACCAGGCCGGTGCAGCGGTCCGCAGGCAGGCCGCTTTCCCGGGCGACGATAGCCCGCTCCTGGTCGGGGGGAGGAAAATCGAAGCTGAGGGCCACAAAACGCTGCCGGGTGCTGGGCTTTAGGGACTTTAAAATATGCTGGTAGCCGGGATTGTAGGATACCACCAGCATAAAGCCCGGCGGCGCACTAAGCAGCTCGCCGGTGCGCTCCAGGGGCAGCAGCCGGCGGTCGTCGGTGAGCGGGTGCAACACCACGGTGACATCCTTGCGGGCCTCCACCACCTCGTCCAGGTAGCAGATCCCCCCTTCCCGCACGGCCCGGGTCAGGGGGCCATCCACCCAGCGGGTTTCGCCCCCCTGGAGCAGGTAGCGGCCGGTAAGATCCGCCGCGGTCAGGTCGTCGTGGCAGGACACGGTGTACAGCGGCCTGCCCAGTTGTGCGGCCATGTGGTTGACGAAGCGGGTCTTGCCGCAGCCGGTGGGCCCCTTGAGCAGGAGGGGGAGGCCGTGCTCCCAGGCGTGCCGGAACAACACGCACTCGTCTCCCACGGGCTGGTAAAAGGGTATCTCGGCCCCGGCCTGGAGCGCGGGTTCAGACGAATAGGACATGGGCGTGATTCCGTTTCAATTCTGTGCGGCCGCCGAGCCCGGCGCGAGCGGCTAAAGGCCTCCGGCTCGGCGAGCGGCGATTCAGGCGGCTTCCGGCGCCTCGGGGGCCCCCGCCGGCAATTGCTTGCGGGCCGGGCCGAAGATCGCATACAGGAACAGGACCGCCGCCACGGCCACCACCACCCCGGCACCCAGGCGCATGGCATAGAACAGTCCCAGCTGGGACTGGACTTCCATATAGTTCATGCCCATGACCCGCTGCAGGTGGGTTTGCACCACGCCGGCGAAGGTCAGGGTAAAGGTCATAAAACACATGGCGGAGGTCATCATCCAGAAGCTCCACATGTTGGGAATCTGGTTGTAGGGTTGCATGCGCCGCAACTGGGGCATGGCGTAGCTGATCACCGCCAGCACCATCATCACATAGGCGCCGTAAAAGGCCAGGTGCCCGTGGGCCGCCGTCACCTGGGTGCCATGGGTGTAATAGTTGACGAAGGACAGGGTATGCATGAAACCCCAGACGCCGGCGCCAAAAAAGGCCACGGTAGCACTGCCCAGGGTCCAGAGCATGGCGGCCTTGTTGGGATGGTTGCGGCGCCCTTTCCAGAACATATAAAAGGCGAACATCACCATGGCGAAGAAGGGCAGTACCTCGAGGGTCGAAAAGATACTGCCGATGGGCTGCCAGTACCAGGGGGCGCCAATCCAGTAGTAATGGTGCCCGGTGCCCAGCAGCCCCGAGAACAGCGCCAGCCCGATGATCACATACAGCCACTTTTCGATAATCTCCCGGTCGACACCGGTCATCTTGATCAGCAGGTAGGCCAGCAGCGAACCCATGATCAACTCCCAGACACCCTCGACCCAGACGTGGACGATCCACCACCAGTAGAGCTTGTCAACGGCAAGGTTACCGGGGTTGTAGAAGGCGAACAGCCAGAAGATGGCCGCCAGCCAAAGGCCCAGCATCAGCACCATGTTGATGGCCGTTTTGCGGCCCTTGTACAGGGTCAGGCTGGTGTTATAGAGAAACATCATGAAGGCGATGGTAATCAGGATTTTTGCCCACAGGGGCTGCTCCAGGAACTCCCTACCTTCGTGGATACCGAACTGGTAGCCGATCAGCGCGCCGGCGCCGGCCAGGGCAAAAATGGCCAGTTGCAGGTAGGCGATCATGGGGCTGTGAATCTCCGTTTCCGCCTCTTCCGGCATCAGGTAGTAGGTACAGCCCATAAAGCCGAGCAGCAGCCAGACGATCAGCAGATTGGTATGGCTCATGCGCATGATATGAAAGGGCATGGCCTCGGTCATGAATTCGGGAAGCACATAGACGGTGGCCGCCAGCAGGCCAAATAGCACCTGCAACGCGAACAGGGCCATCGCCACCGCAAAAAAAGGAAGGGCTACCCGCTGTGTCTCGTACTTCATGGGCTGTTATCTCCTGTTATTGGTTGGCGCGTGCAAGAATCAGCCGGCGGGATGCGGGGGCCAGTCCTGGGTATCGATACCGTCGACCCAGCGGAAGAAATCCACCAGCGCGTCCAGCTCCTCCTCGCTGAGATCGAATGCAGGCATGGTCCGGCGTCCCGGCACGTTCAGCGGCTGGGCCTTGATCCAGCCCTTGATGGCGGCCCGGGCCGCCTGCGGATTTTCCCGCCCCCCGTAGCGGTGCCAGACATTGCCCAGTTCGGGCGCGAAATAGGCGCCTTCGCCGAGAATGGTGTGGCAATTGATGCAGCTGTTCTGCTCCCACACATGCTTGCCCCGCTCGACGGAGTCGGTCAGGCCTTTCCGGTCGGTGGAATCATTGACCATATACCAGTGACTGTGGACGGTCAGGGCGGCAAAGGCGATAAAGAAGAAAAGGGAGCCGCCAAAGAAGATATTGCGGGCCGCCGATCGGGTGAGTGTCTCCGCCATTGGTTTTCCCCCTGTGCTGGCTGGTGCTGGTTATTAGCATTCCAGCGGTTGTGGTGCCGACCACCGAAAGCGTAGCAGCCAGCGGTAAACCTTGCCCATCGAACCCGCACCCGGCAACCCCGGCCCCGTCCGGGACGGAACAAGCCTAGCCATGCTGTTTCTTGCCGGCGGGCTGCCCGGCAGGCGCCTTTTAACGATCAGCCTGTTCCAGGGCCTTCAGTGACCACAGGAAAATACCAATCACCGCGAAAAAAACGCCGGCCGCCACCAGTCCAGCCGGCGGCGCACCGGCGCCGGCGAGCACCAACCAACTGGTGGCAAGCAGCACCGTGGCCAGAGTCTTGGTACGCCGGGACAGCGCCCGGTGCCGGTACCAGGCCCGCAGGGGTGGACCGAACCGGGGATGACGATAGAGCCGGAACTGCAGGCGTGGCGAGCCCCTGGCCGCGGCCCAGAATGCCACAATCAGGAAGGGGGTAGTGGGAAGCAGAGGCAATACGGCGCCGGCCATACCCAGCGCTACCGACAACACTGCCAGCCCCCGGTAGAAGGTTCCGGTAAAACGGCTGGTCCGCTTCGCCATGACAACGGTCACCCCGCCAACCCCGGTCTATCGACCCGTTCGTTGCCAACATTTGCGCCCACAACCATCAGCAGGTCCTCAGGTGGCGTTCTTTAGCAACTGGCGCCGAATATCGCCGATTGCCTTCATGGGGTTGAGTCCCTTCGGGCAGACATCGGTACAGTTCTGGATATCGCGGCAGCGCATGACGCTGAAATGATCGTCCAGGGCCGCCAGCCGTTCATCGGCGGCGGTGTCACGACTGTCCGCCAGAAAACGCTGGGCCTGAAGGAGTACCGCCGGCCCCAGGTACTTGTCCGGGTTCCACCACCAGGACGGGCAGGCCGAGGTGCAGCAGCCGCAAAGAATGCATTCATAGAGACCATCCAGCCGCGTCCTCTCCTCCGGGGACTGGCGCCGCTCCCTGGCCGCGGACGGTTCATCATTGATCAGCCAGGGCTTAACGCGGAAGTACTGTGCGAAAAAATGCTTCTGGTCCACCACCAGGTCGCGAATCACGGGCATACCCGTCAGTGGACGAATCACCAGCGGCCCCTTGCCACCCGTTGCCTCCGCCACCGGCGTAACACAGGCAAGCCCGTTCCTGCCGTTGATATTCATGCCATCGGAACCGCACACACCCTCCCGGCAGGAGCGCCGAAACGCCAGGGTGGGATCGGCATCCTTCAGGCACTCGAGGACATCGAGCACCATTTTGCCGGCAAAACTTTCATCCACCTGGCAAGCCTGCATAAATGGCTCGTTATCGGACTCGGGCTGGTAACGGTAGATTCGTACGTCAATCATAAAAGTTCCCCGCGCGGTCAGGCGTTGCCCCTGACATCAGACCCGGCTTCCCGGCAACGCTAGTGTAGCCAAGAAAAACAGGGTGGGGACAGGAGGCCAGGGGGAAGCAGTTTGACAGAGACCGGCATCGAGGTCCGGTCCCAACGCCGCTGCGATCACCGCCTCCGGCCACGGCCACGACCGAAGGGATCGGTGCCCTTGAATATCTCTATATCGTGGAGACCGAAGGGCTTTTCCATGGACTCGCTCATATAGAAGTCGGGGTGATATTCCTTGTCCTTCCAGACGTACCAGTCGTCGTCCTCGATGCCCTCGTACTCGATCACCAGCACCGCGCCTCCGGGCGCCTTGCCGTTGTTGGAAACGTGATGCTCATAATGGTCGTGGGTGATCCAGCGACCCGGATTGTTCATTTCGATAATCACATCGTAACGCTCCCCCGGCGCCATATTGAGCACATCCACCGGGTAGGGATGTTCCAGGGGGAGGCCGTCCTTGTGGGTCACCAGGGCGTCGTGGCCGTGGGGGTGGAAGGCCACGGGGATGGTGGCGGCATAGAGGCGCAGCCGCACCACGTCACCTTCCCTGACCCGCAGGGGCTGGGTCATGGGAAAGGACTTGCCGTTGATGGAGAAGTAGCTGATGGGCTCGTTGGGATGACCGCCCTCGCCGTAGGTGTCCGCCACCTCCGGGTTCCAGCCCGAGAACATCACGATGGCCTCCCTGGTGACATCCTCGACAATGGCCGCCGGTTCCTTGGGCTCCACCACCATGGGCCCCCACATGCCCCGGGTACCCACATGCTCGGGCACATTGACGTGGCAGTGATACCAGAGGCTGCCCGGCTTGTCGGCGGTAAAGCGGTAGGTGTAGCTCTCCCCGGGCTCGATGCCCTTCTGGGTGATATCCGGCACGCCGTCGGAGCGCCAGGTGCCGGTCTGGTAGGTGCCGTGCCAGTGGATGGTGTGGTTGAGGGTGGAATTGTTGTGCACCACCACTTCCACCTCGTCCCCTTCCCGGACATGCAGCAGCGGCCCGGGCACCTGGCCGTTAAAGCCCCAGACTTTCGTGGTGAAGCCGGGGGCCACGTCCAGGTCCACTTCGTCGATGGTCATTTCGAACTGGCGAAGTTCGGCCGTGGCTGTTGCCGCCAGCAGCAAACCGGCGAGCAGGGTCAGCAGTACGCGCTGGATCATGATTGTCTCCTATTCCTGACAGCAGAGGCGGCGCAGGTAGGCCACCAGGTGGTCCACCTGCTCGTCGCTGAGGTTCTTGCCCCAGGCGGGCATCAGCACCGATTTGTCCACCGCCGAACCGCCGTGCCTGATGGCCTTGGCCAGTTCGGCATCGGTGCGGGCGGACATCTCGCCGGGGTCGGTGTGATCCCGGGGCTGTACCGACATATCGGCGACATTGATACCGCCGCCGCTGCCGTCCATGCCGTGGCACTGGGTGCAGTAAGCCTCGTAGATCACCTCGCCCTTGTCCGCATCACCGGCCCAGGCCGTTGTCGCCGCCAGCGCGGCCAGCGGGATCAGTGTCTTCAGCAGGGTTTTCATCATTCCTCCTCCACGATGGCCTTGAGGTAATTGGCCAGCTTGCCAACCGCGCCGTCGTTCAGGTCGCCACCGGGCATCAGGGTATGGGGATCCCAGGCCACGGGGTCGGCGATANNCGATAAATGCCGGCTGCAACCGGTCCCAGGCCGTGTACAACTCCGGGCCCGACAGTCCGCCGTAACCCGGCTCGTCCTGGTGGCAGGCGATGCAGTTATTGAACTTGGCGAAGTTCATCTGCCCCATGCGCCAGGCGATATTCCCGGGTTCATAGGTCACCGCCTCGATGCGCTCGTCGTAGGGCCGCAGGGTCATCAGGTAATCCGCCACCTGGGTCGCCCGTTCCCCGTTCAGGGCCGGATGGGGTTCGAGACTGTCCTCGTCTATGCGGTCTTCCTCTCCCTGGGCGGTATCGATATGGGCGGGGGGATAGTCCCCGGCCGGGCGGATACGGACGGGGTCCTGCAACCACTGCTCGAGCCACTGCCGGCGGAACTTGTTGCCGGCGAAATACAGCGGCGGCCCGCCGCGCTCGGCCCGGTCTTCTATACCCTGACTTTCGTAGTCGGCCTTATCCAGAGCGTGACAGCCGGCACAGTTGTCCACCACGAAGTCGGCGGTGTCGCTCGCCACCGCCAGGGTCGGGCCGGCGGCGAGCAGGGTGATGGCGCAGAGTCTCAGTCCGGGTATCACGATGACACCTCCTTAGCGCAACAGGATTTGATCGCCACGGCCCTTGTCGGCATCGGCGCCCTCGTAGTTCATCAGCACCGAGATGGCGCCGTTGAGGGCGTGCTTCATGCGGTGATCGACAATGGCGTTATTGGTGGGCCTGTCCGCCGGGCTGACAATATCGAAGATCATGCCGTGGGCAGGAGCCACGTCCACCGTCTGCAGGCCCCAGGAGACGTTTTTGGGATTGCCGTTGTCCCAGACCCGCTCCCAGATGCCGGCGATGGGGTGAAAGGCCGCCGCTTCGTTGATCATGGCATTGACGAAGTGGATACGGACCCGCTCGCCGGGCTCGGACTCCAGGGTCTGGCTGGCGTTGGGATCGTGCACCGGGTCGTAGTGGAAGACCTTGCCGTTGATCAGGGCGGCCTTCCAGCCCTCGTTCATCTTCATTTTGTCGGCGGAGGTGCCGGCTTCGAACAGATCCCCCTGGACCAGCACGTATTCGCGGTCGGGCCTGGGAAAGTCCTCGCTGTAACCCTCTTTGGGGTCGACGATAATGACCCCGTACATGCCCCGGGCGATGTGCTCGGCCATGGAGTCGCTGCCGCAGTGATAGATAAAGACGCCGGGGTAGTCCGCCCTGAAGGTGAATTCCTTGGTTTTGCCGGGCTTGATGGATTCGAATTCATCGAGCACATCCACCCGGGCGGCGTGGAAGTCGATGGAATGGCTCTGTTCGTTGTCCGGGTGGTTGGTAAGGGTGAAATCCACCACATCCCCCTGGGTGACCCGCACCACCGGCCCCGGCACCTGGCCCTCGTAGGTCCACATGCGCTGGGTGTTGCCGGCGTTGTCCACCACCAGGTCCTTCTCCACTACCTTGAGTTTCACCTGGACAGTTTCTGCCAGGGCAGTGGCGGCTAAAAAGGCCAGGCCCATGACGAAGGCATTGCGATACCGTGTTTTCATGATTTTCTCCTACCTGTGGGATTGTGAGTGCTCTTCTTCCTTAACATCGATCTTCTATCTTCAACATCCTTTCAACATCCGTGCCAGATATTTTTCGCTTGCTATTCATGTGGTTACCAATTTACGATGTAGAAACAACAACAGCGCATAGGCTGTCTTTTCGACACAATTGGCATACAAATGACAACATCCGAGACCTTTGCCAACCTTGCGGATATCGTCGCCGATCTGTCCCGCTCCATCCCCCGGGAGGAGCGCTTCCAGCGCCTGCTGGACGCCTTCCGCCGCAGCTTTCCCTGCGATGCCATCGCCCTGCTGGAACTGGAGGGAGACCAACTGTTGCCCCGGGCGGTAGAGGGGTTGAGCAAGGACACCCTGGGGCGGCGCTTTGCCGTTCAGCACCAACCCCGCCTGGCCCAGATCATGAACAGCCGCACGCCGGTTCGCTTTCCGTCGGATTCCGCCCTGCCCGATCCCTACGACGGCCTGGTGGAAAACGTCCACGAGCATCTTTATGTGCACGATTGCCTGGGGGCCGCCCTCTATGTGGACGACGAACCCTGGGGCGCCATCACCCTGGATGCCCTGACACCGGATATTTTCGAGACCATCGATATGGGTGTCTTCGAGGCCTTTCTCGCCGTGGCCGCCGCCACGGTGCGCGCGGCCGACTGGATTCACGAACTGGAGGAGCGCCTGCAGCGCCGGCAGCGCATCGAGCTGAGCCAGGACAGCCAGGGCGTTGAGGAAATGATCGGCGAGAGTGCGGCCATGAAACAGCTTCACCGGGAGGCCGAAACCGTGGCCGCATCGGATTTGACCGTGCTGATCCTGGGTGAAACGGGGGTCGGCAAGGAGCTGATCGCCCGCCTCATTCACCACCACTCCCACCGCGCCGCCGAACCCATGATTCATGTCAATTGCGCGGCGCTGCCGGAAAACATTGCCGAGAGCGAACTGTTCGGTCACGTGCGGGGCGCCTTCTCCGGCGCCACCGACAACCGGATGGGGAAGTTCGAGCTCGCCCACGAGGGCACGTTGTTTCTGGACGAGGTGGGGGAACTGCCCCTGGCGGTTCAGGCCAAGCTGTTGCGTGCCCTCCAGGACGGCGATATCCAGCGCATCGGCAGCGACAGGCACCACAAGGTGGACGTGCGCCTCATTGCCGCCACCAACCGGGACCTGAAGGAGGAAGTGGCCCGGGGGCGCTTCAGGGCCGACCTCTACCATCGCCTCAGCGTCTACCCGTTGGTGGTGCCGCCACTGCGGGAACGCCGCGACGACATCCTGCTCCTGGCCGGGTATTTCCTGGCCCGGGACCAGCGTCGCCTGGGCCTGCGCAATGTTCGCCTGAGCGCGCGGGCCCGGCACTGGCTGACCCGCTTCGACTGGCCGGGCAACATCCGGGAACTGGAACACACCCTTTCACGGGGCATCATCCGGGCCCTGAGCGCGGGCCAGGACAGGGAGCGCATCGTGGAAGTTGACATCGAACACCTGGGCACCGAACTTACCGTCCCGTCACCCGGGCAGGCCCGGGATCACGGCGAGCCCGCCGAGGTCGAAGACCTGCCCATGAAAGAGGCGGTCGACGACTTCAAGCGCCGGCTGGTGGAGGAACGACTAAGGCAGCACCAGGGCAACCGCGCGGCAACGGCCAAATCCCTGGGCATGGACCGGGGAAATTTTTCGCGGTTGGCGAAAAGACTGGCTATTCAGTGAGGAGTGCAACCCCCTGAACGGCAGGAATTTTTAAAATCGCGGGATAAAAAGTCAGAGTCGGCCTGTAAGCCGGGTAGCTCGCCTTTACTGCGCTGATTTTCAAGAAAATTTAATTGAATTATACCCAATGTGTACCACTTTGTGGACCACCCACACTCTATTTGTTGCGGTTATAACTAATGAGCTTAAATAATCTAATCCTTCGTCTCACCCCAGGTGACTGCGTGAAGGTATTATTGGAGTGCATTTCATCGGCCTTTATATTCTTATATCGAATATCTTGATTATTTTTATTCTTCTATAGAATATACCACATTGCTAGCCATAACCTTGAGGAGCCAAAGCCACGTCCTACATTCCTGAAGCTCTCCTAAAAAGGTATCATCTCGCCCGGCGTGAGCGTGGGAGCTACATCCGCCCGAACGCTTCTAACAAACAAGAACCGATTGAGTTGAAGTAATGCCCATACTCCACTGGCTGAACAAGGGTGATGCTGTCACCGCAGCCAAACGCAGCCCCTACCGATTGCTCGAAGAAGTGTCCAGTCTTTCCATTGGTGATCCTGATAATGAAAACCTTTTGATTCAGGGAGACAATCTGGAAGCCTTGAAAGCCCTGATTCCGTTTTATGCAGGGAAAGTAAAGTGCATTTACATTGACCCACCCTACAATACAAAGTCAGCTTTTGAGCACTATGATGACAATCTAGAACATAGTATTTGGCTATCTGTTATGTACCCCAGGTTGGAAATCTTATGGGAGCTATTGAGCGATGATGGTGTAATTCTGATTAGCATCAACGACGATGAAGGCCACTACTTGAAAGCGATCACTAGTGTCCGGAATATTAGTTGAATAGATTCAATTGGTTACTGAATTTGGTCTCATTCATGCTCTGTTCACATCCCGTAAGTAGTTGATGAATAGGGGTTGTTTCGAAAACGGTCAGGCTCAAAATCTGTAGGATCGAGTGGAGGCTGGCCTTGATGTCGAGTCGTTTTTTGATGATGGCGACGAGGACATAGACGGAGACCGCGATCCAGACTTGTGTCTTGACCGCATTCTCCGAGGTTCCAAAAAACGATTTGATGCGCAGGTGTTGTTTGATCCATTTGAAGAACAGCTCGACCTGCCAGCGGTATCGATAAAGTTCGGCAATGGTTAGCGCCGGCAAGCTGAAGTTGTTCGTCAAAAAGACCAATCGCTTGTCGGTCGTGGCATCGTAAAATTTGATTCGGCGAAGCTTCTCGGGATAGTGCTGCGCGGAATAAAACCCGGTAAGCACAACTGTTTGGTCGCAGCGCAAGCCGGTCTCTTTGTCCACCGGCCGAGAGTAGAGTCTTCGCACCTGCAGGTTGGTTTTGGCTCGAATGACAAAGAAAGCTGAGGCTTGCTGCAGCTGATACAGGCGCTCGAAGTCGGTATAGCCGCGATCCATGACGTAGAAAGCTCCCGGCTCTGGTAATAGCAGGTCGAGCACATTGACATCGTGGAGTCTGCCATCGGAAATGTGGATGAATGACGGAATATTGCCGCGCAGATCGAGCAGGGTATGAAGTTTGACCGCGGCCTTGGTCGTTCGGAACTGAGCCCAGGGAAAGACCGATAGACAAAGATCGATCGTTGTGGCGTCGAGCGCGTACACCGTGTTGTTGAGGTCGAGTCCAAGGTCCTCGTCGGCATAGAGTCGTCGAGCGGTTTGGATCAGGGATTGGGCGAAATCGGCGTAAATGCGCCAGTCGCGTTTCTCGTTTGCCTCGGCCAGGGTGCTGCGCGCCACAGCAGAGCGAATGCCCATATGGTAGAGCTTGCTGCTCTGGGCTTTGAGACAGGCTTCGATATCGCGCAGGCTCTCGCGATAGGTGAGTTGCGCAAAGGCCATGCTGCGATACTGATCCTGGCAACTGAAACGCTTCATGTGCCGATTGCCTTGGTAGCGTTGAACGCAACGTCGAAACGTATGAAAAGGCAGATGCTCCATTGCCTGCGAGAAAACAAGTTTGCCGGTGTACATCGCCAAAACGCTCCAACCCGAAATGCCAGGCTAAAGCGTGCTCCTGGCAGGGGAAGCGGTTCAAGTCGGTGACAGGCATAAATGGCATATTATTGCTTAATTAACAGTAGGTTATAGGGCTTTGAAACCAGTTTTTCCGGACACTAGTG
>DGNJ01000108.1 GCA_002388905.1 Cellvibrionales bacterium UBA4495
TACGTGCACCGCATCGGCCGCACCGGCCGGGCCGGCAAGACCGGCACCTCCATCAGCTTCGCCTGCGAGGACGATGCCTTTCTCCTGGAACCCATCCAGGAATTGCTGGGCCGCAAGCTGGACTGCGAACAGCCGGAGGACGAGCTTCTCGAGGCGGGCTGATTCAGGACCGCCTCCGGCTCAGCGCAGCATCAAGGCGCCGCCGTCGATGGCAAACATCTGCCCGGTCATGAAACGGGCATCGTCGCTGCAAAGAAACCGCATCACCGGCAGGTAATCCGCTTCCGTGTTTCCCAGTCTGCCGCCCAGCGGGATGGCGCTTTGCAGCATCCGGTCGTGGGCCGCCAGGGCTTCTTCGTCCATCTCCGAGCGCGTTTTGTCGTACATCGGCGTCCAGATTGCCGGGGCAACGCCGTTGACCCGGATATTGTATTTTCCCCACTCTTTGGCCAGGGACCGGATCCAGGCGGTGACCGCGCCCTTGCTGGCGGCATAGTGGGCCTTGCCGGGGTAGCCCTGGATGCCGCCGGCACTGGTGAAATTGAGGATGGCACCGCCCCCTTCCTGCAGATGGGGGAAGGCGGCGACATTGGTGAGGAAAGTGCTGGTGGCGTTTGTCGCCATGACTTCCTGCCACTGTGCCAGGGAGATGGCCTCTGCGCTGGCCGCGGGTGCGATACCCGCCGCATGCACCAGCACATCCAGTCCGCCCAAGTGTTTGACGGCTTCCTCCATGGCGGCGTCGACAGCCGCCTCCTCGGTCACGTCCACGGGGATAAACCGTGCCCCGGTATCTTTGGCGAGCGCGCTGCCCCGGGCCTCGTTTCTGCCGAAGAACACAATGTTCGCGCCCATGCCGGGAAACGCCTCGACCAGCGTTTTCCCCATGCCGCTGGTGCCGCCCGTGACAATGATGCGCTTTCCGGTGATATCCGCACCTGTGGTGTATGCCATACCGCCTCCCCTTTAGATTGATCGGGCTACTCTTAACCAGTGCGCGCCCCGAAAATATGTGAATTTCCTATTTGTGCCGCATATTAGCCCAGCCATAATTCATGCCGGGTTACTAGAATGATGAACCCGGTTTTTTCAGAAACGCCTGCTCGGCCGCCGTGGTGCGCCGCTTCAACAAGCTGTTGCGGTGCGGAAAGCGTCCGAACCGGGCGACGATGTCCCGGTGTCGCCGGGCAAATTCCGCGAACTTCCCGAATTCCGACTTTTGTTCTTCCGGTACCCGGGTTACCAGCCCCTCAAACAGGGCGACGCTGCGTTCCTGGGCCGGCAGCGATTCCGCGTGTTCCAGGGGCATGTAAAAAAATGCCCGCTCCAGGGGTTGGAGCCGGGTGTCGAGCTTCGCCACCAGTCCGGTCCGGCACCACCGGCAGGCCAGGTGATCGAAGGCAAAGGCTTTTGCCCGGCCCCGGTACATGTTGCGGCTGAACTGATCGGTGAGCAGTATCAGGGCCAGCCGGGACCGGGGGTGGGCCAGCCAGGAATCCAGTTCGCCGCGACCGGCGGCGGCCAGGGCCGGTTCAAAGCGGCGTTTCACCTCGGCATCGAGAGCCGGGTCCTTGGCCCACCAGGATTTCGATCGCGTTTCCAGGGCCCGGTCGGCATCGCCGCCATTCCGCGCCAGGAAAGCCTCGCCGAACCAGAAGCCGATGATGCTATCTGGCGAAGTCATCTTATGATTCCGGACGGGGTCGAGCCCGCCCCTTTCCGGGGCGGCCGTTCGGATAGAGGCAATCCGGGCTACTGGTTTTCAAGATAGGATTGCGCCTTCTTCATCTCGCTTTCCAGCCATCCGGCTTCGTCGTAATACCTGGCCTGGCCCGCCTCGTAGAGCTGCTCCAGCGCGGCCAGTTCAACGGCGCGGGCGGCCCGGTTCGCGGGTTCGGCGGTAACGGCCATATCGGTGAAGTGCAGAGCCTCGAGTGGCCGGCCGGCATCCACATGGCGCTGGGCGCGCTCGGCCAGGGCGTCGGCGCCTCCCGCCATTTCCGCCAGTTCCTCCCAGATGGCGTTGGGCGGTGTGGCATAGAGCTCCGTGGTGGATTCCATGCGGAACCAGCCGGTGAGTTCCTCCCAGAGGGCGCGCACATACCAGGAAACCGGGCCGCGACCCGGCTCCATTTCCAGATCCGGCGGCAGCTCGATTTCCGCCATCAGGGTGAACAGGTCCTTTCGTTCGCTCATGCCCTTGATGGTTTCGTCATAGATATACTGAACCGCATTGCGCATTTTGGTGAGATCGGCGGCGATCCGCCCCGCGCCGACGATGGGTTCGTCGTGGCCGGTGATAAGCAGTTCCGGGCCCAGGGCCCGCACCTTGTCGATGTCCCGCAGGGACTGGAGAACACTGCGCTGCCTGTCGCCCCTGGGTGTGTAGTAGTGGGGCATGGCGCCGTAAAGGGCGCCGAACAGGTTGCCGATAAGCACCGCGCGTTCCTCGGGCAACCAGACGATCATGGAGTCCAGGGTCTCGCCGGAGGGGGTGGAATAAAGCTCGAAGCGGCGACCGCCCAGTTCGAAGGCATGGGCGTCGTCGAAAAGCGTCGCCGTCTCGAACTCGGAGACATTGTCCCAGGCTTTCAGGTGCTCCGGGTTGGGCAGCAGGCCGGACAGTAGTTTTGCCCCGCGGGGGGCAAAAAAGGGCGCCAGCCGGTTGCGCTCGGCGCGGATGTCGAAAAAGTTGCTCTGGGCAATGCGTTCCGTGCCCTCGTCGTCAAAGGCCGCCCAGCCGCCCATGTGGTCGGGATGGCTCTGGGTGAACAGCAGTTTACGGACATTCAGGGGGCGCCCCAGCAGCTCTTCGTAACGCTCCCGGTGCCGGTGGCCCTGGTAGGGCATGCCGGCATTGATAATGACGTCGCCCTCCCCGGTGGTCACCAGGTAGCTGTTGGAAGTCCCGCGGGACATGAAAATATGATCGTTGATCTTTTCCGCCCCCGCCGCCGGGTTCCACTCCACGGCCTTGATAAGGTGGTGATCATCGCTTGAAAAATCGGGCATTGTTATCTCTCCTGCACGAGTGGGTGGCTGGCGAATGGAGCTGATTGTCGAGCAGTTGAGATTAATCCCTTCGGTTCGCCAGTCAAGCGGGCATGGGCACCTTCGTGTCGCTCTGGCAATAGGGGGGCGCAAAAGCCTAACCATAGACCTCGGGGCTGTTCCGGTTGCTTTTATAAGCGGATTTCGGAGAGAAGGCGTAAAGCGACGGCGGCAACGGAAATAACCCCCCACAAGGCGAGAGAACTTGCAGAATTCGAGCAGCCCGGCAGTGCGCCCTTCCGGGAAGGACAGTAAAGCAGGCTTTCCTCGGAAAACGCGCCCGGCACAGATGTGCCGGGCAGCCATGAGAGAGCTGGGCCTGCGCTCGGTACGGCTTTCGCCCTGCGCCGGCCCGCCTGTTTTTATGCCGTGCGCAACTGGCCCATAAAGTCGCTTTTGCCGATCTCCAGGCCCTTCGCCCGCAGGATGTCGTAGGCGGTGGTGGCGTGGAAGTAAAAATTCGGCTGGGAAAACGACAGCAGGAAGTTCTCGGCGACAAAGTCGATCTTGATGTCCTGGAACTCAAAGCGCATGGGCTTGCCCATCAGTTCGTTGACCTGGTCTTCCGACAGGGCTTCCAGCGCCTCCTTGGCGTCGGCCAGGCGGCTGCTCAGGGTGTCGAAGTCGCCGGGCGGTTCGGAGGTGTCGGGCGAGAATGTGCCGTTGCGAACCCCGTCGATGGCCCCCAGGGAGTGGTGGCACACCGAGGTGATCTGGTAGGCGAAAGGGAACATATCCTCGGCCAGTCTCGCCTGGATCAGGGTTTCCGGCGCCAGGCCCTTGTCGGCGCAATAGCGCTCGGCCTTGTCGAGCAGGCCGGCGACGGCGCCGATGATTTGCAGGTTGGAAGGGATCGTTGCTTGATACAGTGACAGTGACATTTTTGGTCCAGCCTCGGTTTGTCGTTGGATTATGGGGAGCAAGGCGCCCGTGCGTCGACGGCAGGTCTCGATTCCGGGTTGCTATCTTAGAGCGGCGGTCCCGGTCGTGGCAAGATAGCCTGGCTATCCGTGCCCGGGATGGTTTTGTTGCTACAATCCACCCGATCATTTCCTCGTTGACAGGTTTTTTATGAGTCAGGAAAGTCTCCCCCGTTTCAGTGATATTCGCATCGACGAGTTGCCCGGTCAATTAAGGTCGCTGCTCGACGATAGCCGTCGGCAGGTGGCGGAGCTTGTCGACCGGGGACCGCCTTACCACTGGGACAACCTGATGGCCCCCCTGGAAGCCATCGACGACCGAATCGAGAAATTCTGGTCGCCGGTGAGTCACCTGAATGGCGTCATGAACAGTGATGAGCTGCGCAATGCCTACGAGGCCTGCATTCCGCTGCTGACTGCCTACCAGAGCGAGATGGGCCAGAATCGCGCGCTCTACGAGGCCGTCAAATCGCTGGCGGACAGTCCGGATTTCGAGCAGCTGGATGGTGCCCGGCAGCAGGCCGTGCGCCACATGTTGCGGGATTTCCGTTTGTCCGGCGTGGCCCTGGATGCGAAGGCGCGGGAGCGTTTCAGCGCCATTGAGCAGCGCCTCAGCGAGTTGTCGACCCAATTCGCCAACAACATCATGGATGCCACCGATGGTTGGGAGAAATGGGTCGAGGACGACGCGGAGCTTGCCGGCATTCCCGAAACCGCCTTGCAGAATTTCCGCCAGCAGGCCCGGGCACGGGGCCGGGAGGGCTACCGACTGGGGCTTGATATCCCCTCCTACCTGCCGGTCATGCAATACGCCGACAACCGCGCGTTGCGCCGCGAGCTATACGAGGCGTTCACCACGCGCGCCTCGGATCAGGGACCCGGCGCGGGGCGCTGGGACAACAGCGAGCTGATGGTGGAAATTCTTCAGCTGCGCGAGGAAATAGCGGGACTGCTGGGGTTCGATGATTATGCGGAGTTGTCCCTCGAACCCAAGATGGCGGAAACTCCGCAACAGGTTCAGGATTTTTTGCAGGGTCTGGTAAATGCCGCACACGTCCAGGCGGAGGGCGAACTGGCCGAGGTCAGGGAGTTTGCGGCCGCTCAAGGATGCGAAACGGTCGAGGCCTGGGATATCCCCTATTACAGCGAAAAACTCCGCGAGCAGCATTACGCCATTTCCCAGGAGCAATTGCGCCCCTATTTTCCCGCCGACAAGGTCCTCGACGGCCTGTTTGGCGTGACTGGCAGGCTGTTCGGTGTGAGGTTCGAGGAGCGCATGGACGTGGACCTCTGGCATCCCGATGCACGGTGCTACCGGGTCCTGCGCGACGGTGAGTCGGTTGCCACCTGCTATATGGATCTCTACGCCCGGGAGAAGAAACGCGGTGGCGCCTGGATGGCGGATTACTGTGGCCGGCGCCGGGTCGACGGCGACATCCAGCTACCGGTGGCCTTCCTGACCTGCAACTTCTCGCCGCCCACCCAGGATCGTCCGGCATTGCTGAGCCACGACGAGGTGACCACGCTTTTCCACGAATTCGGCCACGGCCTGCACCATATGCTCACCGATATCGATGTCCTGCATGTCTCGGGGATCAACCGGGTGGCCTGGGATGCGGTGGAGCTTCCCAGCCAGTTCCTGGAGAACTGGTGCTGGCAGCGGGAGGCGATCCCGCTGATTTCCGGCCATTACGAGACCGGCGAGCCACTGCCGGATGATCTTCTCGACAAGATGCTGGCGTCGCGCAACTTCCAGGCCGCCATGCAGATGCTGCGCCAACTGGAGTTCTCTCTCTTCGACCTGGAACTGCACAGGCAGCCGGCGCCAAAAACAGCCGCTGAAATCCAGCAATTGCTCGACCGCGTGCGCGACCGGGTGGCCGTCATCAAGCCACCGGCTTTCAATCGCTTCCAGCACAGCTTTGCCCATATTTTCGCCGGCGGCTACGCGGCGGGCTATTACAGCTACAAGTGGGCGGAAGTCCTGTCCGCCGACGCCTTCTCCCGGTTCGAGGAAGAGGGTGTCATGAATGAGCGAACCGGCCGTGAATTCCGGGAGATCATTCTCGGACGCGGCGGTTCGCGGGAGGCCATGGACCTGTTCGTGGAATTCCGGGGGCGGGAGCCGTCCCAGGAGGCGCTGTTGCGCCATAACGGCATACAGGGGAACGGCAAGGCCGCCTAGATCCTGTGGGAGCGGTCCCCGACCGCGACAGACCACCCAGCCCCGAACCAGCCCTCTTCGCGATCAGGGATCGCTCCCACACCGGTAGCTGGTGCCTCTCCCGCTCCCCCTGTGGGAGCGGTCCCCGACCGCGATCAACCACCCAACCTCGAACCAGCCCCATCGCGACCAGGCATCTCTCCCACACCGGTAGCCGGTGCCTCTCCTCCTCCCCCTGTG
>DGNJ01000020.1 GCA_002388905.1 Cellvibrionales bacterium UBA4495
CGAGGAGGATGCGGCCAGTGTGGTCAATATCGGCTCCGTGGGCGGGTTGCGGGTGGGCCCCAAGGAAAACTATTCCTACCAGGCCACCAAGGCGGGGCTTCACCATCTGACCGGCTCCCTGGGCAAGCGCCTGGGGCCGGAAAACATCACGGTCAATGCCCTGGCCCCCGGGTTTTTCCCCTCCCGGCTCACCAGCCCCGACGACGTCACGCCCGAGATCCTCGGCATGGTGCCCAGGCGGCGCATGGGCACCGGCGACGATGTGGCCGGTGCGGTGATCTACCTGGCCTCGCGGGCGGGCAATTTCGTTACCGGCGCGGTGCTTCCCCTGGATGGCGGGCTTACCCTCTAATGCAAATTTTCACCCGACTTTTGCCGGTCAGTCGAAAAGGTCAGGAACAATTTGCTGAAAGCTAGACAACGTGGACGGCAACAAAATGGCGTTTGCGGATTTTCCAGCCGTCGCCGGTTTTGACCAGCTCGTCGTCGTAGTAGCCAATGCCCCGATGAATCTCGCCGCCAGCCGGGCCCGGCGTCAGCAGGGCGTCCACGTAGGTGCGGGCGCGGGCCGCCTCGCCGTCGATCTGGATACTGAAATTGCTCAGGCGATGCAGGGTATGGCCCATTTCCCGGTGCGCGTACTCCATAAAATCGGTGATCTCGTCGGGGCTTTTCCAGAGCCCGAAATCGCCGTAGTCGGCCACCAGGTCCTCGGTAAAACAGGTGCGAAAAAGCGACCAGTCGCGCCGGTCGATACCCGTGGCGTAGCGGGTCAAAACATCCTGTATGGCGAGTGTTTCTTGCTCAAGCATAATGGAAGCCTTATTCTGCAACTCGTATTATTTTCCTGCCGCAATGGCTGCGGCGCGTTAAGCGCCCCGGGCGCTAGTCTTCTCAAACACGGCCAGGCAGCCGGCACCGATTACATTATTAGGTTCCGGTGCTCCAGGGGCTGTTCCTGCTAATAAAAAACGGGCAACAATGATGACAAATGAATTACCCCGTATCGACAAACTTTACGACCTTTCGGGACAGGTGGCAATTGTCACGGGGGCGGCCGAGGGCATGGGGCGGGAGATAGCCCGCTACCTGGCCGCCGCCGGGGCGGACGTAGCGGTGGCCGATATCAACCGGCCCGGAGCCGAGCAGGCGGCCGCCGAAATCAACGAGGGCGGCGGTCGAGGCCGGGCCTATGACCTGGACCAGTCGAAGGAGGATTCGGTGGTCGACATGGTGTCCGCCGTGCGCCGGGACATGGGCGGGTTGCATATCCTGGTCAACAATGCCGGCATCCAGGACCGGGAAGTACTCGAGAACACCTCGGTCGCCCTTTGGGACAAGCTGCAGGCTGTCAACCTGCGCGGACCTTTTCTCTGTGTCCGGGAGGCCGCCCGCGTGATGAGGGCCGACGGCACCCGGGGGCGGATTATCAATATCTCGTCCATGGGCTCCCTGCATCCGATTTTTGAAGGCCTGGTGGCCTATAACGCCACCAAGGCGGGAATCAATGCCCTGACCCGCAATGCCGCCTTCGAACTGGCCGCTGACGGCATTACCGTCAATGCCGTCCTGCCCGGCGCCACGCCCACCGAAGGCCAGGCACGGGCACCGGGGCCGCCTGTGGACGAGGAAACCATCCGGCACATGATGCCGCCACTGGGGCGGGCGGGGACCCCCGGCGATATCGCCAATGCCGTGCTCTTTTTCGCGGCCCCGGGCGCAAGTCATGTCACCGCCCAGTTCCTGGTGGTGGATGGCGGGCACCTGAACCGGTGAGCGCACCGGGCGCGGAAATTTACGGGCCCGAAAATTTACGACAGTCAATAATTAAGGAAGCGCACGATGAAAGATGATTCCAGGAATGCGGAGGCTTTCCAAAAACAGTACGGTCCCTGGGCCGTGATCGGCGGCGCCTCGGACGGCACCGGGGAGGAATTCGCCCGGCAACTGGCGGCGAAGGGGTTGAACTGTGTACTGGTATCCCGGCGCCGACCGATGCTGGAAAAACTGGCAGGGGAACTGCGCGATGAGTCCGGCATCGAGACCCGAATTCTGGCGATGGACCTCTCCCTGGCGGCTGCGGGCAGGCAGCTCTGCACGGCAGTGGCCGATCTGGAGGTGGGGCTCTTTGTCGCCAATGCCGGAGCCGGTATTGGCGGCCTGTCCTTCGTCGACGGCTCTCTGGAGCAGTGGCAGACCGCCGTCAACATGAATATCCACACCCCCATGGAGGCCTGTCACGGTCTTGCGGAGGCGATGCTGGAACGGGGACGCGGCGGCTTGCTGCTGATGGGTTCCGGCGTTGCCCTGGGTGGCCAGCCGGGGGTGGCGGTCTATGCCGCCAGCAAGGCGTTCAGCCTGACCCTGGCCGAGTCCATGTGGGCGGAATTCAAGCCTCGCGGCGTGGATGTGCTGAACGTGGTGGCGCCGCTCATCAATACGCCGAAGCTCCGCCAGGGCTTTGGTGAAGACATGGATGTCTCGCGGTTGCCGGCGATGGTGGAGCCGGACGAGCTGGTCCGTATCGCCCTGGAACAGTTGCCGGAAGGCCCCTGCTACATATTCCCCGCCGGTCCGGAAGAGGGGATTGCCGGGGAAGTCACGGAGCGTCGCCGGGCCCGGGTGGAGGCAGCGACCGAAATCGCCAGGGCCATGTTCGAGAAATCCTGATTGACTCATTGGTGGGCGAGTGCACCGGCCTGAGTCCGGTGGTGTCCTTACCGGAAATGACGAACAGGAACGACAAAAAAGCGCATAGCTGCCCCCCGATTTCCTGGCTAAATTTCACGAAATGCAGAGCAGTCCCGGTTTTCGTTGTCAGGGATAGTCTCGGCCATATGGATTCGGTGCTGTCTGCCGCGGCCCTCGCCAGCAAGGATGCTGGCGCGGAGCGTACATGGATGTATTGACAGCGTGCCGCGGCAGGCAGTGCCTAATCCAGGTCTTTGCAATTGGTAAGACACTTATAAAAAGAGATGCCCCATAACCCGGATGGCCCCCATACCCGGCTGTCAGCCAAAGCGAGGAACAGGCGGGTTGACCGCCGGGCCACCAGAGCCCGGCGCCATCAGGAGGTGGGTCTGCCGGCCAGCACTTCACCCACATAGGGCTGGTGGGTGGTGATGCCCCCGTCCACGGAAAAAATCTGGCCGGTGATGAAGCTCGCCTTGTCCGATGCCAGGAACACCACGGTTTCGGCGATATCCTCCGCCCTGCCCAGGCGCGGTAACAGGGTGTGGCGCTCGACCATGTCCAGTTGCTCCTGGGTCATCATCGCCCGGGCGTGAGCCGTGACGATCATGCCCGGCAATAGGGCATTGCAGCGTATATTCTTCTTTCCCAGTTGTGTCGCCACGTTGCGGGTCAGGGTGTTGATCGCTCCCTTTGACGATGAGTAGGCGGGGTTGAAGATGTCCCCGAGGATGGAGACGCCCGAGCTGGTATTGATGATGCTGCCGCCTCCCGCCTCGATCATCAGGGGAACACAGTGCTTGATCATGAGCATGGTGCCCCGGGTGTTGACGGCGAAGGCGCGGTCCCAGGTCTCCGCCGCCATGTCGGTGATCAGGTCATCCGCGGCCAATTGCTCGGCCCGGGTGTCGGCGGCGTTGTTGTGGAGTATGTCGACCCGGCCGTAGCGCTCCGCGACCGCCTCGAACAGGTCGCGGATACTGGCTTCGTCCGCCAGGTCGAGCGGCCAGGCCAGAGCCTCGCCGCCGCCGTCCTCGATAGCCCGGGCGACGCGCCTGGCGCCGTCGATATTGATATCCGCGAGCACTACCCTGGCTCCCGCTTCGGCGAGGGCCCGCGCGCACGCCTCGCCGATATTGGCGCCTGATCCACTGATCACGGCGACCTTTCCCTGGAGAATCCTCTCTGCCATTGTGATTGTCTCCCCTGTGTTTCAGTTATCCAGCAACAGCTTCCAGGTATCCAGGTCGTCGCCGGCGGTGAAAAAGCGTTCGTTCATGGGCAGGCCGGACTGTCCCCAGTGGTCCATGTTTGCAACCCATGCCTGCATGCCGTAGATGACCCAGCGCCGGTACTGTTCGAAAATCTCGTCGAAACCGGGAACGCCTTCGACGCCCGTCGCTATCAGGGCTTCGCGGTAGTGTTTGAGCAGGTCTTTTTCGGCGCTGCGGCGCTGCTCGACGGTCAGGGAACCGATGGTGAAATAGGTCAGGTCACGCCAGGGACGGCCACGGCGGACCAGTTGCCAGTCCAGCCACATGCGCCCGCCGTCGGGGAGCCGGTAAGTATTGCCCTGGTGGCAGTCCCCGAGAATGACCGTGTAGGGGTGATCCAGGGCGTGTTCCCATTCGATCAGGCTGTCATAGGCCCGCTGCAGGATTTCGGGGTTGTCGAGATAGCGCTGGGGCAGGATTTCCTGGAATTCCTTTTTCTCCAGATTGATGTTGATCCACTCCTGCATGATACGAATCTGGTCGTTGTCCACCGGTGTATCCATGGAGGTGGGCAGCCAGGGCCGGTGGTCATCCAGCAAGGGGCTGGCCCACAGGCTGCTGTGCAGTTTGGCGAGGCCTTCCAGGGCATCGGCGACACCGTCGACGCCCACATCGTCGAGACTGAAGCCGAACTGGCCGCCCCGTTTGGTGAGGTCTTCCAGGAGAATCAGGCCGTGTCCGCTGCCATCCACTTCCCAGTCGGCGTAGTAGCACCGGGGGACCGGCACCTTCATTTTGTCGGCCAGGTAATGGTAGAAGCGCGCTTCCAGCTGGCAGATATCCACGTCGGCGAACAGGCCGGAAAAATTCGACTTCAGGCAAAGGTCCCGGGGCAGGCCGGCTTCGCGGCCCGCTTCGTTGAAATCGAGGGTCATCAGCAGTTTGGAAGTGTGGCTGTCGATGAATTTGTTGAGCTGCATATTCTCAACCACGACTCCCGGATAGCGATTCTGCAGGAGCCCGGTGAGCAGTTCGGCATCGACTTCCTCCTTCTTCCAGGGCAGATTGAAATCGCGAGCAGGGTAGGGTTTGTCGTCGTAGCGTGTCGCGTTATCAGTGAAGGTCATGGTTTTCTCTCCAGGTCGTTGGCCTGCGGTCAGTGCCGGGCAGGCTATCTTTATGGCCATTCATGCAGCAGGGGCTGTCGTGGACGTTATCGGTTCTCTATACCAAAGCCCGGCCGGTGCGTCTATTGCTTTTGGCTTTTTCGTCTTTGGCGGGTGTGGCAGGAGCGCAAGGCTAGATGAGGCACACAAATAAGTCAACTGCATTAATTAGGCTCGCGACTTCCCTCTCTTGTGCTGAAAATAGCCCGCTTTCTGCCGATACATTCTCTGTGGCCAAAAGTTGGTAAGCCGCGTGCTTGACTTGGGTTTGCCTGTTCCATATTGTGAATAGGCGCTAAGACAGCGCTTAAACGGTGTATTACTGGGAATACCTGAGCTTTAATCCGCAGGTATTGAGGAAAAGGGTTACCGGGCTGACAAGGTTGCACGGGAACTGGACCGCCGCCTGCCCAAGATCCGTGCAGCGCAAGGAAGTGGAGAAATTTCCACCGGCTTTTTCGGGGCACGGATTAAAAAGGTCCGGGGATAACCTGTTTGGATGCAAGGGCTTACCATAACCCGGGACCGGGTGGCGATGTCGCCAGGGCACTTTTTTGTCCCATCAGGTCTGCCCCATCAGGGTATATAACGTATCGGGAATCGACGGCGTCGATCAAAAAAACCAGGGGATTATGAATCAGCAAATTGAAGCCGGGGCCACGACGGCCCAGGGCGATGAGGAAAAAGTCCGCCGCTTTATTGAAAAAGTGACCGGCGGCCATGTGGTCGGGATGGAGCGGCTGATCCGTTGGCGGCCGGCCTGGTTTGCCGATGTGGAGTGCAATGGCGATCTCTTATGGATCCATGTCCGGGGCGACCGGGACAGCGATATTCTGCCCTTTCCCGAACTTCAGCGGGAAGCCGACATCATGCAGATTCTCGGCGAGCACGGGGTTCCCGTCCCCCATATCTACGGTGTTTGCGAGGATCCTTCCGCGATTGTCATGGAAGCCATTCCGGGCACCCGGGACGTCGGCGAGGCGGAGGACGACCAGGAACGGCACCAGGTAGCCAGGCAGTTCGTGGAGGCCCTGGTGGCCATGCACCGCGTGCCCGTAAAGCCGTTTGTGGAAAAAGGCATTCGACTGCCCGAGGGGCCGGAGGAAATCGCCCTGGTTGGCCTCGATGCCTATATGCCCCTGTACCGGCGCAACAAGAAAAAGCCCGAGCCGTTGCTGGAGTTCGCCGTGCGCTGGCTGCGGGACAATATCCCCCGGCACCGCACCGAGGCTCGCTTTATTCAGTTCGATTGCGGCCAGTTTCTCTACGAGAACGGCCGCATGACGGGGCTGTACGATTTCGAGTTTGCCATGATCGGCGATCCCATGACCGACCTGGCCACCATTCGCATGCGCGAATCCTACGAACCCCACGGAGTGGCGTTCCGGGAGATATGCCGGCTCTATGAGGAAATCAGTGGGGAGCCCATCGATGTACCGGTACTGCTGTACCACAACGTCCTGTTTGCCACGGTCAGCTGCATGATGATCGCCGGCACCGTTGCCGAGCCCTCGCCCGGCGATCCCCACGACGTTTACCTGGAGTGGGATATCGCTCTGCGCCGGACGCTCATTCAGGCACTTTCGGAAAGTATGGGGGTGGAGCTGGAGACGGTGGAACCGGTCGCCGGCTCGCCGGGACCCAATGCCGCCATGCTGGGCATGCTCAGGGATACCCTCGACCATCTGGAGGTGCCCGACGCCGTCCAGCAGGCCCGCAAGGATTCGGCGCTGAACCTGCTGGAATGCATTGAGCGGGGCGACCGGATGGGTGCCGAGCTGGACCGCCGGGCGCTGGCGGAAGCGGCGGAAATCCTGGGCACCGAGCCCGGCACCATGGCGGCGATGGACAGCGCCATGGAGGCGTTTGCCCAAACCGCCGGCCCCGAAGACCATGAAGACCTGTTGCGGTTTTTTGCCCGTCAGGTGGAGCGGCGCGTTCAGGTGTACGGTCCCACCGGTATCGGTCGCTCCGCGGATAATGTGGCATTACCGCCCATTCGATAAAAAAACCATAAAAACCCCGCGCGCGCAGCGTCGTGCCCGGCACGGCTTCGTCGGTGCCGAAGCGCAAACGAGAAGGCAGTTTATGGAAAGACTAAAGGACAAAGTTATTATGGTGACCGGTGCCGGCGGCGGCATCGGCTCCGCCTCGGTGGAACGTTTCGTGGCCGAGGGCGCGACGGTCGTCGCCGCGGACCTTTTCGAGCAGGGTGTACGCGACCTGGCCGGGCGCCTGGGAGCCAGGGTGGTGCCGACGGCCATCGATATCGCCGATGAAGACTCGTTCAGGTCCGTTATCGATGCGACCATGGAGCAATTCGGCCGCCTCGATGTGCTCTTCAACAATGCGGCCCTGACCGACCGGGATATCCAGCACCGGGACACCACTGCCGCCGAAGTGCCCCTTGAAGTCTGGAACCGGACCCTGGCGGTCAACCTGACCGGCTACCTTATCGGCTGCCGCCATGCAATTCCCCGGATGCTGGCCCAGGGAAGTGGCAGCATAATCAATATGGCATCAAACGGCGCACTGGCCGGGGATTCGGTGCGCACCGCCTATTGCACCTCCAAGGCTGCGGTGGTGGCACTGACGAAAAATATCGCCACCCAGTACGGCAAGAAGGGTATCCGCTGCAACGCCATTCTGCCCGGCCCGGTGATCACGGAAACCTTCCGTAAGGTGGCGCCGGAACTGGAACCCATGCTCAAGCGCCACGCCCTGACGCCGGAACTGGGTGTGCCCGAGGACATTGCCGGCCTGGCGGCTTACCTGGCCGCGGACGAATCCCGCTACATGACCGGACAGGCCCTGTCCATGGATGGCGGCTTGAGCGCCCATCACCCCCACTACGCGGATTTCGAGGATTACCTGGCCGGCCTTGCCCCGGCGGCCGATACCTGAGGGCCTGGAGCCGACGGCAAAGACCTGGCACGGACAATCAATAACATCGGCGCGCCAATTGCGCCATAACACAGGAGCAGCAAAGATGAATCGATTGCAGGGGAAAGTTGCCGCGGTGACCGGTGCCGCCAGCGGTATCGGCCGCGAATCGGCCCGCCGTTTTGCGGCCGAGGGTGCGAAGGTACTGGTCACGGACCTGAGGGGCGAGCGCGCGGAGGATGTGGCCCGGGAAATCCGCGACAGCGGCGGCCAGGCCCTGGGCCTCAAGGTGGATGCCGGGGCCGAGGACGACCTGAAGGCAATGATCGATACCGCGGTCGGGGAATTCGGCAGCATCGACATCCTCTTTAACAACGCCCTCAACAACAACCCCGACACCATTGCCCGGGACCTGGATTTCCTCAATTTTGACCCGGAGGTCTTCCACATCAATATGCAGGTCAATGTACTGGGCGGGGTGCTGGCAACCAAATATGCGTTGCCCCATATGCTGAAACAGGGATCGGGCTCCATTATATTCACGTCATCCACCAGCTCCCTGGGCGGGGAGGTGACCGCCTTCACCTACGGCGCCACCAAGGCGGCGGTGAACTGGTATGTGCAGACCATCGCCACCAATTACGGCAAGCAGGGCATCCGCTGCAACGGCATCGTGCCGGGAGTCATCGTCACCGAATCCCAGCAGGCCTGGTCGAACCCGGAGATGGACGCCGCGTTCCTGGAAATCCAGAATGTCCCACGCCTGGGCAAGCCGGAGGACATTGCCAACATGGCGGTCTTCCTGGGGTCCGACGAGGCCGAGTACTGCAATGGCTGCCTTTACCAGGTCAATGGCGGCATGACGGCCAGTACGCCAATGGTGCCGGTGGTGCGGAAGTTCCTGGAGGATGGGCAATAGCGTCGCCCGGGTGTACTTTATGCCCCGGCCGAGATTGAAAGGGTCAAGAGCATGAACGACGTTCCCAATGCCAGGGCCTGCCATCGCCGCCTCCGGGAGGCTATTGACGGGGAAGCCAGCGCCCGCAACCGTCTGATGCTGGATATCTACCGGCGTCACTGGTGGGGCGAGGTGACCAACGATATCGATATGATTATGGCGACGCTGCCGGAACGGGATGTGCATTACCGGTTCGACGGCCACCCGTTTCTGATGGGCGAAGTCGTGGAGTTTTTCACCGCGGCCGAGGCGCGGGCCCTGTACCAGTCGGTCATCGGCCAGGGTGTTAATACCGCGGGTCCCTTTGAAAACGAACGCTGGGCGTTCGCCGATTGGGGCCTCGTTTTCGAGGCGACATTGCACGGGGTTTACTACGGAAGCATGTTCGATGCGGATGCCCTGGGCCTTGATCCCTCGGCGCTCTATTGGCTCTCGTACCCGTCGGTGAGCCTGCACCCCATGGATGTCGACCGGAAACTGATGTTGGGCGAGATCGTCTATTCGGGTAAGCCCACGCGAATCGAGCCGGTGGGCGACGATGTCATGAAGGCAATGATCGGCGATTAAGGCTCATCGGATTATCGAAGACTTTTATTTTTTCTTACAACACAACAAGGCACCGGCCATTTTGGGCCGGAGCAATTAACCAGGAGAAATGAAAATGGGTATAGAACAGGAAAACTTTATTCGCGAATTCTGCGATGCCTGGGGTGACGGCACGGCCGAATCCCGTCCGGACGTGGAAAAAATTCTGTCCATGATGTCCGAGGACGCGGTCTGGCAGTTGTGGATACCCGGGGGTCCCATCGTTCGGGGTCGCGCGGCCCTGCGCAAGGAGATTCTCCGGCAGATGGAATTCTGCACTCACAACAAGTGCAATATCCTCAATATGTTGTCGTCGGACCGCATGGTCATGACCGAGCGGGCCGATGTGGCCATGATCAATGGCCGGCCCGCTCCCCACTCCATGGTCGCGGTTTACGAGCTGGACGAGGACGGCCTGATCAAGGACTGGCGGGAATACCTGGATACCGCGGACCTGGCCCGTAAGTCGGGTGTCCCCGTCGATCAGGTTGCCGGCGAAGGTATCTGACCGGGACCAAGGTTGCTGGCTGGCATATTTGTCGGGTGCCGGAGAGCTTTCGCACAATACGCGGGTTCATGACATGGAAAAAACGAGGAGGGGAAAGTGGAGAAAGATGTAATCGTTGTGGGCTCCGGTGGCGCGGGCCTGACCGCTGCGATCACCGCCGCCATTGGCGGGCTGGATGTGCTGCTGATCGAGAAGAGCGAGTATTTTGGTGGCGCCACGGCGCTTTCCGGCGGCGGTATATGGATACCGGGCAACAGCCTGGCCAAAAAGGAAGGCATAGATGACAGCCCCGATGCCGCCGCCCGTTATATTCAGGGACTGGTGGGGGATATCGTGCGCAAGGATGTCCTGGACGCCTATGTACATAACGCCGCGCCCATGCTCGATTTCATGCTTGCCAATACCGAGGCGGATTTTTCGCTTCATCACAACGAGCCCGACTATTACCAGGAAATCGACGGCGCGGCCATGGACGGCCGCCTGCTGGATCCCGTTGACTATGACGGCAGGAAGCTGGGCGATACCCTCGGCCACTTGAGGCCGCCGTTGAAGGAATTCAATGCGCCCCTGGGTTTTATGATCAACTTCGAGGATATTCCTCACCTGATGAATGCGGGCAAATCGGCGAAATCCACGCTCCATGTGCTCAAGCTTGCCGGCCGCTATGCCATGGATCGTCTGCGCTATCCCCGGGGCACCCGGCTCACCATGGGGAATGCCCTGGTGGCGAGACTGATCCAGTCGGCGCGCAAAGCGGGCGTCGAATTGTGGCACTCCGCCCCCATGAAGGAACTGGTCGCCGAAAACGGCCGCGTCGTCGGCGTTGAAGTGGAGCGCAACGGCAAGGTCGAAACCATCCGCGCCCGGCGCGGCGTCGTCCTGGCCACGGGCGGCTTCTCCGCGAGCCGGGAAATGCGCCGAAAATACTTCCCTTACCCGGACGAGCACGTCACCCTCATGCCGGACAGCAATACCGGTGATGGCCTGAAAAACGCCCAGCTCCTGGGCGCGGAACTGGAAACCGGCAATCATGCCAATGCCGCCTATAATGTGGTATCGGTGCTCGAAAAACCGGACGGGACCCTGGGCAAGTACCCCCATGTCTTTCTCGACCGGCCCAAACCGGGCTGTATCGGTGTCAACAGGGAGGGCAAGCGGTTCGGCAACGAGGCTGCCGCGAACTACTTCAAGGCCATGCACGACACCGGTTCCGTGCCGGCGTACCTTGTCTGTGACCACCCGTTCATCAAGAAGTACGGTCTGGGTCTGGTCTACCCCGGCGGTGTCGGCCTCAATAAAATGCTCAAGATCGGCTATGTCACCCGCGGCGCGACGCTTAAGGAGCTCGCCGAAAAGATCGGTGTCGACCCGGAGGGGCTGGAAGCCACAGTGGCGCAATACAACCGCTATGCCGAGGATGGGGTGGACCCGGATTTTCACAAGGGTGAAAGCCCGGCGGATATTGCCCTTGGCGATCCGGAACACAAACCCAACCCCTGTCTGGGCAGGGTGGCGCAGGGACCCTTTTATGCGGTTACCATTTACCCCGGCGACGGTTCGTCGACCCTGGGCCTGAAGGTGGATGCCGCGACTCATGTGCTGGACAAGGAGGATCAACCGATACCCGGCCTGTACGCCTGTGGCCTCGACATGAACGTGCTCTGGCGGGGCCGGGAGCCGGCCCACGGCTCCTACAACGGGCTCAGTATGACGTTCGGCTATGTGGCGGCCAGGCAACTGCTGGAGCAATCGGGCCAGAGCCAGTAAGGCGGGACTGGGAGCAAGGTCTCCGGAGTTTTCCGGGACATAAAAAACCCGGCAAATTTGCCGGGTTTTTTGTGCTTGCTTGCCGGTGGTCAGGCATCCCAGACCAGAGGCAGTTCCTGGATGTGCATGACGTTGCTCATCAGGTAGGGGACCTCAAATCCGGGCTTGAGCCGGAACTCGGGCAGCTCTGTCAGCATGTCCTTCATGGCCACCTTCAACTCGCGCCGGGCCAGGTGGGCACCCAGGCAGCGGTGAATGCCGTGGCCGAAGCTCAGGTGGACGGGACGCCGGTCCAATCGCACTTCCGTGGGATTGTCGAAGGCTTCCGGGTCATTGGAGCCCAGCGGCGTGGACATGGCAACCCGCTCCCCGGGTTTGATGGTCACGCCGTGGATTTTGGTTTCCTTGTTGCAGATCCGGATGGTGGTCACGGCGGCATAGGCACGCATGAACTCCATTACGGCCAGTTCGATTTTTGCCGGATCTTCGCGCAACTGCTGCTGGTCGTCCAGGTGTGTCGCCAGGTGATGGAAATGGAAACCCAGGTTGGCGGTGACAGTGTCGAGGCCGCCGATAAAGAGGTTAAAGCAGTGGCCGAAGACTTCCTCCTTCGTCCACTTGCGACCTTCCGCCTCCATGTTCAGGGCATTGGAAATCAAGTCGTCCGTGGGATTTTTCTCGCGCTTTTCGATCTCTTCCAGCAGGTACTGCTTGAGCGTGATAATGGCGTTGCGGCGATCCTCGGGTATCGACGTATGAAGGAGGTTGTGCTCCCAGCCCAGGAATTCGTCCATTCGCTCCACCGGCAGACCCAGGAGATCGAGGACAATGGTAACGGGGAAGGGAATGGCGAAATCCCGGATAAAGTCCACTTCGCCCTTGTCCTTGANNTCAACTCCTCGGCACGGCCGCTGACCTTGTTTTCCAGCTTGGCCATTTCCTTGGGCGAGAAGACCGGGTCCAGGGCGCGGCGGAAAGCTGTGTGCTTGGGCGGGTCCAGCTCGGTGGGAATCACATCCCAGCTCTCGCCGATCATGGAGGCGAATTCCGCATTGCCTTTCTTGATAAAGGCGTCGGTGTTCTCGTACACGGCCTTCAGGTCTTCGGCCCGGGTCAGGACCCAGCCGCCGCCGGGGGGCACGGGGAAGATGTTGGTACCGTAAAATATCGGCGGACCTTCATGAAGCTTGGGTATGATCTCTTTGTGGGGATTGACGTACCGGATGTCCCGGGTCGTCAGGGGGAACGTCATCGCCAGTTCCGGCGGAACGTGGGACGGCAAGGGGTAATCCTGGGTGCTCATCGCTGAAGTCTCTCCAAAGTGATTCATTGTGGATGGGAGGATCGCCGTGGTCCTGTTGTTAGCATTGTGGCGAAGCATGGGTTAATGTTTAAGTCATCGCTTAATTCTAACAGGGAGATCATTAACAGGGAAGCACAAGGCACATTGGACCGGCTGTTCTGGCAACCGACGCCGGTGCGATGAACCCGTTGGAGCCGGCTATTATCCAGCGACCGGCGCCGATGGCATTGGTACCGGCATTTGTTGTGTCGCCGGTCACGTCGGTAGCCATAAGCGGTGAGCCTGCTGAAATCTCGCGCCGAAACCGTATACTGTCGTTTTTTTAATTCCGCTATCTGAGGTCTGGGGATCGATATGGCCGCTAAATCAAAGGTTAAAGGAAAGGCTGCCGACAGGCCGGCAAACCCGGTCAGGGCCGTGAACAAGCATTCCAGGACGGCGCAGCAGATTATGCTTGCCGCCGAGCATCTTTTTGGCCAACGAGGTATCGACGGCGTTTCCTTACGTGAAATCGCGGCCCGCGCGGGGCAGGGTAATAATTCCGCCGTACAGTATTATTTCGGTACTAAGGAAAACCTGGTGCAGTCTGTCTTCGAGATGCGGATGCCGGCGCTGGACGCGGCCCGCGGCCAATGGCTGGAGGAGGTTGAAAACGCCCGCTCCGCGAGCGTCAGGGATCTTGCCGAGGCGTTGCTGATGCCGATCCTGGATGCTTTCGATCAGCAGGGCCTGGAAAATTTTGCCCATTTCGTGACCCGACTCGCCCACCGGGATACCTGGACGCACCCTTCCAGGCGGGCCAGGGAGTTGACCCCCGTCACGGACAGGATTGTTAAACGGCTCGAAGCCGGTCTCGGGTACAGCGAAAATAGCGAATTTTTCATGATTCGCCTCCGACTGGCGGTGGACCTGTTTATGGACAGCATCGAGGAGCATAAGCGATTAAAGCGCGGCGGCAGCAATCCCTATAAAAATGAACAGGAATTCTGGCGCGATATTATGGTCATGGTGACGGCCATTCTCGAATCCCCCGGCCCGTCACCCAGTCTCTGAGAACCTACCTGCCTTTCCTTGCCCGGGTTTCGATAATCCGGATCCTGCCTTCCGTTGTTTGAAGGCGATGGTGCCCTTCCCGTTTTCCCTGGATCCCGGGTTTTCAGACAGTTGTTGACAGGCGTTAAGTCGGCGACTTACTATTTTAAGTGAGCTGCCTTAATCGGGGGCGCTTACAGACAAAAGACGAGCACCAGCAAACATGCTTTTCCCGCCTGCGGACGTGGCGCCAGACGCAGACCCGTCTGGCGGGGCAGTTTGTTCTGATGCCGCTAGACGCATCATTTTTATAATTACTTTTATCCAAAAACAATGTTTGACGAAGAACTAGGGGAGTCCCATGAAAAAAGTATCCATGTTCAGGCCTCTGGCCGTGAGTTCCTGTGCGGCGGTATTGCTCGCCCCGTCGGCCGGCGTTACCGCCCAGGAAGCGGCTGACAGTCGCGCTCTGCAGGAAATCACCGTTACCGCCCGCCGTACCCAGGAGAGTATGCAGTCGGTGCCCATCTCGGTGACGGCTTTCGACAGCCAGTTGCTAAGGGAAAGCACCATCACCACACCGGAAGATATCCAGCTCAGTACGCCCGGCGTATTCCTGTCCGGTTCCGGCGGTCGCCAGAATGTGCTCTATAACATCCGGGGCCAATCCAAGGCCCTTTCCGGCACCAGCTCACCGGCAGTGGTCAGTTATTTTGCCGAGGTGCCCGACCCGGTCTGGGGCAGCTTCGTGCCCCAGTACGATATGGCCAGTGTGCAGGTGCTCAAAGGCCCCCAGGGAACTCTTTTCGGCCGCAACACCACGGGCGGCGCGCTGCTCTACGAGCCCAGAAAGCCCGACCATGAGTTTGGCGGCTACGTGATGGGCGCGTACGGCAACTACGACAACACCGAAATCCAGGCAGCGGTCAATATCCCCATTGTCGAGGGTAAGGCCGCGCTCCGGCTCGCGGCCAATATCCACGACCGGGACGGTTACACTGAAAACCTCTCGTTTTCCGGTGATGACCTGGACGAGGTAAACTCCGAAGGGTTCCGCGCCTCGCTGCTGCTGGAGCCCACTGATTATCTCAGCAACCTCACCATCTACGATTATCACAAGAGCGATACTGATGGTTTCGGCGATATTATCACTGACATCGGTACCGGCTTCACGCTGATGACCCAGTTGGGCCTGCAGGGCCCGGCGCTCCAGCAATTGGCAATCCAGAAAGCCAGGGGGCCCCGGAAGGGCGAGCCGTCGATTGACACCTATGAATACAACGAGCACCACAGCGTTATCAACCGCACGGAACTCGACATCGGCAACGGTATGCAACTGGTCAACATTTTCGGCTATCGGAATGTGGACCTTTCCTATGCCACCAACGTCGATGGTATGCCGACACTGACCGCTGACGGAACGGGAGCATTTCCGGCGGGGTTCGGAGTCAACTTTATCAACGCCGATCTTAACCAGGCGGTCGAGCAGTTCAGCAATGAATTGCAACTGAAAGGGACGGCCTTTAACGACAGGCTGGACTGGCTGCTGGGTCTGTTCTGGCTGGAGAGCGAGCCGGATGGCCCCCAGGGCAATAGCGTGGCCTTTGCCCAGATAGTCAATCCGCCGGTGGTTCCGCTAGCCGGCCCTGCCTATAATTTTATCGAGGAAAAAAGCCAGGCAGTCTTCGCTCACTTTACCTATGACCTGGGCGAATTGGTCAGTGGGCTCGATTTCGAAGTGGGCCTGCGTTACACCGAGGACGAGATTGAATCCTGCACCGGTATCGGGACAAATACCGCGCCCGGCAAGCCTTTTGCTCCGTCCGATCAGGTGAGCCAGAGCGACTGCCTCAACGATCGCGCCAATATCGATGGCGCCACACTCAATGAGTCGACCTCGCAGGAATTGACCTGGTCGGTGGGTTTTAACTGGCAGATGACCGACGATATCTTCACCTATATTGTCAGCCGTCACGGCTACCGGGCGGGCGGCGTCAACGCACCCACTTTCAGCAACCGGCTGTCGGAGTTCCAGTCCTGGGAGCCGGAAACCGTTACCGATGTTGAACTGGGCATCCGCGCTGATTGGCGTGTGGGTGAGGTCGATATCCGCAGCAATATTTCCGCTTTTATCGGCGAGTATAAGGATGTCCAGACTGTACTCACAGGTGTGCAAACCGCGACAGGCCTTTGTAATCCCGCGGCCAGCCCCAACAACCCCCCGGGTGTGTCCCCGGATGGTGACTGTATCACCAGCAACGATCCGGCAGGCGGCACGTTGCTGGTGAACCTGGGCGAATCGGAAGTCTCCGGTGTCGATATGTCGTTTATCATCGCGCCGACGGCGAACCTGACCATGAATCTGGGCGCCAGTTTCCTGGATCCGGACACCAAGGAGTTTGATCCGCCCGGTCCGCTGGCACCTTATGTGGGCGCAAGCGGCATCCCCTTTAACTTTACCGCTGAAAAAACGGCAGTGGCCGGAATCCGCTACGCCTATCCCATGGATCAGTTTGCCGAAGAAATCGTGTTCAACGTTGATTACTACTGGACCGATGACCTTTTGAAAGGCGACATCAAGCTGCCGTCTTATGAAGTGACCAACGCCAGGGTCGATATTAACGATATCAACCGTGCCGGTATCGATCTGAGCTTCTTCGTTCGCAACGCCTTCGACAAGGACTACATTGCCACCAACATGGCCAGCGGCAATTTCCTGGGACTCGAGTCTTCCCTGTTCGGGCCTCCCCGGTTGTACGGTGCCGAGTTGCGCTATCGCTTCTAGTGAACGAAGGTCGCCCGGGCAGTGAAACCCTGTCCGGGCGATCCACCTCCGGGCATCGATAAATACAACGTCTGCCGGCTTGTGCGGTGGGTGGTTTTATACAGAACAGATTGAAGAGCGATAATCTATGAAACGTCTTGAAGGAAAGGTTGCCATCATCACCGGCGGCGCCGGCGGCATCGGGTCCGCCACGGCGCGCCGAATGGTTGAGGAGGGCGCCAGGGTTGTTATTGCCGATATCGATGAACAGCACGCCGGAGAAGTGGCCGGCGAGTTCGGCGATGCCGGTTTTGCGGTGGCTTTTGATGCGGGTGATCCCGCGAGCATAGAAGCGCTTGTGGAAAAATCCGTCAGGCATTTCGGGCGCCTGGATATTCTCCACAACAATGCTGCGATTACCGATCCGGAAATCCAGAAGTTTGACCTGACGGCACCGGAGATCCCCCTGGAAATCTGGAAGGCGACACTGGATGTCAATCTCACCAGCTATCTGGTGGCCTGCAAATATGCCATTCCCCATATGGTCGAAACCGGGGGTGGTGCCATCATCAACACGGCTTCCGGGTCCGGTATCTTCGGTGATTTGAGCCGCATCGGCTACGGTACCTCCAAGGCCGGCATTATCGTCATGACCAAGTACATCGCCACCCAGCACGGCCATCAGGGGATTCGCTGCAATGCTATCGCCCCGGGTGTTATCGTGACGCCGGCACTGGAACGAACGGCGGCGGATATCAAGGCCATCGCCCTGCGCCACAATGTGGTTAACCGACTGGGCAAGCCCGAGGATATCGCCGCGCTGGCGGCCTTCCTGGCTTCAGAGGAGTCCGGCTATATTACCGGCGAGTGTATTGCCATCAACGGCGGTTCCAATATCCACCAGCCTCATTACGCCGATTTTATGGAGCAGGCGAAATAGGACATCGGCAGCGATCCGACCGATTCGCTTGTTTTGCGGGGTTCTGGCTTTTGGCCAGTCCCGGGCGCGGCTGAATCCTTGGAGAAGTATCGGAGTACGTTTTTATGAAAGATGAGGAATTCAGGGAGAAATACGGACCCTGGGCGCTGATCGCCGGCGCCTCCCACGGGGTGGGCACCGAATTTGCCCGCCAGGTGGCGGCCAGGGGCGTCAATTGTATCCTGCTGGCCCGGCGCGAATCCGCGCTGAAGGAGGTCCAGGCCGAACTGGAATCCGCTTACGGCGTCCAGACCCACATCATCATTCAGGATCTGTCGGTGCCGGATGCGGCGGCGGGCATTGCCGGGCAGGTGGGCGGCCGGGATATCGGCCTCTATATCTATAACGCCGGTGCGCCATCCGCGGCAAAGCCCTATCTCAGGGGCTCCCTCGACGAGTGGACTGGTCTGTTGCGCCAGAACTGCCAGACGGTGATGGAATTCTGCTATTTGTTTGGCCCTAAACTGATCGAGAGGGGGCGCGGCGGGATGCTGCTGGTGGGCTCCCAGGCGGCGCTGGGCGGTAACAAACAGTACGCCATGTACACCGCTACCAAGGGTTTTATGGCCAACTTCGGGGAATCGCTCTGGGCGGAATGGAGCGCCGCGGGTGTCGATGTCCTCAATCTGCTGATTCAGGTGGTGGATTCCCCGACCCTGCGCAAGCAGATGAAGGCGTCGGGCATTGCCAACTGGGACGCGGAGGATATCGGTGTTCCCAAACCCGCGGATGTGGCCGCCATCGGTCTGCGTGAACTGCCCCATGGCCCGACCTTCGTTCATCCCCAGGACGAACAGGCGGCGCCGGGCGAAACACCCCTGGGCCAGCGCCGCCGGGAAGAACTGGAAGAGCGGGTTCGTATCACCGCGCCTTTTATCGGCGACGACTGACAAACAGTTGCCTGTCGGGGTAAAAACGCCCGCCGCCCGGAAGGAGGAACCCTTGCAACGGAAAACAGCGCCATGACCGGACCCTATCCCCGGCGTACGGAGCCGCTGCCCCGTTCCCTGGAGGAGGTCACCCCCGAGTGGCTTACCCGGACCCTGCAACTGCGTTACCCGGCGTTGCGGGTGGAGGGTTTCGATACGGTCCAGGTGGTCAATACCCACACCACCAAGCTGCGGCTGAAACTGGACTTGAACCAGGCTGGCCGGGAGGCGGGGTTGCCCGAAAACGTCTGCCTCAAGGCCAACTGGTCAGGCGACCCCCTGAGCAGCAGCGCGGGCATCTGTGCCCTGGAGGCGCGCTTTTACCACCATATGCGGGAGGCGCTGCCGGTGCCCGCCCCCGAAGGCTATTTCGCCGATTGGGACGACGACGAATTCAATCAGGGCCTGGTGGTGATGGAAGACCTGGTGGCATCAGAGGTGAGTTTCGGCAGCGTCTGCCGCCCCCTGGATATCGACGAAGCCGCCCGGGCACTGGAACAGTTGTCCGCCATTCACGCCGGCTGGTGGGGGAGCCCGCAACTGGATACCTACGGGTGGCTGAAGCCGTCCATGGGTCCCGACAGTGCCGACCCGGGCCAGTACCGGCACCTTTCCGATAATATCTTTGCCTTCAGCAAGCATCCCCAGCGCATCGAGCGCATGCCGGCCTGGATGGTGGCGGACGTCACCCGCCTGGGCCGGGCCTACGATGCCCTGGTGACCCGTGAAGCCTCGCACACCTGGCCAAAGTGCCTGGTCCACGGCGACGCCCACCTGGGCAACACTTACGTGACCGCCGACGGTGAGCGCCGCTGGCTGGATTGGCAGTTGATCCGCAAGGGACGCCCCTGGCGGGACCTTGCCTGGTTCCTGATCGGCGCACTACGTGTCGAGGACCGGCGAAATGCCGAACAGGACCTGATTCGTCACTATATCGATGCCCTGGTGGCCCGGGGTATCGCCGATATTCCCGACTTCGATCATATCTGGCATGAGTACCGTCATTGGCCGGTCTACGGCCTGGTGGCCTGGATGGGTACCGACGAAGCCTGGCAGGAAGGGGATGCGGTTCTGGCCGGTCTCGAGCGATTCGCGGCGGCTTCAGAGGATCTGGAAACACTGTCGCTATTGGAGAAGCGGTAGCGGGCCCTGGCTCCCAAATACATTGGAACGGAGTACAACAGTATTATGAACAAGGATTATGATGTCATTATCGTCGGCGCCGGCCACAACGGCATGGTGGCGGCCAACTATCTGGCCCGCGACGGCAAGCGGGTGGCGGTGATTGAGCGCCTGGGCAAGGTGGGCGGCATGACCAGTTCGGGTTACATGATTCCCGAAGCGCCGGAGCATCTGGTGACACCCTGTGCGGTGGAGATCATCTTTATGCGCGGCACCGGCATTATCGAGGACCTGGACCTGCACAAGCACGGGCTGCAAACCATCGACCCCGACCCCTCCTATGCCTACCTGCATCCGGACGGCAGTTCCGTGGCCCTGTTCCGGGACCCCAAACGCACGGCGGACGACATGGCCCGGCTGTCCAGATCCGACGGCAGGAATTACCTGAAATTCATGGAAACCATCGATGCCATGATGGATATCGGCCTGCCCATGATGATGGCCGATCCCGGGCGCTACAAGTTCAGCGATATAACCAAGTTGCTCGGCGCCCTCATCCGCAACCGCAAGCTGCGCACTGAATTGACCAACCTGGCCTCGGGAACCGCCGACCAGATTGCCTGCGAGTGGTTCGAGCATCCGGCCAACATTGCCCTGCTCACCAATATCGCCGGCGGCGTTGGCCCCGTCGATGAAGACGGCAACGCCGCCGCCTATATGCTTTTCGGCCTGCTGCACAGGCTGGGCGTGGGCAAGCCCGTGGGCAGCCTCCAGTCCCTGTCCAATGCCCTGGCGTCGAGCTTCGAGTCCGTTGGCGGCAAGATTCACCTGAACGCCCCGGTCCAGGAAATCGTCATCCAGGATGGCGAGACCAGGGGCGTAAAACTGGAGGATGGCAAAATGATCACCGCCGACGTGGTGGTTGCCACCTGCGATCCCCAGACCGCCTACAAGATGACCACCCCCGGCGGCATCGACAAGCGTTACATGACCCGCATGGAGCATGCGCCGGCGGCCCGCAACAATGTCGCGCCGCTACTGGCCAATATCGCCATGTCCAAACCCCTGAGTCTCAAGCGTCACCAGGAACTGCGCCACGACGACGCCGACCTCAACAAAGCGGTGGGGCTGATCGGCACGCCGGAGGAGGTACGCGAGAACTTTAGCGCCGCCATTCGCGGCAAGCTGCCCAGGCGTTATGCGGTGTCCGTATCCCCGCTCAACAACTGGGACCCCAGCCAGGCCCCGGAGGGTCAGTCCATCGCCTACGTCTATCTGCCCGGCGTCGCCGTGGACATCGACGGTGGCTGGGACGCCAACAAGGACAAGTGCATGACGGATGCCCTGGCCCAGGTTTCCGAATTCTACGACGGTTTCGACAGCGAGATCGGCCGTTTTGTCGAGACACCGCCGGAGCGGGCCCGGCGCATGAACGTCACCAACGGCTGCGTTGTCCACATCGACTTCACCTCGAGCCGCGCGGGGCTGAAGCGCCCCGCCTATGAACTGGGCGGGCCCAGGCCTGTGGTGCCGGGCTTTTTCCTGGGCGGCTCGGGCACCCATCCCGGCGGCGGTGTCTCCGGCCTGCCGGGCAAACACGCGGCCGGCAGGGTGAGTCGCTACCTCAAGAAAAAGCGTTAATAAATGGCGTGCCCGGCGCACTATTGCTGCCGGGCACGACTCTCCCCCGAGAATAATTCAATTCAGGAGAAAGACAATGAGCATACCCGATCCCAAAACCATTGAAACCTTTCTGCGCACCCAGTACGACCTCTGGAGCCAGGCCCGGTTCGAAGACATGCTGGAGGAATTCCGCAAGATCGCCCCCAACGGCCTGACAATCGAATACGTGGGCCATCCCCCGAAGGACGGCTGGCAGGAACTGGACGACATGTGGCAGCAGTACGGCGGCAAATGTCCCACCGAGGTGAAGCAGTTGCTGGTCAACGGCAACGAGGCCGCCACCTATATCCACAACCACCTGCAGACCGACGATGGCGTGCACACCCTGCCCAGCATCGAAACCTATCGTTTCGAGGACGGCAAATTGCACGTTCGCTATTTCCATCCGGCTCAGGATTGAGCGCCGGCCGGGTGACGAGACCTCCGGAGGGATCGCCGCCGCCAGGAATAGATAAGGAGAAACAATGACCAAAAAGAGAATCTGGGGACAATTGCCCCCGCTGCCCGGGGAGCAACTGGTCGATCTGGTGAAACAGTACGAGGCCGCCGGGCTGGAAGGCATCTGGTCTTCGCAGACTTTCGGCGCACCCTTTCTGCCGCTTTCCGCCGCGGCGGTGGCCAGCGACAGGCTCAAGCTGGGCACCGGGATTGCCCTGGCCTTTACCCGCAGCCCGCTGGAGACGGCGTGCAACATCATGGACCTGGACCTGATCAGTAATGGCCGCGCGGTACTCGGGCTGGGGTCCAGCGCCAAAAGCCTGATCGATGCCTTCGGCATGGAGTACGGCAAGCCGTTGACTCATATGCGCGAAGTGATCGGGCTGGTTCGAAGGATTGTCGCGGAAGGGCACAAGGGCACCCTGGGCAGGCTGGAAGGCGAGTACCACACGTTGGACCTGGAGCACTTCCGCACACTGGCGCCACCGGTACGCACGGAAATTCCCATCTACATGCCCGCGGTTTTCGAGAAGGCGGTGACAATGGCCGGCGAACTGGCCGACGGCCTGTTGAGCCACCCCCTGTGGGCCGACAAATGGATAGAGGACAAGGTGGCCGCCAGCCTTAAGGCGGGGCTCGACCGCGGCGGCCGCGAGCGCCGGCAGATCGATGTCAACCTGATGGTGTTCGTCGCCATCAACGAGGACAGGCGGCAGGCCATCGAGGACACCCGGGCCAATATCGCCTTCTACAGCCAGTCGCCCCAGTACAATCGCTATTTCGATTATATCGGTTTCGGCAAGGAGGCCCGGGCCATTCAGGAGGCCTTTTCCCGCGACGATACCGAGGCCATGACAGCGGCCTGCAGCGACGCCATGGTGGAAACCATCGCCCTGGTGGGGACGCCCGACGAGGTCCGCGCGCGCATGGCCGAACGCACCGCCCTGGCGGATGCCTGCACGCCGGTCATTCCCCATTTCGGGCTCGATGAGGAAAAGACCGCCTACTATACGCGGCGTATTGCCGAGGTTTTTTACGATTAGGACGCGCTGGCGGTGCGGCGATCACCCTGCCGCCAATTGATAACACGGATTTTCAGGAGGATGTCGATGAATTGGGATATGGAGACGGACTTGCTCTGTGTGGGTTCCGGCGCCGGCGGCATGGCGGCGGCGATTGTCGCCGCCGAGCAGGGCGCCAGGGCGCTGGTCGTGGAAAAGGACAATGTGGTGGGCGGTGTCACGGGCCTGTCCTCCGGACAATGCTGGCTCGGGGGCTCGCACCTTGAGGAAGCGGCCGGCCTCGACGACAGCCGGGAGGAAACCCTGCGCTATCTGGAGCACCTATCCCAGGGCCATGCCGAGCCACACCTGCGGGAAGTCTTTGTCGACAAGGGGCGGGAGGTGATCGAATATCTGACCGAGACCATTGGCCTGCGCCTGCAGGTGGTCCGGGACCTGCCCGATTATTACTATCCCGCCGTCGAAGGCAGTAGGGCCGAAGGCCGCTACCTAGAAATTGAACCCTTCCCGGCCGGGGAACTCGGGGACTGGGCGGCACGCTGCATGGTGACGCCCTACGGCGAGGGCTATGCCTACGTCACTTCCAACGAATTCAACGCCATGAAGATGGGCAGGGGTGAGCCGGTCTGGGATTGCCTGGCCCGGCACCTGGAAAGGGACGAGCGTTGCGCCGGCGCCGGCCTGATGGCGGCCATGGTCAAGGCGGCCCTGGACAGGGGCGTGGAGATTCTCACCGAAAGTCCCGCCACCCGGCTTATTCATGAAAACGGCAAAGTGACCGGCGCCATCGTCGCCACGCCCGAAGGCGAAAAACGGGTCAAGGCCAGGGGCGTGGTGCTGGCCACCAGCGGTTACGACTGGAACCGGAAAATGGTCAGCAGCTTCGAGGCCCTGCCCGAGAGCGGCACCATGTGCCCGCCCACGGTTGAAGGGGACCATCTGGTCATGGCAGCGGAGTTGGGCGCCATCCCACTGCCCAGCCGGGCACCGGCCCAGACGCCGGTTTTTATCGGCTACAAGGTGCCCGGCGAAACCGTATACGGCCATACCTCCTTTCGCATGTGGCTGCCGGGCCACCCCCACTCGATGATCGTCAATCGCAGCGGCAGCCGCTTCTGCGACGACAGTTTCTACCCGGATGTGGCCACCAAGGTGGGTCGTTTTGACGGCCAGGAGGACGGCATGGTCAACTGGCCGGCCTGGCTGGTGTTCGACGAGAACTTCCGGGAAAAATACGGTATCCTGCCGGCCTTTCCCGGCGAGCCTGTGCCCGAGGGCATGGCCACCACCGCCGGGTCCATCGAGGAACTGGCCAGGCTTACCGGCATCGACGCGGACGGGCTGGCCGCAACCGTGGCCCGCTTTAACGGCTTCTGCGCGACCGGTATCGATGAGGATTTCGGGCGCGGCACCGTGCCCTGGGGACGTCTGATGACCGGCGACCCCCGCATGGGCGAGAACCAGAACCTGGGGCCGTTGGAAAAGCCGCCCTATTACGCGGTCAGGCTCGAAAGAGTGGTGATGGGGGTGCCCACGGCGGGGCTCGAGGTCGACGACAAGGCCCGGGTAATCAACGTTCAGGGCGAGCCGATCCCCGGGCTTTTCGCGGCGGGCAATGCCGCCACCTGGCGGGATATCGGCGGCGGCTACAACAGCGGCATCGCCAATACCCGTGGCCTGGTTCAGGGTTATCTGGCGGCGCGCCACGTGGCCGGATGACCCGTCCTTTCGGGCACCACCAATTCACTATCCAGCGAGTACCTGTAGTTACCATGATCGAATCGGACAAGAAGGCTATTGCCACCACCCTGGAAAACTGGCTGAAGCCCCGCTTGCGGGCCGAATCCGTGGAAATTATCGAATTCAAGGATCGTTCCGGTGCCGGTTTTTCCGCCGAGACCTTCTATATCGATGTCCGCTACCGCCGGGAAGGAAAGGACCAACAGGACAGCCTGGTGGTGCGCTTCCAGAATCAGGACAGCGACTTCTTCCTGGAGGCGGATATCGAATTTCCCTACCGGGTCATGGAAGTCATGTCCGAGCGAGGCGGTATCCCGGTACCCGATCTGGTTGGCCTTGAGATGGACGGAAAGTTGCTGGGCGCGCCCTTCCTGGTGATGCGCAAAATGCCCGGCAGGGTGGTGCAGCAAAGTCCCAATTACAACAAGGAGGGCTGGCTCCGGGATCTGCCACCGGAAAGGCGCGGTCAGGTCTGGTTCAACGCCATCGATATGATGGCCCGTGTCCATCGTCTGGACTGGCGCGATGGCTTTGAGTTCCTGGCCGATCCCAAACGCGGCGAGCCGGGCCTTTCGAATTACCTGGACTGGGTGGAAGAGTGGTACCTGTGGTCCCGGGGCGACAAGCCCATCGCCCTGATGGACAAGGCCTTCGAGCGCCTGAAAAAGGACAGGCCCCGGAATCCGCCGGTGGATGTCCTCTGGGGCGACCCCGGCAGCAGCAATATCCTGTTCGGCGATGACCTGCAAGTCAACTGCGTGCTGGACTGGGAAATGGCCACCCTGGGTCCCGCCGAAGTGGACCTGGCCTGGTGGCTCTTTTTCGACCAGTTGTTCAGCGAGGGCATGGGCGTCGAGCGCCTGGAAGGCCTGCCGGACCGGGCGCAGACCATCGAATATTACCAATCCAGGCTCGGGCGCTCCGTGGAAAACATGGAATACTACGATCTGCTGGCGACATTCCGCATGGCCATTGTCGGGGTGCGGGCGGTGGACCGGCAGATACAGCTGGGGCGTATTCCGGCCGATACCGGTGCCCGTTCCGGCCAGCCTATCATGGCGATGCTGGCCAGGCGGCTGGGTGAGCCGGAGCCGGAGGTGGGCGAGGACTTCAGGGTCTTCTCGGCGGCTATCAATCTGTAGTGCAGGGCCAGCCGGCTCGCCCGCAAAAGAGGCGAATGGCCGGTAATAACACGATGGGGGTAGGAACCATGTCCAGGACAGCAGGTCGGGGCGAGACCGAGGTGAAATCCTTTTGCCGGATCTGTACCGGCCATTGCGGGGTGATTGCCTCGGTGGACGAGAACCGCCGTCTGGTGGCGATCCGCGGCGACAAGGACGATCCCCAGACACTGGGCTTTGTCTGTTCCAAGGGAACGGATGCGGTCGATTCACACAACTCGGGGGAACGGCTGCTTCGCCCTCTAAAGCGTATGCCCGACGGCAGCTTCGAGCCCATTCCCCTGGAACGGGCCATCGGGGAAATCGCCGACAGGCTCGGCGATATCATCCATCGCAATGGCCCCGGAGCGGTCGCCTCCTACCGGGGTTCCGGCGGCTTTTTCGCCTCCGCCACACTGAATGTGCTCGATGCGCTTATGGCGGCCATCGGGTCTCCCAAGAAATTTTCCAACCTGACCATCGACCAGTCCGCCAAGGTGGTGGCCATGGGCCGGCTGGGGGTCTGGCCTCCCGGTCCCCAGCCCTTTCACGACAGCGATGTGTGCATGCTGCTGGGCAACAATCCCCTGGTATCCATCGCCGCGGCTGCCTTCGATACCCGTCATCCGCTCAAGCGCATCAAGGAAGCCAGGGCGCGGGGCATGAAATTGATCGTGGTGGATCCGCGCAGGACCGAAACCGCGGAATATGCGGACGTGTTCCTGCAGCCGCTGCCCGGCTATGACGCCGCCATACTCGCTGCCATCATTCGCATCATCCTCGACGAGGGCTGGCAGGATGCGGATTTCTGCCGGCAGCATGTGGGCGACCTGGATTGCTTGCGGCGCGCTGTCGAGCCATTTACGCCGGAGAAGGTGGCCGAGGCGGCCGATATTCCCGCCGACGGGCTATGGGAGGCCGCCCGGGTTTTCGCGCGGGATGGCCGGCGCGGTATCGCGGGTACCGGAACCGGGCCCAGTATGAGTCCGCATTCCAACCTGATGGAGCACCTGGTGGGTTGCCTGAACGTGATTTGCGGGCGCTTTATCCGGGAAGGAGAACCCATCGACAACCCCGGCTTCCTGATGGGCAGGACACCGAAACCGGCGCAAGTGGTGGATATCGGTCGTTCCTGGGAGTCCGGGCCCAGGAGCCGCATTGGCGGATACGGCACCGTCGGTGGAGAGATGCTCACCGGCCTGCTCGCCGACGAGATTCTCCAGCCCGGTGAAGGCCAGGTGAAATGCCTGATTAATCACGGCGGTAATCCGGCGGCCTCGGTACCCGATCACCGGAAGATCGCCCGCGCCCTGGAATCCCTGGAGCTCTTTGTCAGCATCGAACCGGTTATGACCGCCAGCGCGGCGCTATCGGATTATATCCTGCCGCCGCGTATGCCCTACGAACGCGCGGACCTGCATTTGTCCCTGTTCGAGACGGCGATTTACCCGTTTTCCTATGCCCGCTATACCCCGGCCCTGGCGGATCCGCCGCCCGGTTCGGAAGTCTGCGACGAGTGGTATGTGCTCTGGTCCCTGGCGTCGAGGCTGGGCTATACATTGACCTGCAACGGCATCGAGCTGGACCGGGACGAGCCGCCCACCGAGGAACAGTTGCTGGAAATCCTCACGGCCAACGCCCCCGTGCCCCTGGCGCAGATCAAGCGCCACCCGGAAGGCTATCTGGACCGGGGTGAACCCATGGTGGCGGCGCCCGCCGACCCGGCCACCGCGGCGAAATTCACCACCATGCCCGACGACGTGGCCGGGGAAATGGAAGGCCTGCTCGGCGACATGCGCGACGCCGATCGGGGCGGCCGTGGTTTCGACTTCCGCCTGTGCAGCCGGCGCAATCGTCACCGCTTCAATACCGTGGGTCATCTTTCCCCCTACCTGAAAAAACTGACGCCCCGTAATCCTGCCTACCTGAATCCGGATGACTTGCGGGCGTTGGGCGTTGCCACCGGTGACTGGGTGGAGATAAGCTCCGACAACGGCGCCATCAGGGCGACGGTGGCGGAGGACGAAACCGTGCGCAGGGGGGTGGTGTCCATGACCCACTGTTTCGGCTATTTACCGGATACCGACGATTTTATAGAGCACGGGGTCTCCACCAACCTCCTGATCAGCACGGACCGTGACTTACAGACTATCAACGCCATGCCCCGGATGTCGGGCATCCCCGTCAATATCGAACCGTTGATGTGATTGTCGGCATAACGCATCGCAAGGAACTGCCTGGGCTCGCTCCCCTTCCCTGTCGGAAGAGATCCTGGCGTGTGCTCGAGCCGGCGGGGTTGAGTCGCCATCTATCGTCGATTCGATCTGAACAACAACAAGGGTATTTGAATTGAGTGATCATTCCGAAAAAACAGTCTCTGCCGCCATAGACCTGAAGGAATTCAAGCGCGGCTGGCGCATTATTGTGCTCGCGTTGATCGGGGTCGCCACCTCGGCGGCGGTGATGCCGCTTTACGGCTTTGGCGTCATGGTGGTGCCATTGCAGGATGCCCTGGGCTGGGCCCGGGGGGATTTGCTGGCCACCGCCACGTTCCTCAGTTTTGGCGCCGTTTTTTCCTCCCAGCTGGCCGGCTGGATGAACAAGAAGTACGGAATGAGACCGGTGGCGATTGTTTCCCTGTTGCTGCTGCCCCTTGCCTTCCTGGCCATGTCCCAGGTGGACAAGCTGGGGGATTCCGTATGGATACTTTACCTGCTGTTTTTCCTCACCACCTTCGCCGGCATAGGCACTCTCCAGGTGACCTGGACGCAACTGGTCAATCTCTGGTTCGATGAAAACCGCGGACTGGCCCTGGCGATGATCCTGTCCGGATCCGGCATTGCCGGACTGATCCTGCCGCCGGCGATCACCGCTGTGGTGGATTACTGGAACTGGCGTGCCGGTTTCGTCTTCCTGGCCCTGATACCCCTGGTGATTACCCTGCCTTTGACGCTGCGCTGGTTCGCCGCCGTGCCGGAACGGGTGCGCGTGGCCCTGGGCACCGATGACCCGGCGGCCGGGGGAGAGGCCCTGATTCCGGGAATTCCGTTTGCCGAGGGTATACGGTCCCGGCGCTACTGGACCATCAATATTTCCATGGTTCTGGTGGCCTCGGCCATTATCATCATGGTGATCAATACGGTTCCCCTGTTGAGGGACAAGGGTTACTCGGCGGTCGAAGCAGGACGTATGTTCAGTGCCTTCGGCATCTCCCTGGTGATGGGCAGGGTTTTTGTCGGCTATCTCGTGGACCGCCTGTGGGCGCCGGGCGTGGCCTTTGTGGCCCTGTTCCTGCCGGCGGTGGGTTGTTTTATCCTGTTGCTGGACGTGAATATCTACCTGGTGATTGTCGGTATCATGCTGGTGGGTATCGGTGCCGGGGCGGAATTCGATATCGCTGCCTTTCTGGTGGCCCGGTATTTCGGCATGCGCGATTACAGCCGGCTGTTCGGCCTGCAGATGGGCGTGATTTCCGGCGGTATCTGCCTGGCGCCGACCCTGGCGGCCTACCTGTACGAGACAAGCACAAGTTATGACATCGTGCTTAACGTCAATATGACCCTGTTCGTGGTGGGGTCCCTGATGCTGCTCACCCTGGGTCGCTACCCGCGGTTGTCGGCGTCGGGGTAGCCCGGCTATCCCCCGGTACACACCGGGCTTCGGCTTTTGTGCCGATATGCAGGGCGCCGTGGCCATTCCCGGGTCCGGGCTATTCGTCTTTTTCCTCAAGACTGTGCCACCAGGGCATGTCGGCCGCATGGGCCTCGATGCGACGCCAGGCGTCTTCCACCGCGTTGGTCGCTTTTCCCCGTGGCATCCCCAGGCCGATCATGCAGTGGCCGGCAAGGGCCGTGACATAGGTGCGAGTGCGCTGTTCGCCGTGGGACAGTCGCCGCATGCCTGCGAGCAGGGCACCGGTCAGCATGTCGGTGGCGGCGTACAGGGAATCAAAGTCAAAAAGACCGGCCTGTCGTGCCTCTTGCAGGGTGGTGAAGACAACCGTGTGGAGCGGGTCCTCCGGGGAAAGGTAGTGGATAAGATCCACCCGGGACGTGAAGCTGGCCCATCGGGGTTCCATGGCGGCCCGGGCCAGAGGTAATACCGCCCCTCCGGCCGACCGCACGCCGGGGTCTCCCAGGTTGCTGAACATCTGTTTGTAATGGCACAGGGATTCGTCCGCGAGGGTCGCCCCCAGGGCCTCAACTGCGTCTTCCAGGGACTCGAAGTATTTATAAAAGGTGCCCCTGGAGACGCCGGCCTGTCGCACCACGTCGTCGATCACCGCCGCGCGGCTGTGGTCGCCGGTGTGGTAAACCTCCAGGGTGGCGTCAAGCAGTCGCGATCGCATGCGTTCGCGTTTCTGCCGGGCGACACGAATCCGGTGATCCTCTTTATCCCGGTTTTTTTGATTTGATGCTTGAGTCATTGCCTCACTATCCAGGTCAGTGTGTGTTGCGGATATCCGGGACCAGCAGGAAATTCGACGGCCGATCGAGCAGGCTTCGTCCGTAAAGTTCCAGGGACAGGCGGCTGTTGAGCGCGGTATGGCGGCTGCCGAAACTCAGATCGCGCCACAATCGTTGCAGCGGGTTGGCACTGGCAAAGCCCGCCGGGCCCGCGATATCCATCAGCTTTTCCCCGGCCCGGCGCAGTTGCAGCATGGCATAGCCGCAGTCCGCCTGGATGCGCGCCTTGGCCGCGCCATCCAATACCTGTTTCTGGGCGGTCACGTCCAACTGATGGGCCGCCCGGCGTACGTGCAGCCACGCCGAATCGATTTCCATGGCCGCCTCGCCGAGTTGGCCGGTAAATGCCTGGGAATCGGCTTGGGAGGCGTAATCCCAGCCGGCGATGCGTCGCTTGCCCATCTTGCCGCTGACGATTTCCAGCATGCCCGCTGCCGCGCCCAGCATCGGGCTGAGCACGACCAGCGGAAAAAGGGGTTCCAGGGGCCACCGGTCCCGGGCTTCCAGGCCGGGGGTTTCCAGCAGCGCGGCCGGATCGGGTCGCCGGGAATCGGGAAGCATCAGGGGCTCCGGCACAAACACCTGCTCGGCGACGACGGTGTTGCTTCCCGACCCTCGAACGCCCAGCACATGCCAGGTATCCCGTATTTCGACACCGTCGCTGCGCAGGGAAAGTATCGCGAAGCCGGTGTCTACCGGCTTTCCCTGGCCATCGACGATATCGACGCCGTTCATTGCCCACCGTGAATGCAGGCAGCCCGAACTGTAGGCCCAGGAGCCGGTTACCCGATAACCCCCCTCCACGGGGTACGCATGGCCCGTTCTCGCCGAGACACTGCAGAACAACTCGTCACCTTTGTCAAACAGGATCTCCGTGGCCGCCGGCGACAGGCCCGCCGCGGTACCGCTGATCCCGGACAGCAGGCCAAAAACCCAGGCCGTGCCGGCGCAGCTTTTGCCCAGTTCCGCGATGGTTTCCATATGTGCCGTCATGGTGCAACCCGGCCCCCCGGCGCGCACGGGCTTCATCATGTCGAACAGGCCGGCGTCGCGGATGGCGCGGATAACGGGTTCCGGAACCCGGCATTCCCGGTCGCACTGTTCCGCGTGTTCTGCGAGTAAAGGCCTCAGTTTTCGGGCACGTTCCACCGGGTCGAAACCGGGCGTGAATAATCCCTCATTGGCGTTGGCAACAATAGTCACGGAGATACTCCTTGTAATCATTCGATGAAAGAGACTATCAGAATGACACTACCGTACATAGCGACACTGATGGCTATTGTGTCCAGAAAACGGTGGCGTAAGATGCTTTTTGGACACCGGAAGGGGCGGTGTCCGGGTTGGCCCCGGCCGCCATCAGGGCGCGGGCCGCTGGTGTTCGGGCATAAAAAAACCCGCCCCGGGCAAACGGGGCGGGTTTGTCGGGTTTTTGAGCTTAGGGCGCGTCCCAGACCACCGGCAGACTGGTGGGGGATCGAAACTGAATGCCCTTGATGCCCTCGTAATTGCCTTGTGGATCAAGGCGGAGATTGGGCAGCAGATCCAGCACGGCATTCAGGGCGATATCCATTTCCGTTTTCGCCAGGGGCATGCCCATGCACATATGGGCGCCAAACCCGAAGGACAGCGGCTGGTTTTTGCGCTTGACCAGCTTGAATTGCTCCGGCTCTTCATGGGCGGCCGGATCCCGGTTTGCCGCCCCGACCAGGATGTTGACTCCGGAACCGGCGGGAATTTTTACCCCGGCCAGTTCGGTATCCCGGATTGTGATCCTGGGTACAACGGAGACCGAACCTTCGTAGCGCATGGCTTCATTAATGGCGATGGGCACCAGGCTGCGATCGTTGCGGACCTGTTCGAGCATCTCCGGGCGTTCCAGCAACAGGGCCAGGACATTGGCAAAACCGCGGCTGGTCGTCTCGCCCGCCGCGGCAAGCGTGGGGCGAAGTACCTGTGAGATTTCCTCGTCGGAGAAGGTCTTGCTGGCCTTTTCAAAGCGCAGCAACTGGGATATCAGGTCGTGCCCCTGAATGTCTCCCTCGGCGCGCCGCTTTTTGACCGTCTCGAGGATCTGGTTAAAGAGCTCCTCGGAAGCCTTGCTGGCATTGGCAAAGCGCTCCTGCGCCTCTTCCGGTTTACTGGGGTCGATCATGCCGCCCAGGACCATAACCAGTGCCCGGGTCGAAAACTGTTCCATGGCCTCGGGGTCGTCGTTGGGCAGGCCAAACAACTTGTAGATGACCCGGATCGGAAAGTCGAGGATAAAATCCGCCATCAGTTCCGCGCGCCCGCGCGAAGCGAGCTCTTCCACCATGCCGCGAATGGTGGGAATAAAATGGCGGTCGGTCATATCCTTGAGGGCGGCGGGGGAGAGAATCTGGGTGAGCAGATTCCGGTGGAACCGGTGCTCGTCGCCGTTCAGGTAAAGAATCACCGGGTCGCCCATGACGCCGGCGAAGGCTTCCCGGTAGATTTCGCTGGAGAAGGTTTCGCTGTCCATCAATGCCTTTTTGACCACTTCATGGCCGAGCAGGCAGAAGACGTCGCGCTTGCCCTCTCGACCGGCGACCAGGGAGGGGACGCCGAACTCCGCCACCAGGTCGCCGCGGTAGACAGGACACTGTTCCCGCAGTTTCCGGTACTCGGGGTACGGGTCGTCCAGATTGCCGGCATAGGCCTTGCTAAGGGCCACGAAGGCTTCGTTGATTTGGCTGTCTGCTGCAATATTCATGGTTGATCCTCACTGCTCGCATCGGAGATTACCCGGGGATAGTACGCCCCGGCAGGCCTCATAAACAAAGGACAGTTTGTTGCCAATGTCTAAAAATAGACATATCCGGTGGTTTGTCGGCTTTGGTGGCCATGCAATCGCGTTTGGCGGTGTTAGTATCCCTCGCAACTCGAAAGCGAGCTTTGGCTCAAACCAATAATTCGAAGGAGTGTTTCGGTGAAACAAGGTCAATTATCGTTCCTGTGCGCCCTCATTGCCGGTGTCGTCTTTCCACTGCCCCTTCAGGCTGCAACAGAACCGAACCCGTTTGGCGTGCCGCCCCTTGAGCCCGGCCAGATCCATACCTTCAGCCTGGTAATGTTTGTCGTGATGCTGGTGTTTTTTTCCCTGTGGAGCTGGAAAAAAGGCGAGATAAGACCCGGGTTATTGGTGCTGATCGCCGCCATGTCGGCTTCCTGGCAGGAATTTTATGCGGACTGGGGTGCCTACCTTTACTGGAATCCCGGCTTTCCCCAACTGCCCTGGGGCGACACCGCCTTCACGACGCCGGTCAAACCGTTGTTTATTCCCTTTTCCTGGGGTTGGTATTTCGCCTTTATCCTGCCATTGCTGCTGGCGATCCTGAACTGGCTGCACGGTAAATTTCCCGGCTTCCCCCGGTTTTTGCTGGTGCTGATCACCGCGGGGCCGCTCTTCTATGGCTACAACATCTTCCAGGAAAAGAATGCCGGGGATATGGCCTGGTGGGGTTACCTGGAGACTTTCGGGCCTTCGGCGCAGGCTGCCTACAGCCAGTATCCGCTGGTCTGGCCCGCGGTTTCCCTGGTGCTCTGGACCGTGGTGCTCCTTTGGCTGCTGATGCTCAAGGATAACGCGGGCTTCTGGCGCCACGAGCGCTGGCTGGGTGTCGACAAGGTCGCTGGGGGTGCCAGGCAGGCCGTCGCCCGGGTGGTCGCTTTTGCCTTGCTATTCAATATCAGTTGCCTGGTCCTGGTGACTATCCCCTCTATACTTGGCCGGGTGCTGTTCGGCGTCGATCACCCCCTTATTCCCTGACGGCCGAGGCTAGGTTGACCGCTAGGACACTGGCGCCATGGTAGAGTGCCGGCGCGGCGGCAGATGCAGCAGATCCTGCAGCCCCGACACGGCCAGCCGGTTGAAGCGGTCGCTCATGACATCCGCCGGGTAGGGGAAATCGTGGCGCACCCACCAGACCAGAAGGCCCTGCAAGGCGCTGGCCAGGTAGTGCACGGTGCATTCCAGGTCCGGTTCGGGGAGGCTCGGGTCCATGCCGCGCAACCACTCGCGGGTCCTGATCACCAGCAGGTTGCGCATATGGTAGGCCGCCACGTTGTGGGTTTCCTCGCACAGGCAGGCCCGGGCCATTGCCTGCCACTGCTCGGCACCGCGGAACAGGACAATGGCGAAGTTCGGGTAATCGGTGTTCGCCCCATCGGTCTGGAAGACATCGTCCGAGGAGCGCACGCCGATTTCCTCGAAGCCGCTGATCAGCAGGTCGTCCTTGTCCCGGAAATGGAGATAGAAGCTGGAACGCGACACATTGGCCCGTTCCGCCAGGTCCCGGACGGTAATCTGGTCGTAGCTTTTATGATCGATCAATTCCGATAGCGCCTGGCGCAGTGCTTCGCGGGTTTTCTGCTTTCTCCGGTCCATAGCGGGTACTTCCCACCCTCTTTCCCATAAAAAACTTTATTGGACAAAAAGCCAATATAGTCCAAAAAGTGGCAAAAGACCATGTCCGGGGTTTGTACCACCGCAAATGGCTGATTAGCATCGGATTTGTCGGGCGTCTGTAGCCCACAAGCCGGTAAGAAGACCGGTTTGTGCCGGGCCGCCTTGGAAAGCGTACCGGACCGGAAGGCCCTTGTCGGGCAATTTTCGATTAAGATAGGTGCCTGATTTCCTGCGCCGGTCTGTTCTCCCGGGCCGGCCCACGTAAGCCTGGGTCGATAAGATCTTGAATAAAAGGAGTGTTATATGTCTCGCAAATTGAATGCCAGCGGCAAAGAGAGAGAATACTGGGGCGTGGTGCCCGTGGCCTCGGGGCCTGAGTTGATGGAAATGGGCAAACACATGGAGGACATCGGTTTCGACGGGGCGACGGCGCTGCAGATCTACGGCCCCCCCTATGTCCCGCTGGCGCCGGTGGGTGCGGCCACGAAAAGGCTGAAGATCGCCACTGGTGTTGCCGTGGCCGCTGCGCGAAGTCCCTTCGAAACCGCCTATGCGGCCATGGATATGGATCGTATCACCAACGGCCGCTTTATCCTCGGCCTGGGCAGCGCCGTGCCCTCCGCCACCGTGGGGCTTTACGGAGCGCCGGAGTACAAGTTGCTGACCCACCTGAAGGACACGGTGCGTGCTGTGCGCCATATCGTCGCCGGCGCCCACAAGGGACTCGAGCCCTACGACGGCGTCTACTACAAGGCCGATTACCAGGAAATGATCCCCACGGCGCCGCCGGTCCGGGAGCATATCCCCATCTGGGTGGCGGCCATGCGCGAGAAAATGACCCGGATGGCCCTGGAAGTTGCCGACGGCCTGATGGCACACGCACTGTGGACGGTAAGCTGGACCAATGAAAAGATTGCGCCGCTGATTGAAAATTCCCTCAGGGAGTTCGGCCGCTCCCGGGACGAGATCGAGGTGAATTCCTGGCCCTGGGTAGCGGTCAACAATGACAAGAAGCAGGCCATCGACGATGCCCGGCCGACGGTGGCTTCCTATGCGGGTATCACGGCCTACGAGAATATTTTCGAGGGGCACGGTTTCCTGAAGGAGGCCCGGATCTGCCAGGAAGCATCGAAACGGCAGAGCGATGTCATGTCCGTGGTGGACCAGGTGCCCGATGAAATGGTGCTGGCTTTTGTTTCCTGCGGCAGCGTTGACGAGGTGCTCGAGCAGATAGAGCCCCTGTGGAATGTCGCCGACTCCCTGTGCCCCATGTCGCCGTATCGCTGCCTGACGCCGGAGAAGCTGCAGTTCTACGGACAGGGCATCCACCAGCTGGTGGCCGCCGCCAAGCGCTGACGGATGGTCGCGGGCCGCCGCCGGTCCCGCCTGGGCGGGGGGGACCGGCATTGCCGGGCCGGGGCTTCAGTTGCTGGTGATATCCCCCAGGTAATCGGCCTTGCCCACTGCCACGCCCGCCATACGCAGGATGTTGTAGGCGGTGGTCATGTGGAAATAGAAGTTGGGCGTTACGTAATTGCGCACATAGGACATGCCGTTGAAGTTCAGGGTGATTCCCGGGAACTCCAGGACGATCTCCCGCTCCTCGCACCCCTGAAACTGCTCGGCCTTGAGGGGCTCCAGGAACGCGATGGTCTTTTCCAGCCGCGATTTCAGGGCCGGAAGGTGCGTATCGGACTTGTCCCACTCGGGCACCTCCATTCCGGCCAGCCTGGCGCCGCAGGCCCTGGCCATGTCGCCCGCCACGTCGATTTGCGCGAACAGGGGCAGCATATCCGGCGCGAGCCGGTAGTTGGGGAGTACTTCTGGAGCGATCTCCCTTTCCTCCTGAAAGGCAATCCCCTTGTCGATAATGCCCTTGAGGTTCTCAAGGGATCGCAGGAACAGGGGGACGGTAGCCTGGTAGATATCCATTTTCATGGTGTATTCCTCCGTTTTTTATTTAGGGCACCTCTATAAATTGGGAGCAGCCTCTGGCTTTCAGGCGGATTTGCAATCAAGGAGCAACTTCGCAGGCATGCTGGTTGCCTGTCGAGAAGTTGCAACGCCGAGTGTGAGTCCGCCTGAAAGCCCCGAAGGGCGCGGCCTGACAGACGCCAGCGCTGCGTTGGCTTGCTTGACAAGGACAACCAG
>DGNJ01000087.1 GCA_002388905.1 Cellvibrionales bacterium UBA4495
CTAATATTCCGGACACTAGTGGTGTGTATCATCAATTCTGTCATATTATGAGGCTTGGCCGGATGGCTGATTAAACTCCTTCTACCTATAAAATACTTTAATAAAAACTCATAATAATCTGATATATCAATAATTTTGTAAATTTGTTCAGAACGTGATCAGGCCATTTTCGATTCATTTCAACGATCTGGCTAAGTCGTTTCCACCCAGGCCCATACACGGTACAGCCTCCGGGGCGCAATGCACTGGCAAGAAACAACTGCCTGGATACCAGCCTTTACAATCGTTGATCGCCAAGACCGGGCATGACCAGAGGTTATCCGGCGAGTATGTGACCATCACTGAGATGTATCACTTATATTGGATCAAGCGGCTCTATCTGTCCGGGGCGCAAAATACCAGATTATGACGCATTTACATCCACCAACCAGAGTCAGGACAATCCATGGCACAAACCATTGCCACCAGCAACAACGTAGAAATCCCGCTGAAGTGCCCAAAATGCTTTTCGGTGCAGATCATCGTCGACAACACAACATCGATGGTGCGCATGAGGAGTGCGAATACTGGGACTGTTTCTGTGAGGCCTGCGAGCACGAGTTCGAGACCAAGAACTACGCCAAGGACTGAACCTCACCTTAAACACAACTGCGCATAATGTATATTATGTTAAATCGTGGACGGGAATAAGTTACCAACCCCCGCCCCCTATTTGCAACTTTGCCGCCTTTTGACATGTGACCAGTTTTCGTTTTCCGGTCACTCAGCGGATTATGCAGCCCGTCTCCCCGCCGTCTGATTACTGCCCAACCCTCCGTAGCATTGCGGGTCTTGGAGGTTGTATTAAATGGACTATTGGCGCGTATATTCGCAGTGCTTCACTCATGGATACCGAGATATCCCGGCCCACGAAATGGCCGCGATCATGCAGACAACAGAGAAAACCGCCCGGCATTACTGCACCGGCAAAGCCCGGCCCGACCCGGCGCGGATACAACTACTTGAGGCGGTCGCGGGCAAAAAACTCATTCCCCAGGACGCGCCGCTCTGGTGGGATGACAAAACCGGCGAGATTCGGACGGAAAGCGATCTTGGATACACCGCCGAGGCAATCAACCAGGGGCGCATGTTCGCCACGTTCTACCACGAAACAGATCGACACGCCCAAGCCCTGGCGGACCAGGTTGCCGCCCTGGAACGGGAAAACGCGGCCCTACGGGGTCGCCTGGCTCGCCTGGAACGTGAACAGACTCCGGCACCGGTGCCGGATAATGTGATACCTTTCCCCCGCCAACAACACAAGGAGATTTAAGGACCAATGAAGTGTAATAGTTGCGGCCGCAAAATGCGGAAAAACAAAGAGAAAAAGCCAGTATCTATCGGCAGCTTACCGTCAGTTCTGGAACTGGTAGCAGTGTTACTTGTCGCTGGAACATTCTTTTATAAGCCTCTGTCAGACAACGTTTTTCCGGCTATTGCCGTCGCTATTGTTCTCGCCTTAATCGCGCATTCTCAGCGGTACGACATCAACTATCAATGCCCCACTTGCAACAAGGAGCCCACCTCATGAAACGGATATTTTACCCCCTCGCTGTTTTGGCCCTGGCTGGCTGCACGACTACTTGGCAGGACGAAAGCGCCGTCCAGACCTATCGTCCCGCCGGCGCCGAGGAACTATGGCGAATCACCGGACAGCTTGACAACACCATGAAGGAAGGACTGGTCAAAACTACCGTGGACCGGAACCTTACCGTCACGATTAACGGCGACACCGCCGCTCAGGGGCTCATTTCGTGGGATGGCAATGGCCGCATTGACGGCGCCTACCAGGATCGCGCCGTAGAAGCCGACTGCAATGGTCGCCGCGTTTCACCTAATTGGGTCGATATTCGCTGCATGATCCTTGTGGACAACGAACGCGCAGCCACCCTGACGTTTTAACGCCTAAGGCGGGCGGCCTTCCGCCCGCCTTTCTTCCCGGCCCGCTTGGCGGCCATGCTGCCCTTTGTGAATCGCCCTTTCTTCGTTCTACCCGCCATTTTTTGCCTCTCTCTCGACCATTATTCCGCGCCACCATTCCAGGTGTGAAACCCGTTTATCCAACTTCCACAGCATGAACACCAGCGCCATTGTCGCCAGGTCACCGCCGGCACTCAGCCATTCAAAAACCCCAAGTGTCATGGTTTCAACTGCTTCAACTTTACAAATTTATCGAGCCCGAACACGGCCCCGGTTACCATAAAAAATCCGTATTGATACCAGCCCGGCATTGCGTTGAATCGCTCGATGCCCGCCGTTGCCACTGCGTCCAGGCCGGGCACAAAACAGGCCACCGCCGGAAAACTCCACACCAGGACCAGCCATTCATCGGACCAGCCCGGAATACCGTTTTTGACGGCTTCCGCCCTGGCCTTTGCCTTCTCTCGCGACGCTTCGGCCTTTGCCCCTATCCAGTCGCTGAATGTGCCGGCGGCCAGGTTCAGGACGGTACCGGCGATAGTCTCCAGCACGTCAGGCCCTCAACTTTTCGTAGATGACATTGCCGACCACCACGGCGGCGACGCCATAGAAAAACCATTTCATTGCATTGCCTCCAGGATGGCCGCTTCCAGGTCCTCACGGCGGACCCCGACGACTTTTAGCCCGTGCTCAGCGCCCAGGTTTTGCAGCTCCCGCCAGGTGGCGGCCTCGATCTCGCGCAACTGGATATAGTCCACGGGTTGCGGTTCCGGCTGCGCCTGGCGCCGGTATTTCATGCGGTTTGGATTCACAGATGCCCCCTACTTTCCAACCATTTTTTGGCGTACTCGGCGGCGACGCTGCCGACCACTATTAACGCGACGCCCGCCAGGAATTTCCGGTTCATCCGTTACCCCCTAGCAGTTCTTCAAACTCATTCGGGTGGAAAAAATCATAAATCGCAGACCCCAGCGAAAAATTGCCGTTTCTCTCGCCATCGTTGAGCACGTCGCCCGCGCCGCCAATGATGTTGTCATAGATGAAATTTTCCCGGCTGGCGGGGGTGACTTCCTCGACCACCCCGGCGGCGGTTGCCCCGGCCTTGCCCGCGACGTACCACAGGACCGCCAGGCCCGCGCCCACCAGCATGGCAAATTGGGTATTGTTCATATCACGGCCTCCAGGGCGCCATAGTTGCCGGCGACTCGCGACCACTTGGCCGGGTAACCGGGATTTCGGGTTTTCCTTACGTCAAGGTGGACCATGTTGCCGGGCCGAGTGTCGGTATAAAGCCCGATGCCGGTAAAACCCACTTCCTTGGCGATCTTGAACGCCCGGTAGCGTTGCGCCTCGTTGTGGATATACCCGCCGTCGATCATTGGGAACACGTCCACGGCCCGCACTTCGCCCCAGGCATCGACGTTATGCTGGCTTTCTCCGGTGCCGTCATGGCGGCCCAGGGCGCCGGAGGCGCGGGAGACAACAACAGGGGCGCCCCACCGCGCCCGGAAGTCGTCCAGCTTGTGCAACAGGTCGTCAGCCATGAACGGCCACCAGATGCCGAACTCGGACGGCTCGAAATAGACCAATACCGGCTTGCGATTTTCCACGTCGACTCCCTCCACGCTCTGGCCCGGCTCAGGGGCGCCCCACTCTGCCGGCCCGGCTTCCAGGTCCGGCAATGGCCTATCCGGGTAGACGGTGGCGCCGGGATAGCGCCAGTGCCACCACACAAGGCCCGCCGCTGCGGCGAGCCCCAGGCCAGCCAGGGCGCGACTCATTACCCACAGCCGCCCAATACCAGCGGGTGTGCCACGTCCAGGACGGCGGCCAGGGTGGCGGTAATGCCGGCGCCGGCCTGGGTGTCCACGTTGACGTCCATCTTCAATTTCGTTGTGCCGGCCACTTCGGACAGGTCCACATCGAAGGTTCCGGCGTACTCGCCCGAACCGTCAAAATTGATGGTGGTTTCCCCCAGCTTGGTCGATCCGTTTTTAACGGACAGGGTGACCACGGCGGCGGCATCGGTGCCGGACTGGCGCAGCCGGTACTTGCACTTGCCCTTGAGATAGGACAGCCGGGCCAGGTCTTCGAGCAGGATTTCATTACCCGCCGGGGTGGCGTAGACATTGCCGGTTGCGGCGGCCAGGTCCAGGCTTTTCGACTCGCCCGGCTCAAACACCAGGTGCGTTTTTTGCGCGATCTCAAACATTAGGGTATCTCCGTATTGATAACGCCCTCATCGATCAACAGATCGAGGCGGGCCGGGTATTTGGTGCTGAAATTGTCGGCCTGCAGGGCCAGCAAAAAGGACTTGCCGCCGGTCAGGATTTCCCGGTACGGCCAGGGCACGTCCGCGCCGGGGTCGTAGACCCGAATGCCAAAAACATGATCCAGGTAATCGTCGGCCAGTTCTTGGTCCAGGTACATTTCCAGGGCGGCCTTGATGATCTCGCCCGACATGGTGTCGGTGGCGTGGTCAACGGTCACGTCCGCCTCGGTTATGTAATTTATATAGCTGGTCGGCTTGAGCAGACGCGGGCAACGGGTACCACGGGTCGGTCCGGTGGTGCTTGACAGTGTGGCGCCGCCTTTGGCGCGGCGGTCGATTTCGCGATTCGCGAACTTGTAGGCTTGCTGATTTTTGGCATGGCCGCCCTGGCTATCCACGGTAATAACCCAGTCCCCATAGATGCCGCCGAACCGGAAATTACCGACATAATCCACGGTCAGCCCCGACTTAATACTGGAATCAATCAGGGCGCCGGTTTCGATGTTGTAGACCCACTGGCCCACGGTACCGGCGCCATTCGCCGCCAACAGCCACAGCCGGTCCACTCCGTCCGCCTCGTCGTGCTCGATCAGGATGGTCTCTTTTTGCGACGTGTTCATAATGTCGCCCGTAACCGCGATATCCTTTATAAAATCCAGCGTTTCGGAGTGATAAATCCTTATCGTGTCGGCACCGTAAAGCCTCACCGCCACCAGCTTGGCCGCGTCACTGGCGCCAATCTGCGCGATTTGCTGCCCGACCACCTTGACCACCGAAAAGTCTGCACCGGCGGCGGCCTTTCTCATAATCCGCCCACTGGTTACAGCGCCCCAAAAGTAATCGCCGCCCCAGGCCATGTGACTGGCGTTATAACCGTCGCCGCTTTCCTTCACATAAAAACCGGACTGCACCACCGACCAGTCTTCCGGGTTCATCCTTAAATATTGCTGATACCCGCCAGAATCCGGTATCAGTATTGTTCCTTCATACAGCGGCCCGGAGGAAAAAGAGTCGCCGTATTCCATCGGCTGCCCCGAGTCCTCCCGCTTTGCATAATCGCCGAATGACCAAAATTCTGGCGTGTAGTTATCGGAGACATGCAGCGATAGCGGCAACCAGTAGCGGCGGTCGGTAACAAAGGTGCCGTTGGCCCGTTTTACTCCGCCGGCGTTGACCATTTCCCCGGAGACAATCAGTTTTTCATAATCGCCCACTCCCACGACCAGGACCACCAGCAATGGCCGGGTGTCCGGGTTGTAGATGGTCATTTCCGCGACTGCGCTTGGGAACCGGCGTTTTTCCCCGGCCTCCATTGCAATGGCCTGGCCTTCCACGGTAACGATTACCGGGCGGGCGGCGGTTTTGATATAGACGAACTCCGGGCGGTTTACGGGCACGTTTTGCAACTGGCCCGCCGCCAGGTTGAAGGTTATTTCACGCTGCGTTGCTGTTGCCATTACTTCACCAGATCACAGGGAACAGGGGCGGAAACGGGAGCCACCAGGGCCACATTATTTCCCCCCTTTCCGGGTCAAAATAAACATGATGGCGGCGCCACCAGCCAGCCACAGGAACAGGGTTTTCTGGTCATCCCCTGGCGCACTTGATAGCCCCGCGATCCGCCGGGCGGTGTCTTGCGCCCCGGCATTGATGGCGTCCGATACCGCGTCGAACTTGGCCGCTTGCTGGCTTTCGTAGGTGCTCAGGGTTTCCGAGTAGGACTTGCCCAGGTTTGACAGCGCCTGGCCGGTCAGGATCGATTCGCGACGCAATACTTCATCCGCGAACAGGTGCGTTGACGCGATTGCCTGGCCGGCAATCTCCCGGTTTCCGGCAATGGCCTCGCTGCCCAACTCGCCGTAGTAATCCAGGGCATCCCGGCCCAGGTCCAGCGCCTGATCGGCGGCATCCAGGCCGCCCTCGATTGCGCCATAATCGGCTACTTGATTGAACTGGCTGTAATTGATGGTCGCGCCGGCATCATCACCGGCTGAGACATTCACACCAAAAGCCGGGCCGGCTTGCGACTGCGCCCCGGCGGTGCCGCTGGCGCTTCCGGTTTTTGTCCTGTTGCCTAATCCGAACAGCGCCACGGCTACCTCCTTGCGATCAGGTACAGGGCCACACCCGCGAGCACCAGCACCGGCCAGGACACGCCCGGCTGCCCGCCCACGGTGTCACCGGCGCCGACGCTTGGCGAGGCGGTATAGTGCCCGAACATGTTGTCGCCGCTGCGGGATGACGAACTGGTAACAGTCGGCCCACTTGACAGGCCGAGCCCCAATTCAAGCCCGAGAGAGGAAAGACCGGCAGGTATAAACGACATTCCTACCCCCTGGCTTCAACGATCAGCCAAACAACCACCCCAGCCACGGCCCACGTTAGGACGTTGTTACCCAGGCCAAAGCCGGCGGCGGTGGGCTGGTAGTAGGTGCCAGGCCCGGAATAATCCCGAACATTCTGGCTTTCCTTGTCGATGACGGACTCCGCGCCCTGGCTGTTCAGGTATCGGTACTTCTCCAGTTCCGCTTCGGTTTCGGCGGTTTTAATCTCGCCATAGATTCCGCCGATAGTGCCCAGCGCGTCACTGAGTCCGCCCCAAAAACCGCCCGTGTTTTGCTCTGACATTGCTATTCCCTCCCCTCAACAATCGGAGAGGCCCGGCGACAATCAGTCGCCCAGGCCGCCCAGGTACTCAGAAAGGAAGGTCAGCGTCGCGGCGCCGGTCAGGGTGAACTTGTAGCGGTAATCGCGCACCCCGCGCAGGTCGATGCGGTTGCCGACAAAGCCCTTTTCGGTGCGATCGATCACCAGGTAACCGGATTGCGGGACCCTTACGCCATCCTTCTGGATGGATTCGTTGAGCGCCTTTGTGCGCTCGAAAATCGTGTAGGTGTCCCGGTCAATTTTCATCAGCGAAATGTCATTGGCTGACGGCTTAATGAAAACCCGGTTCAGCGCCTGACTGGTTACACCACCATAGGGCAGATCGGAGAATTGATACTCCCCGGCGCCGGCGGCATCCCGGACGCTGCGGTCAATGTGCATCACCGTACCCGCGCCACGGCCCAGGCTCATGGACTGAGTGGCGTAAAGCTTCAGGCCCAGGTCGCCGGGCGCGTCGCTTTTCAGGTCGATTTCCAGGGATAGCGCCTTGATCTCGCGCCCGTTGCCTTCGACTACCGGCCCGGTATCCAGGGCGGTTTCTTGCGCGGCAATGGAATTTTCCATGCCGTACCGCTCGAACGGGATCACCAGGGTGGGATTTGTGGACAGGTTCCAGGCGGTGCGACCATCGAATTGATTCATGCTGTCCCGCTCTGCGCCGGTATAGCGATGAGTGATCTTTTCGTTGGCAATCACCCGGATTTCCTCCAGGTCGCCCAGGTCTACACCCGTGCCGGATACCACCAGTTGCAATTCGTGGAACCGCCGGGCGGTGGGCAATTTGAAGACGGCGGTATTGCCGGCGCCCACATTGGGCGCGTCTGGCATCCGCACATCAATGCGCTCGTTGGCGGCTATTTGACGTTGTGCCATTTTAAAAACTCCATGCTGTCATCACGACATGAGGAATCGATTTCTGCCGGCTACCCGGCCCCTTCTACGCCTTAGACGTAGTCTTGAACAACCGGAAGGCGTTTTGCCACGACGATAGCGCCGACAGCGATTACAGCAACCTTCAGGATGTTTTTTGCGCTCATGCTCATTGTTAAGCCCTCGAATAGTGGATTGCAAAACTGCCCTTATAAGATCACCGTCCGGGCTCGCATTTGCAATCGATCCCTTATAAGGGTTTTTCGGCTGTCTTTCGGGTGAATTTGGGCTTGCCACCGGCAAAAGTCAGGGTGCCCTTGTGCCATTTCCGGCGCCCGGTGTCGGCATGCAGGTATTCGAATTTGCCCGCGTCCTGATCCGCCACCAGTGCGTCGATTTCCTGGAACGGTAGCCCGGTATTGTTGGCGGCACTCCGGCGGTCCGGGTTCAGGTTGAGCCGGCAGACGTGCAGGATCGAGGCGTTCCCGATGGCGGTTTTGTCACTCTCGGCGGGTCGCTGGGTCACCGCGTAGATGTTGACCCCATAGGACAGGAACCGCCGGAGAATAATCCCGTATTCCTCCGGCGCCTTTGCCGGGGTGGTCACGTCCGCTGTTTCCTCGAACACCAGGGCGCACGACTGCCCGGCCAGGTAGTGGGACTTCACCCAGGTTTGTGCGACACGACAGAAAAAGGCGAAGTCGGCCAGGCGGTCCGCCGTGTAGGCGATCTTTCCGGGTTTCCCGGCAAGGGTTTTGACCAGGCGGACCAATTCCGCCCGGTTTCGCGCCCGGTGCTGGACCGGGTATTCCCCCTTGATATCCCACACCATCAACCGCTTTTGCCCGGCAATTTCCCGGAAAACAAACTGCGTTTTCCCGGACCGGCTGGATCCAATGGCGGCGGTCAACTTCCCCGACTTAACCGGCATTGGCTTCCCTCCCCCGGCCCGCGCCGGTGTCCTTTGGCTCTGGGTTTTCCGGGTTTTCCCCGGCATCCTTCCGGGTGGTGCGCGGCATTTTCAGGCGCGGCCCGATAATCGCCACAGTGGTAAACACGGCGGCCAACTCCGGCCCGAACTGCCCGGGCCCTTCCGGGAAATACTTTTGCAGCACGGCGGCATAGGCACCGGCCAGCGCGTCCACTTCCGCGTCCTGGACGCCCCAGGCGGGCGCCAGTACCTGGAACCCTGGCCCGAATAGTTGGGCCAGCAACTCCCTGTATTCCGCCTCCCCTTTCTGGCTGGCGACTTGCGCGGCTTCGGCTTGTTCGTTGGCGACAGCTTCCGCCGGGTCCGGCCCGGCCTCGGCTGCCAATTCGTCCAGTTCAGACGATATGGTTTGCTCGTTGATGGTATCCATTACAAAGCGCCTCCCGGCGAGTTATCAGGATCATGCCGCCTCACGGCGGGATTAATGATGGGCGGTTAATCGAGGCTGCCCAGGCCCTCCCAAAACCGGGAAAACCCGGATTTTTCCGGGATTTCCCCGGGTTCTGGCTCCGGTGCCGGTGGCGCCGGCTCCGGGCTTTTCTCCGGTTCCGGCTCCGGGTTATCCGGTGCCGGCGCCCCGTTGAATTTGGCGTTTTCCAGGATGAAATCCTGGCCCGCCGGCGTGTTGATCGGCCACGGCCCCCACGGGGTAACCAGATACAGCGGATAGCGTTTGCCCTCCCGCTGGCTTTTCCGAACTTCCAGACCGTCGCCCAGGACCGCCAGTAGCGCCCTCACGGGCAGGACGGCGACTTTTTCACCGGCTGCCATACTTCCTCCCAATTTTTCCCCTAATCTTTTTAGCTTCGACCTCCAGTGCCGCCGCCACCATTTCCGCTTCTTCCGCGCCCTCTGAGCCCTCAATCAGCCCCGTAACCGGGTTTATATTTACATCAATGTAATAATCGACCACATCAGAAATCCTTGCCTTTCCCTCTACCGCTCGATAGGCAAAGCACTCCGGGCACATCGACCCAAAGTCGGCAGGATCATCAAAAACGACGATTTCCGCCCCTTCCCCCTCGCTCTTTTCAATATTCACTTTTAACCAGCTTTCTCCATTCAAATCCGCCATAAATGCCCCCGTACAGTTATTGACACAAGTCCAAGGTCGCGCCTGGCGGCGCTCCGGGTAATTCCCCGAACCTCACCCCATCAGCAAAGACAAAAGACGGATTCAACCGCACCGGCCTTTCTACCCTCGCCATCAAATCGCGGGCACCGGCCACTGCCAGCCCCGCCAACTTCGATACCCGGCTACCTTCCCGGATCTTCCACTCCCGAAACCGGGATATAACCAGGAACGCCCGGCCCATGACGCCCACCACCCGGCGCACCGGCTCGCCGTAACGGCCCCGGTTTTCCTCCCAGGTTTTCAGGTTGCGCGTTTCGTACTTGACCCATGCCGGGCGGGCTTCCCTGGCGGCCACTGCGCCGCCCATAGCCCGTGTGTATTCGCACCAGTCGCCGGAGTCCGCGGGCTCCAGGATCAAGCGCAACTGGTCGGTCATATGCACCCGGTCCGGGTTATTGGCCGCCCTTCGCAACTCGCGCCAAACGGTCACACCCGGCCCGGCCAACTGCTGAAACTGCCGGATACCCCAAACGCTCGACCAGGCCCGCACCCTGGCCGCCGTGATGGCGGCAAAGTCGCCCACCTCCAGGTCCTCCCCGACCCCGAAACCGTCAATATTTTTGCTGACGTACTTAGCGACATAGCCCGCCGCCGTCCCGGCTTCCTCCGTGATCTCCACGGCTTCAAAGCGGTGTTTCTCCGCGCCCGGCTCGCTGCCGTCCTCCTTGAACGCGTAATCGCGCAAGGTGTCGGTAAGGGTGCCCTTGTGGTCGGCCAGGACGAACAACAACAGGTGCCAGTGCGGCGTCCCATCGTGGTGCGGCTCCGCGATCCTGAACCCGAAATACTGGACGCCCTGGCGGTGGACAGCAGCCCGCGCCCGCGACCACAGGCTTTGCAGATAGTCGGCACCCTCTCGCGGCGTGAACCCGGCATACTTCCGGTTACGCTTTCCATCCGTGCCCCTGGCGTGATATTTCGACGGTGTTGTGATCGTGTAGAACATCGGTACCCATTGCCCCGCGTCCTGTTCCGCCCATTCCTCGAAACCCCGCATTCTGGTCATCAACTCACCGCGGCGGATTTCCGGGTTGCTGACATTGACGGCGGCCAGTTCCGCCAGGGTGAAAGCCTCGCCGTCATCGTTGACGGCCTCCAGGCCCTCCAGGATCGACTGATTGCGCCGTTGCTGGCCTATCCACTGCCGTAACGTGTACTCGCTGACATAGGCCCCGGCCCGCTTGTGCGTGTACCCTAGGTCGCGTAGTAGCGCCTCGCAGCCACGGCGGCAGATTTTCCGCAACTGCCCCCGCCACCACTTCGGGCACGACTCCCGGCCCGGCTTCGGCAACTCCAGACCATAGACGGCCAGCATGGCCTCGACTTTCGACAGGTCGCCATCCCTGGCGGTTATCATTTTTTCGCACTGCGCCGCCTTGCCCGCCGCCAGGCGGCGTATCTGGTCATCATCAAAATCCAGGGAGATTTCCGCGAACTGGAGAGACTCGACGGCCCGCCGCAATTCATCGTTTGCCACGGCCCATCCGTCGCGCTCCACGCGCCAGGCATGGCGCTTTTCAAACAGGTCGCGCAGCCCATGGAGCCGGTAGAGTGTCTTTTCCTGCCAGTCCCTTTGATCGACCAGGAACCGGGCCATAGGGGCGGCGGCTGTCATTGCGCCGCCCTCCGCTGCATCCGCTCGACGATTTCATCCCGCCGCCGCTCGATCAGGTTTGAATAGCAGAACGTGGCCACGCGGCACCGCTGGCCCATTTCGTCAACGATCCGCTGGCAGTACCGGGCGGCAATGACTAGCTGCTTGATGGTTTGACACCCGGCGACCATGCGCCGGGCTTTGACATTGGCTTCCACCAGATCGGCGGGTATCTCGAGAGTCTGCAATTCCTGGCTCATTTCGCGGCCCTCCATTGCTTCCAGAATTCGTCGGCGTCCTCAAACTGCAAAACCGCCACCGGGAACCCGTATTTCCTGAGCACGACAACATCCGGCGCTAGCGCCGCGCCTACCGAATCAAACGAAATGCATAGTCCATCCGTAACATGCAGCCGGTATTGCCCGACCATAGTCCCGCTCTGCAATTTCATTGCTGCACCCTCCCGTATCTCAGGGCGGCCAGTCGGTTTATCCGTCGCCAGTAGTCCGCACAAGCGGCCCGGGTCGCCTCGCGGCGATCCGCCCGCAACTGCTCGACGCTGCGGCCTCCAGCAAACAGGGATTTCAGGTGGGATATGTGCTTTTCGGCGGTTGCCTGAGAAGATTTTTCTTGCATTTTCGTGGACTCCGACTATTTGGTTAGTCGCTCCGACTTTTAAAGCGGCGGGGGCGCTACCCCCGCCTAGTCGGAACACAAAGCCCGGAAATAATTTCCGGTTGTCCACAACAAAACGCAATGATTACAGGAGGTTAGACGGCTGAACCGTCGAGGTCTGTATATTATGTTAGGGTCTTAGGAAGTTAAGCA
>DGNJ01000085.1:0-27067 GCA_002388905.1 Cellvibrionales bacterium UBA4495
CCGCCTGGGGATTGTTCCGCGCGCCCGGGCAGGGGCGGAAAATCCGCAGAAAACCGGGCCAGAGAGCGGTTTTAGCCGCTGCCCGGCCGGACCGCCAGTCACCAAGGTGTGAGGCCTTGTGGAGATTCCGCCTCTCAAGGCCCCGGCGGTCGTTGACAGAGCCCCGGCCCGCCCTTATACAGCCCCGTCAATTCGAGATTCAGCCTGAAACTGGAGTTTAGCCGTGAAGCGCACCTATCAGCCCAGCGCGCTGGTTCGCAAGCGCCGCCACGGGTTCCGCGCACGCAAGGGAACCGTTGGCGGGCGTCGCGTACTTGCCCGTCGCCGTGCCAAGGGCCGCAAGCGCCTCGCTGCCTGAGGGCGGTTACGCCACTCCGTGGCAGCTCCATGCCCGGTGCTTCGTTCGATAAGAGCAAAAGGCTCCTCTCTCCCAGCGATTACCAAAGGGTGTTCGACCGTGCCGCGTACAAGGTCGGGCACCGTCAGTACCTTATACTCGCCCGTCCCAACGGGCTCGGGCATCCCCGATTGGGGCTGATCGTCTCCAAGAAACACCTGCGTCGGGCCACGGACCGGAATCGGTTGAAGCGAGTGGCCAGGGAAACCTTCAGGCACAATACCGACAGCCTCGATAGCCTCGACATTATTTTCCTGGTTCGACAGGGCATTCGGGAACTGGACCGCGGGCACCAGCACGAAGCACTCATCGACGCCTGGCGGCGGCTGACGCGCAAGCTCGAGAAGCAGGAGGCCTCATGAAGTCGCTACTGTTGTTGCTTATAAGGCTATACACCCTGGCCCTCAGCCCCTTTCTGGGCAACCATTGCCGCTTTTACCCCACTTGTTCCGCCTACGCCCGCGAAGCCATCGAGAGACACGGCGCCGCCAGAGGGGGTTACCTGACAGTGCGGCGCATTCTAAAATGCCACCCTTTTCACGCCGGCGGCTGTGATCCCGTCCCGGACCCCATTTACCGCAATTCCGAGAATTGATCATCATGGATTGGCAACGCAACCTGCTTATTGGCGCCATTATCATTGTTCTGGGCCTTCTTTTTATTCGCTGGAACGAGTTTCAGGAACTGCGTCGCCCCCAACAGGAAAGTTTCGTCAAGGAATCCGTGGTGGTTCCGGAAACGCCGGACCGGGACATGGTGCCACCCGCCGACGGGGCGGTGCCGGAAGCGCCGGCGGAAGGGGGAGCTGAAGCGCCGCTGGAGCCTGCCAGCCCAGGGGATTCGCGGCTCGTTCAGGTATCCACTGATGTCCTCAATGTCACCATTGACACCTATGGCGGCGATATTGTCCGGGTGGCGCTCCCGGAACATCTTCAGTCCGGGGAGTCCACGGATCCGTTTGTGCTGCTCAATCGTACCCGGAGTCACACCTATGTCGCCCAAAGCGGGCTGGTGGGCAAAGATGGTACGGATACTAATGAGGGAAGACCCCGGTTTTCCGTGGACAAGGGCAGCTTCCGTCTGGCCGAGGGCCGGGACGAACTCACCGTGGCACTGACCCTCCGGCAGGACGATGCGCTGATCGTCAAGGAGTTTGTCTTCCGCCGGGGCGACTACCTTCTCGATGTCCGCTATCGGGTGGAAAACACCGGACAGGACCCATGGCAGGCGGCACTTTTCGGACAGATTCTCCGGGACGATTTCCGGCCGCCCGCCGGCGACGGCCTGGGCATGCAACCCTTCGTGGGCGCAGCCATCACCACGCCGGAAGAGAACTACAAGAAACTGGATTTCGGCGATCTGGCGGAGAAAGCCTTTACGGTTCGCCAGGAAGGTGGCTGGGTGGCCATGCTCCAGCACTATTTTCTCAGTGCCTGGGTTCCCGCCCAGGACGCCAACAACAGCTTTCGTCTTCGCCAGCTGAATTCCCGGGACCTTTTTGCACTGGGTTTCACGTCGCCGGCCATATCGGTTGCCCCGGGGGAAACGGGCACGGTCAGTGCCGGTTTCTATGCCGGCCCCAAGGATCAGTACCGGCTTGAGGAGATCGCTCCTCATCTGGACCTGACCATCGATTACGGTTGGCTGTGGTGGGTTGCCAAACCCATTTTCGCCTTGCTGACTTTTATTCACGGCGTTGTCGGCAACTGGGGCTGGGCCATTATTCTCCTGACCGTCCTGATCAAGGCGCTTTTCTTCAAGCTTTCTGCCACCAGCTACAAATCGATGGCGAAGATGCGCAAGCTCCAGCCCGAGATGCAGCGGCTCAAGGAGCTTTACGGCGATGATCGCCAGAAGCTGTCCCAGGAAATGATGAATTTCTACAAGCGGGAAAAGGTCAATCCGCTCGGCGGCTGTCTGCCCATTCTTATCCAGATGCCGGTATTTATCGCCCTTTATTGGGTGTTGTTTGAAAGTGTCGAGTTGCGGCATGCCCCCTGGATTCTGTGGATTGAGGATCTGTCCCAGAAGGATCCCTATTTCGTCCTGCCGGTGCTCAACGGCATCGCCATGTTCGTCACCGCGCAGCTCCAGCCGGAACCGCCGGACCCCATGCAGGCAAAGATCATGAAGTTGATGCCGGTGGCGTTTTCCTTCCTGTTTGCCTTTTTCCCGGCGGGTCTGGTGCTTTACTGGACAGTCAACTCAGTGCTTTCCATTGCCCAGCAGTGGTATGTGACGCGCCGTATCGAGGCGGGCAAAGGATAGCGTCAGGGATATGGTCCTGGACAGCGATCCCATCGCCGCCATAGCCACCCCTCCCGGCCGCGGCGGGGTGGGTATCGTCCGGGTTTCCGGGGGCAACCTCCACGGGTTTCTCAAGAGTCTGCTGGCAAAAGCCCCGGAGCCCCGCCGCGCCACTTTCTGCCGGGTGGCCAACGATAACGGCGAGGTAATCGACGAAGCCCTTTTGCTGTTTTTCCCCGGCCCCCACTCGTTCACCGGGGAAGATGTCATTGAGTTGCACGGGCACGGCGGTCCCGTGGTCATGGACGAGCTACTGGCGCGAATGGTGTCGCTGGGGGCCCGTCTGGCCAGGCCCGGTGAGTTTTCCGAGCGGGCTTTTCTCAATGGCAAGCTCGATCTGGCCCAGGCCGAAGCGATTGCCGACCTGATTGATGCCAGTTCCAGCCAGGCGGCCCGCAGTGCCGTGCGCTCTCTGCAGGGAGAGTTTTCCCGGCGCGTCCACGGGGTGGTGGAACAGTTAATACAACTGCGTACATACGTGGAGGCGGCTATCGATTTTTCCGACGAGGAGATCGACTTTCTCGGCGACGGAAAAGTCGAGGCGGCCATTGAGGGATTAGTGGGCGATCTGGATGCCGTGATCGGCGATGCCCGCCAGGGCGCTCTACTGCGGGAGGGAATGACCGTGGCCATTGCCGGCAAACCCAACGCCGGAAAGTCCAGCCTGCTCAATGCCCTGTCCGGCCGGGATGCGGCTATTGTCACGGATATTGCCGGTACCACCCGGGATGTCCTCAGGGAGAGTATCCATCTCGATGGTATGCCCCTGCACGTGGTGGATACCGCCGGTCTGCGCGAGAGTACCGACAAAGTCGAGCGGGAAGGGATACGCCGGGCCTGGCGTGAAATCGAGCATGCTGACCGGGTCCTGTTCGTTGTCGATCTGAGCGAAGGAAAAGGCATGGACATTGAGGCCATATGGCCTGAGTTTTTTAGGCGCTTCCCGGGCGGCGATAACCTGACCGTGATTTTCAACAAGGCGGACCTGGTGGGCCAGGAACCGATTTACCGGGAAGAGGACATTCCCACCATCCGCCTGTCGGCGAAAACCGGAGAGGGCATGGCTATTCTGCGCGACCACCTGAAAGCCTGTATGGGGTATCGGGCGCCGGAGGCCGGTGGCTTTATCGCCCGCAGGCGCCACCTGGATGCCCTCGGGCGTGCCCGGGATCATTTGCACGATGCCTGGCATCAGTTACGGGTTTCCGGCGCCGGGGAGCTTGCCGCGGAGGATCTGCGTTATGCACAGAACTGCCTGGGGGAAATCACCGGTGAGTTCAGTGCCGACGATTTGCTGGGCCGCATATTCTCCAGTTTCTGTATTGGAAAGTGACCACGTAAACACCCCCGGTCACCTTAAAAAACGACAGCCATTGTCGGCCGGTACAGCGGGCTTGTCTAAGTGTTTCCCGCCTTGATTGCACCGCAATCCCACAAGTTAATAACAGGTTATCCACAGCTATTGGTTGTTTTTTGGTCAATTTGTTGTTGTCAACCTGTGAAAAAATACAGAACCGGAAAAGTTCTTAGTGTTTTGATTTTAAAGAATAAATTGTTTTATTGTTCACGAGAGCAATCTCGGTTTCAGGTGTGGATAAGTCGTCGGATTCCCGGTAGACTCGTCGAGTTTCCACGGGGTCGTATGCAGAACTTTTATCAAACAAAAAAAGACGAGGACGGAGTTTTGGCGGAAGCGGTTTGGCAAAAATGTCTCGACCATTTGCAAGACGAACTGCCGACACAACAATTCAATACCTGGATTCGCCCTCTGAAGCTGGATTACAACCAAACCGGGGATGAACTTCCGGAAACGCTGCGCCTGATTGCACCTAACCGTTTTGTCCAGGATTGGGTTAGCGACAAGTTTCTCGATCGCATTCGCGAGTTATTTTCCGAGGTAGCCGGCAGCCGTTGCGAGGTGGTGGTCGAATTCAGCGCCCTGAGAGGCGCCTCCATACGGCGGCGGGTTCGCCGTGAGGCTGGAGAACAGGCGCCGGACGGCGAGGAAAGGATCGAGACGGAGACGGGCCAGTCTCCCGGCGACCTGCCCCGTATTGGCCCTGCAGCTGCAAAACCCAGGACCGGCGGTGCCGAGCCCGTGGCTGTCGAGGGCAGCCTTCGTCACGAGACCAACCTGAACGGTAATTTTACCTTCAACTCTTTCGTCGAAGGTAAGTCCAACCAACTGGCCCGGGCCGCGGCGCGGCAGGTGGCGGAAAATCCCGGGGGTTCCTATAACCCGCTGTTTATCTACGGTGGGGTGGGCCTGGGTAAAACCCACTTGATGCACGCAGTGGGAAACTCCCTGCGGGATAACAATCCCAATGCCAAAATCATCTACCTGCATTCTGAGCGGTTTGTCGCCGATATGGTCAAGGCGCTCCAGCTCAACGCCATCAACGATTTCAAGCGATTCTATCGATCAGTGGATGCCCTGCTGATCGACGATATCCAGTTTTTTGCCGGCAAGGACCGATCGCAGGAGGAATTCTTCCACACCTTCAACGCGTTACTGGAGGGGGGGCAACAGATGATTCTGACCTGCGATCGCTACCCGAAGGAAATAGATGGCCTGGAAGAGCGGTTGAAGTCCCGTTTCGGCTGGGGCCTTACCGTGGCCGTGGAGCCGCCGGAACTGGAAACCCGTGTCGCCATCCTGATTAAAAAGGCGAAACAGGCCAATGTGGCATTGCCTCCAGAGGCCGCCTTCTTTATCGGCCAGCGAATTCGCTCCAATGTCCGGGAGTTGGAGGGCGCTCTGAAGCGGGTAATCGCCAATGCCCATTTTACGGGAAGGCCCATTGATATCGACTTGATCCGGGAATCCTTGAAGGACCTGTTGGCGCTACAGGACAAGCTCGTTACTATAGACAATATTCAGCGCACGGTGGCGGATTACTACAAGATCAAGTTGTCGGATCTGCTCTCCAAAAGGAGGAGTCGCTCCATTGCCAGGCCCCGCCAGGTGGCCATGTCCCTGGCCAAGGAACTGACCAGCCACAGTTTGCCGGAAATCGGTGAAGCCTTTGGGGGTAAGGACCACACTACGGTGCTCCATGCCTGCCGCAAGGTAAAGAGCCTGAATGATACGGACAGGGATATCAGGGAAGACATGAAGAACCTGATGCGGTTGTTGACCACCTGATGACCCGGACTCTCTGACAGCAAACGAATTTTCAATAATCGGAAGAAAGTTGCCAATGAAATTCAGTATCTCGCGGGAAGCCTTCCTCAAACCTCTTCAGTTGGTCGTCAGTGTCGTCGAGCGCCGGCAGACCCTGCCGGTACTCTCCAATGTTCTTATCAGTCTCGATGACGGCCGGCTTTCGCTGACGGGTACGGACCTGGAAGTGGAAATTGTCGGTCGTCAGGCTATCGACGAAGCCGAGGAGGGTGGAGAAATCACGGCCCCCGCGCGGAAGCTGATGGATATCTGCAAATCGTTGCCGGAGGGCGCCCAGATTCGCTTCTCGGAGGAGGGGGGGAGAATGCTGCTCCAGAGTGGCCGGAGTCGTTTTACGCTTTCCACACTGCCGGCCAGTGAGTTCCCCGCCGTGGATGAAGGGCCGGGGCAGGTTGAGTTCAATATTCCCGGTGCCGAGCTTAAGGGGCTGATCGATAGTACCTCTTTTGCCATGGCGCAGCAGGATGTCCGGTACTACCTGAATGGCATGCTCTGGGAAGCGGCCGAGGGCACGCTCAGGGCGGTAGCCACCGATGGGCACCGGTTGGCCATGGCGACGCGCGCCATGCCTTTCAGTGTTCCGGAAAAAATTCAGGCCATTATTCCCCGGAAAGGTGTCGTGGAGCTCTCCCGTATCCTCCCGGAAGAGGGTGAAGTGGAGGTGGTGCTCGGCAACAATCATGTCCGTATCCAGGGGGAGGATTTCCGGTTCACCTCGAAGCTGATTGACGGCGCTTACCCCGACTACGACCGGGTGTTGCCCAAGGGTGGTGATAAAACTATGTCCGGATCCCGTGAGTTATTGCGCAGTGCCTTCGCCCGGACGTCGATTCTTTCCAATGAAAAATATCGGGGCGTGCGTCTATTGCTGCAGGAAAACCTCCTGAAGATGACCGCCAACAACCCCGAGCAGGAAGAGGCCGAAGAGGAGGTCTCCGTCGAATACGAAGGCGGGGAGCTGGAGATAGGCTTCAATGTCAACTACCTGCTCGACGTTCTCAACGTTCTCCGGGGTGACCAGGTGCGCTTCCTGCTCTCGGATGCCAATAGCAGTGCCCTGATCGAAGATCCCGCCAACGAGAGCGCCCTTTACGTCATCATGCCCATGAGGTTGTAGGGGAGGTCGCGTATTGTTCAGGCTGCGATTAGCGTCGGCCTGTAGCCTCCCGCTCTTATGTATCTGAAACAGCTGAACGTCCACGGCTTGAGAAACCTCGAGGACGTTCAGTTGTCCCTTTCCCCCGGAGCAAATCTCTTCTGGGGCGCCAACGGAAGCGGCAAGACCAGTATTCTCGAGGCGGCCTATCTTTTGTCCCGGGGGCGCTCTTTCCGGACCCGCCATCTTCGCTCCGTCATCAACCACGGGAAGAAGGACTGCACCTGCTTTGGGTTATTGTCGACGGATGAAAGGCAGGGCTATCCGATTCCCATGGGGGTTAATCGGGATGTGGGTGGGAAATTCACCTTCAAGGTTGATGGCGAACCGATAAGAACCGCCTCACAACTGGCGGAGACGTTGCCCACCCAACTGCTTAATAATGACAGTTTCCAGCTGCTTGAAGGCGCCCCTGCCCAAAGACGCAGTTTCCTTGACTGGGGTGTGTTCCACGTGGAACACGGCTATCGGTCGTTGTGGGTCCGGTTTCAGAAGTGTTTGAAACACCGCAATTCGTTGCTGCGTCATGGTAGAATAGATTCAGCGCAACTTGCGGCCTGGGATCGGGAATTCGTCAGTCTGGCCCGGTCGATTACCCGGCAACGGGAGGAATATCTGGAACAACTGCTCCCGACACTGCAACGCACAATTGACCGCCTCGGGTCGCCGGGTCAAATGGAATTCAACTTCCACGCCGGTTGGGATACCGAAAAATCACTGGAGCAGATCCTTGCCGACAGCCGCGAACGCGACCGGTTGTTGGGGAGGACCCAGTGGGGGCCCCACCGGGCGGATATCCGGGTACGATGCGACGGCCGTATAGCCAGCGAAGTAATGTCGCGGGGGCAGACCAAGATACTGATTACCGCCCTCAAGTTAGCGCAAGGTTTTCACTTCCATAAGGTTACCGGAAGACATTGTATCTACCTGCTCGACGATTTGCCGGCAGAGCTCGACGCAAACCACCGGAGTCGGGTAGGGCGCATGCTCGGGGAGCTGGGTGTTCAGGTTCTGGTCACTGGTGTCGATCGAGCCAGCCTGGAGCAATCCTGGCTTGACCCCCTTTCCCCGGCTGGCGGTGGGGCACCGCACCGGCCAACAGTGTTCCACGTGGAACAGGGCACCGTGTCACAACACTCCATGGTATGAGTAAGAAATTTATGGGTTCAGAAGCAACGCAAGAATATGATTCGTCCAGCATCAAGGTTCTGAAAGGACTGGATGCGGTGCGCAAGCGCCCCGGTATGTACATCGGGGATACCGATGATGGCACCGGTTTGCACCATATGGTTTTCGAACTGGTGGACAATGCCGTCGACGAAGCCCTGGCGGGATATTGCTCGGAAATCCGAGTCATCATCCACCCGGATGAATCCATTTCCGTCTCCGATAACGGACGCGGCATCCCCACGGATATCCACGAAGAAGGTGTCTCTGCCGCCGAAGTTATCATGACCGTGCTCCACGCCGGCGGTAAGTTCGATGACAACACCTACAAAGTCTCCGGTGGCCTGCACGGCGTTGGGGTTTCCGTAGTTAACGCGCTTTCTGAAACCCTCAAGCTCACAATCAGGCGAGAAGGCAAAGTCCACGAGCAGACCTATAGCCACGGTGTACCCGACGGGCCCCTTAACATTGTCGGCGAGACCTCGGAAAGCGGTACGGCGGTGCACTTTACCCCTTCCAGGGACACTTTCACCAATATCAACTTTCATTTCGATATTCTCGCCAAGCGTCTCCGGGAACTTTCCTTCCTTAATTCCGGTGTGCGCATCGTTCTCAAGGACGAGCGTACGGGCAAGGAGGAGGTCTACCAATACGAAGGCGGGCTCAGGGCTTTTGTGGAATACCTGAACCACAACAAGGTCACCGTCAATAAAGTCATGCATTTCGATATGGTTCGCGACGACGGCATCGGTGTGGAGGTGGCGCTTCAGTGGAACGATGGCTTCCAGGAAAACATTTTCTGCTACACCAACAATATTCCCCAGCGGGATGGGGGCGCCCACCTGGCCGGTTTCCGGGCCGCTTTGACCCGCACCTTGAACGGCTATATGGACAAAGAGGGTTTGAGCAAGAAAGAGAAGGTCAACACCACCGGCGACGATGCGCGGGAGGGACTGACCGCTATTATCTCGGTCAAGGTGCCGGATCCCAAGTTCTCCTCTCAGACCAAGGACAAACTGGTGAGCTCGGAGGTAAAAACGGCTGTCGACCAGGAAATGAGCGAGAAATTCGCCGACTATCTGATGGAAAACCCCCAGGACGCCAAGGCCCTGGTGGGCAAGATGATCGATGCGGCCCGTGCCCGGGAGGCGGCGCGAAAGGCTCGGGAAATGACTCGCCGTAAAGGCGCCCTGGATGTCGCGGGCCTGCCGGGCAAACTCGCCGACTGCCAGGAGAAGGACCCTGCCCTGTCGGAAATCTTCCTTGTCGAGGGCGATTCCGCGGGTGGCTCGGCCAAGCAGGGCCGAGCCCGGAAAACCCAGGCGATCCTGCCCCTCAAGGGCAAGATCCTCAATGTGGAAAAAGCCAGGTTCGACAAGATGCTTTCCAGTGCCGAAGTGGGGACGCTCATTACCGCCCTTGGGTGTGGCATTGGCGCCGATGAATTCGATCCCGAAAAACTCCGCTATCACACAATAGTCATCATGACTGATGCGGACGTGGACGGTTCCCATATACGGACCCTGTTACTGACGTTTTTCTTCCGGCAGATGCGGGAGTTGATCGAACGGGGCCATGTTTTTATCGCCCAGCCGCCACTTTATAAAATCAGCAGGGGCAAACAGGACCAGTACCTGAAGGATGACGTCGCCCTGACCGACTTCCTGACAGAGACCGCCCTGGATGGGGCCAGCCTGCACGTCAATCCCGATGCACCGGGCATCAGCAGTACGGCGCTGGCTAATATCGTGCACAGCTACAGGCGCGTCATCAACATGATCGACCGCATGTCCCGGGTTTACCCGGCGCTTGCCCTGGAAAATATGGTCTACCTGTCGCCGCTACCGGTGGAGGCCCTGTCCGACAGCCGGGCCGTCGGGGACTGGTGCGAGGAATTGGAGGCCTCCCTCAACGTCGATACCCGCTCCGGCAGCCACCGTTACCGTGTGGTGGCCCGGGAGGACAGGGAAAGGCACCTTTTCCGGCCGGAAATAGAGGTGATCGCCCATGGCTTGACCACTACCTATCCACTGACCCGGGATTTCTTCGCATCCGGGGAATACCAGGCCATCCTCGACCTGGGGAGCCAGATCAAGGACCTGATCGAACCCGGCGCCTACATTCGCCGTGGCGAGAAGAGCGAACCCGTGGGCAGCTTCAAGGAAGCCCTGGAATGGCTGATGACCGAGTCCCGCAAGGGCTATTCCATTCAACGTTACAAGGGCCTGGGGGAGATGAATCCGGAACAATTGTGGGAAACCACCATGAACCCCGAATCCCGTCGCATGCTCAAGGTCACTGTGGAAGATGCGATTGCCGCCGATCAGATGTTCAATACCCTGATGGGCGACCAGGTTGATCCCAGGCGCCAGTTCATCGAAACCAATGCGCTGACTGTTACCAACCTGGACGTATAGAAAAGCCCGTTATCACTCTGGGTCCCGGTCCGGTCGACCCGGAGTGAGGTTTTTTATCCCTTTGAAAGAAAAGGGTTTATAGGTTCGTTCGGCGCCAGATATTGTCGCTTTCATCCTCTTTACGTCGACCGCCGTTTCTGCGTCTGTTTTGGGCGTCGGGTTCGAAGCGTATTTCCTGGCGCCGGTCCCGATCTTGCCGTCTGACCCGGCGTCGCTGATCGGGACCGGTGTAAGGTGTCTCGCCGTCTTTCATTCCCCGCTCCCTCGCTGATTGTAGTATTCCTTTGATTGTAGGCCAGTGCCGGTGTCTCAGCCGATGGTTTTCTGGGTCGCCTCGATCCAATCTCTTGCCGCTGCGGTAATGGCCTTGCTGTCGCCGCCGGCAGCCGCCAGGGGTTCGCCAAACACGACGGTGATCGTTCCCGGGTACTTGAGGAAGCGCCTGGCGGGCCAGCAGTGGCCGGCATTGAGGGCCACGGGTAGAACGGGGACTCCGGCGGCCACGGCGAGGGCGGCGCCGCTTCGGCCATAGTTGCCGGTTTTCCCCGGATCCATGCGGGTACCTTCCGGATAGACGATCACATTGTTGCCCGAGCGCAGTCGTTCCACCCCCTGCTCGATGATTTCCCGAAGCGCCCGCCTGGGGTTACTGCGGTCGATGGCGATGGGGCGGGTGGTCTTGAGACCCCAGCCGAAAAAGGGAATACGGAGCAATTCCTGCTTGAGAATCGTGCTCACGGGGCGGAACCGTCGCTGGAGATAGTAGGTTTCCCAGCTGGATTGGTGTTTGCTCAGGATGACGAAGGGTCTTTCGGGAATATTATCTTCTCCCAGGACCCTCAGGCGAACGCCGCAGGTTAGGCGTAACCAGTGTACGATCAGAAAGTTGCCCCAGGTGACCATTTCCTGCAGGTATCGGTGCGGCAACAGCAAGCCGATGGTAAAGCTCAATAGCGAAAAAACCACCACGATGGGTGCATATCCCAGGTAGAAAACCAGCGAGCGTACCCCGTAGAGAAGCTTCATGAACACCGGGCCTTTCCGGTCAGAAGAAAATCCACAGCCGCCGCCAGGTCCGGAAATACCGGTATGTCCCGAAACTGCTCCGATTCGGCAAGCTGTTTTGCGGTGGTTTGTCCCTTGCCCGTCCGTACCAGCAGGGGCCGGCAACCCCGGGCAAGGCCGGCTTTCAGATCCCTGAGGCTGTCGCCCACCACCGGCACGCCGTTCAGGTCTATCTCGAAGCTTTCGGCGATTGCATCGAGCAGACCGGGCGCGGGCTTGCGGCAGCGGCAATTGTCCTCCGGCGTATGGGGGCAATAGAAGATGCCGTCAACGGTGCCCCCGGCCGCCTCCACCAGGTTGGCCATCTTGGCGTGCATGGCTTCCAGGTCGTCCAGGTCGAAAAAACCTCTGCCCAACCCCGACTGGTTGGTGGCAACGACCACGGTATACCCGGCCCGGGAAAGTCGGGCCATGGCCTCGATGCTCCCGGGCAGGGGGAGCCACTCCTCCGCGGACTTGATGTAGTCCGCCGAATCGAGATTGATGACCCCGTCGCGGTCGAGAATTGCCAGTTTCACTTGCCCGGTACCAGCAGGGAAATATCCGCCACGTTGAGAAAAAGCGCCCGCAATTGGCTGAGCAGGCAAAGGCGGTTGGCGCGCAATGCGGGGTCCTCGGCCATCACCATTACCTCATCGAAGAAGGCGTCCACGGGCGCCTTGAGTGCCGCCATCCGGCCCATGGCCGCAGTGTAGTCGCGGGCCATCAGCAGTGGCTCGACTTCGGTGGCGACGCTGTTGAGGGCCCTGAACAGTGCCTGTTCCGCGTCCTCCCGGAGCCGCCCAGAGTCCACCTGATCGGGAATCGGCTCCGCGGCCTTGGCCAGGATATTGGAAACGCGCTTGTTGGCGGCAGCCAGGGCGGCGCCCTCGGGAAGGTGGTGGAACTGTTGGACGGCCAGGCTGCGCTGGTGGAAATCCAGGGGGTTGCTGATTGCCTTGGCATTCACCGCCATGAATACCTCCACTGGGATGTCTTCTTCCTCATACCATGCACGAAAACGCTCGATAATGTAAGTAAGTACTCGCTTTTCATTATCGTCGCCGGCCGTCAAGCCAGTGTGCAGGGCGGTGGCTTTGGCGAGCACCGGTGCCAGGTCCAGATCGAGCTCTTTTTCCACCAGAATGCGCAATACCCCCAGGCTCGCGCGGCGCAGCGCGAAGGGATCCCGGGAGCCGGAGGGGGGTTGGCCGATGCCGAAAATACCCACCAGGGTGTCCAGCCGGTCGGCCAGGGCCACGGCGGTACCCGTGGCGGTCTCGGGGAGGGAGTCGCCGGCAAAGGCGGGGAGGTACTGCTCGTACATGGCCCGGGCAACATCCTCGGCTTCGCCGTCGTGTCGGGCATAGTAACGCCCCATGATGCCCTGCAGGTCGTCGAACTCAAGAACCATCTCCGTGACCAGGTCGGTCTTGGACAGCTGTCCGGCACGGCGGGCATGCTCGGTGTCCGCCCCCAGTACGTCGGACAGGCAGGCCGCCAGTTCCGCAACGCGCTCGGTCTTGTCGAACAGGGTGCCAAGCTTTTCCTGGAAGACGATGCGCTTGAGTTCCTCCCGCCGGTTGGCTAGCGGCGTCTTCCGGTCGGTTTCATAGAAAAACGCGGCGTCGGCGAGGCGCGGGCGAATCACCCTTTCGTTGCCGGCAATCACCTGGGCCGGTTCGACACTGTCAATATTGGCCACGGTAATAAAGATCGGCAGCAGCCTGCCATTGTCGTCCACCGCGTGGAAATATTTCTGGTGCTCCTTCATGGACGAGACCAGTGCTTCCTCGGGCACCTCCAGGAAGCGCTCGTCGAAACGTCCTGCCAGCGGCACCGGCCATTCGTTGAGTGCAGTCACCTCGTCAAGGAGTTCGTCATCAATCACCGCCGAGCCCCCCGCGTCGCCGGCGACCCGGCGAACCCCTTCGGCAATAAACCGGCGGCGCTCGTCAAAATCGGCCATCACATAGCGGGATCGCAGGGTCTCGACATAGTCCGCCGGTGACGCCAGGGCCACGGTTCCCTCGCTATGAAACCGATGGCCGCGCGTGTCGCGACCGGGCTGAAGCCCCAGGATATTGTCGCCAACCACGTTTTCCCCGTGCAGCATGACCACCCAGTGAACGGGCCTGACGAACTCTTCCCGACGCTCGCCCCAGCGCATGCGCTTTGGTATGGGCAGCGCCTTGAGGGCGGCATGGACAATCCTATCGATGACCTCGGCGGTAACGCACCCCTCAACCATTTGCCGGTGGCAGAGCTTGTCCTGCTTGCCATCGTTTTCCACCTGGTCGGGCAGGCTGTCCAGGGCGAGCCCCTGCTTCCCGGCAAAGGCTTCCGCGGCCCGGGTGGGCTTGCCCTCGCTATCGAAGGCCACCTTGGCGGGTGGGCCCCAGACGACGGTTTCACGGGCCGGTGCGCGATCGGCCAGCCCGGCGATGAGTACGGCCAGCCGGCGCGGGGTGGCAAAAAAACGCGCATCCCCGTGAGCCAGATCGGCCTCGCCCAGGCGCGCCAGCAGTTCGTCCCGGAAGGCCGCGGCGAGGCCGGCCAGGGCCTTGGGGGGCAGCTCCTCGGTTCCGATCTCGACCAGAAAATCGGCGCTCATTGGCTGGCCTCCCTGTGCTTGTTCATGACTTCTTCCGCCAGTTCGGCCTTGGCCAGAGGGAAACCCAGACCCAGGCGAGATTCGAAATAGGCCTGGGCCACGGCCCGGGCCAGTGTGCGTACCCGCAGGATAAAGCGTTGGCGCTCGGTGACCGAGATCGCGTGGCGGGCGTCCAGCAGGTTGAAGGCGTGGGACGCCTTCATCACCATCTCGTAAGCGGGCAGCGGCAGGCCGTTGGCAATAAGCCTATCGCTCTCCTTTTCGTAAACGTCGAAACTGTGGAAAAGGAAATCGACGTTTGCCTCCTCGAAGTTGTACCGGGACATTTCCACCTCGTTCTGGTGGAAAACATCGCCATAGCTGACCTTGTTGCCGTGGGGGTCTACGGTCCAGGTGAGGTCATAGATACTATCCACTCCCTGCAGGTACATGGCGATCCGCTCCAGGCCGTAGGTGATCTCACCGGTAACCGGGTAGCATTCCAGGCCTCCCACCTGCTGGAAGTAGGTGAACTGGGTCACTTCCATGCCGTTGAGCCAGACTTCCCAACCCAGCCCCCAGGCGCCCAGGGTCGGGGACTCCCAGTTGTCCTCCACGAAACGGATATCGTGGATCCGCGGGTCGATGCCCAGCATGCGCAGGGAATCCAGGTAAAGTTCCTGGATGGCGTCCGGCGACGGCTTGAGCACCACCTGGAACTGGTAGTAATGCTGCAGCCGGTTCGGGTTTTCCCCGTAACGGCCGTCGGTGGGGCGCCGGCAGGGCTGAACATAGGCGCTGTTCCAGGCCTCCGGACCCACTGCGCGCAGGAAGGTCGCGGGGTGGAAGGTACCGGCCCCCACCTCCATATCCAGCGGTTGGAGGATGACGCAGCCCCGACGGGCCCAGAACTCCTGGAGGGCCAGGACCAACCCCTGGAAGGTCGATACATCCGGTGTTTCAACAGCCACAGTGTCACCTTGAAGACATTGCAAAACCGGCAATTATAGGGACATCGTCCGGTGAAGTCATGGATGGGCCGGATTCGTTCAGGCGGGGCGCCATTTCCGGTATCCTCGACATACCGAGGGAAGGAAACAATGACCACAGTACTCAAGATTTTATTGACGCTCATGTCCTGGCTGCCCCTGCCCGTGGGTCGCGCGCTGGGCTGGCTGGCGGGGGAATGGGCATGGCGCGCCGGCAGTCGCGGGGCCCGCACCACAAAAATCAATCTCCGCGCCTGCTTTCCGGCGCTCCCGGAGAAAGCCCTGAACCGGCTGGGACGCCAGAGCATGCATCACTGGGGTATGACCATTTTCGAGGTGCCCGTTATCTGGCGCAGGGGCCGGAAAAGCCTGAACACCATTCGCCGGATTGTCGGCCAGGACCTTATCGAAGCGGCCCGGGCGGAAGGCCGCGGTACCATTCTTCTGAGCCCGCATCTGGGCAACTGGGAGCTGGCCGGACTCTGGATCTGCAGTTTCGGTCCCACCACGAATCTCTACCAGCCGCCCCGTCGCCTGGGAGTGGACGAACTTATCCGCAGTGGCCGAAGCAAGATGGGGGCGACCCTGGTGGCGACCGACCTGCGGGGGGTTTCCAGCCTGGCGAAAGCGCTGAAACGCGGCGAGATAACAGGTATTCTCCCGGATATGGAGCCCGACCCCAGGGCCGGGGTTTTCGCACCCTTCTTCGGTGTCCAGGCCCTGACCATGACCCTGGTTCACAGCCTCCAGCAGCGCACCGGGGCCCGGATTATTATCGGCTTTTGCCGACGCATTCGCGGCGGGTTCGAGGCCTATTTTATCGACCCGGATCCGGCCATATACGATGACGATCCGGCGCTGTCCGCCGCCGCCATGAACCGGACCATAGAAACCCTGGTGGAGCGGGCGCCGGAACAGTACCAGTGGGAATACAAACGCTTTAAAAAACGCCCTCCGGGGGAGAAAACGCTGTACCCGAAAGTCCACTCCCGGAAACCCCGGCCCGCCTCGCCGGACAAGCGGGTGGATACAACCTGACAACTGTGCAACCGGGCTTCGGCCATACGCCGCCGGGCCGGGAAACGTCCAACCTCAACAGCAGGAGCGACAGACCGCCATGAAATACCAGAACGTACTCGAGACAATCGGCAATACACCCCATATCCGCATCAACCGTCTTTTCCGGGACGATATCGAAGTCTGGATGAAGGCCGAGCGCCACAACCCCGGTGCCAGTATCAAGGACCGCATCGGCCTGTCCATGATCCAGGAAGCGGAGGAAAAAGGCCTGATCGACAAGGATACGGTGATTATCGAGCCCACCTCCGGTAATACCGGTATCGCCCTGGCCATGGTCTGCGCAGTGCGTGGCTACCGCCTGATTCTCACCATGCCCGAATCCATGTCCGTGGAGCGGCGCAAATACATGGCGGCCCTAGGGGCGGAGTTGGTGCTTACTCCAAAAGAGCAGGGGATGGGCGGTACTATCGAGAAAGCCCGGGAGCTGCTGGATAAATACGACAATAGCTGGATGCCCATGCAGTTTTCCAATGCCGCCAACGTCAAGGTGCACCGGGACCAGACCGCCCGGGAAATCCTCGCGGACTTTCCGGAAGGTATTGATTACCTGATTACCGGCGTGGGCACCGGCGGCCATATCACCGGCTGTGCGCAAGTGCTCAAGAAGGAGTTCCCCAAACTGCAGGTGCTTGCCGTGGAACCGGAAAAGTCGGCAGTGATCGGCGGCGGCGAAAAGGGGCTGCATCGCCTGCAGGGCATCGGTGCGGGCTTCGTGCCCGAGATCCTTGATCAATCCCTGCTCGACGGCACCATTTCGGTAAGCGAGGAGGCCAGCTTTGAGATGGCCCGGCGCTGCGCGCGGGAAGAGGGGATTTTTGTGGGAATTTCCTCCGGGGCCTCCCTGGCCGCCCTGGACAAGAAGCTGGTGGAAATCCCCGCCGGTAGCCGCGTTCTGGTCTTCAGTTACGATACCGGCGAGCGCTACCTGTCCATCGATGACCTGTTCAGCGCCTGAGCGGCGGCGCCGGAAAAAACGAGACGGAGAAAACAATGAAAACAGGCAAATACGCGGTAGCCGGGCTGCTGACCCTGGTCCTGGCCCATAGTGTCCTTGCCGCCGATACCGGGCTTGAGACGGTGCCGGTCACCGACGGCATCTATATGATCGCCGGCGAGGGGGGCAATATCGGCGTTTTCGTGGGCGAGGACGGCACCTTTATGATCGACGATCAGTTCGCGCCCGTTACCGACAATATTCTCGACGCTGTCCGGGAGGTCTCGGGCGAAGCGCCCCGCTTTCTGGTCAATACCCACTACCATTTTGACCACACCGGCGGCAACGAGAACCTGGGGGAGGGTGGCGCGATCATCGTCGCTCACGACAATGTCCGCAAACGCCTCAGCGTGGACCAGGTCAGCGAGGTTCTGGGCAGGACTTTCGAGGCCCAGCCGGATGTGGCCCTGCCCGTGATTACCTTTGACGAGGGCGTGACCTTTCACTGGAACGGGGATCGGGTGGACGTCATTCACGTGCCCAACGGTCATACGGACGGCGATGCCATCGTTCATTTCGTCGGGGCCAATGTCATCCACACCGGGGACCTGGTGTTCAGTGCTGGCTACCCGTTTCTCGACTATGGGGCTGGCGGCAGCATCGACGGTATGATTGCCGGCGCCAGAAAGATCCTTGCCATGACCGATACCGAAACCCGAATCATTCCCGGCCACGGCCCGGTGATGGAGCGGGAGAAACTGACCGACTATATCGCCATGCTGGAGGCGTCCCGGGACCGGGTTGCCGCCCTCAAGAACGAGGGCAAATCCCTGGAAGAGGTCCTGAAAACCGATCCCCTTGCCGGTCACCACGATGACTGGAGCTGGGGCATGATGACCGGGGAATTCTGGACGCGCCTGGTTTACAACAGTCTTTGATCCCCGGTTTCAGGTGGCCAGCCAGCGATCCACCAGCTTTGTCATCAACCCGTTGATGGTTTCGAAGCGCCCCGGGTTCGAGAGTAGGGTGACGGCATCCTGGACATGGGGGCCGCCGTCGGTCAGCTCTTCCGGGCAATGCTCGATAAGCGCCCGGGCCGATTCCGGCGTGGTTTCCAGGTGGAACTGCAGGGCCAGCACCCGTCCCATGATAAAGCCCTGGTTCGGGCAGGCGCCGCTGGCGCCCACCGGCAAGGCGCCGCCGGGAATGGCAAACGTATCGCTGTGCCAGTGGAATGCCTCGAAGGTCGGCGGCAACACCGACGCCCAGTGACTGTCCGCCAGTTCACCGCTGCGCTCTACCGGAAACCAGCCGATCTCCCGGCTGCCGGGGCCTACGATCGCCCCCAGGCACGTGGCGATAAGTTGCGCCCCCAGGCATATTCCCAGTATCCGCCTGCCCTCATCCAGGCTTTGCCGGATCAGGCGCTTTTCGTCGGCCAGCCACGGAAACTCCGCCTCGTCCCCGACGCCCATGGGACCGCCCATCACGATCAGCGTGTCCAGTTGCTCCGGCTCGGGAAGCGGGTCGCCCTGGTAAAAGCGGGTGGCGGACAGNNCACGATCAGGCCATCGAAGTCACCGGCATCCGGCAGGCGTTCGCCGGCGAAAAGCCGGGTATGGCTGAGGCGATGGCCGCGTGCCCGCAACAGCGGTTCGAGGCTGCCCAGCCCCTCGAAGGGCACATGTTGCAGATAGTGAAGGTGCATTGAAGGTTTGCCTCGAGAGCGCCTATTTTCGCAATCGATGGCGATAGTAGCCGTGCAGCAACCAACCGGCAACCAGCCCGATAATCAGCAGGAAAAGGATGAATATGGATCTCGACATGGCCAGGTCCCAGAACAGGAAACGGATTGTCACCACCGCCATGTTCTGGAAAAGAAAAATCAGGGCCAGGGCCAGGATTGCCAGGCTGGCGATCAGTTTGTAGTTATAGCGCATAGCGTTTCTCCGCCTGTGATTCGAATGTTCAGGATGACTCGATGGCCTGGATCACCGCCCGGTGCCGCTGTTCGAACGCCTCCCGGTCCTCGTCCGAGAGGGGTTTACCGGTGGCGGCACCGTAGACCATGTCCGCGTGGCGCCTGACGGCTGCCAGACGTTCCTGCCGGCGGGTGTGCCGGGCAATTCGAGCCAGGGCCTCCAGGAGGCGCAGGGCGACCGCTGGCTGATCGGCGCTATGCTGGCGTATCTGGTTGAAGGCGGCGGCCAGCAGGCCATCGAAAGTGACCGGGTCGGTAATCAGCCGCAGGTGGCCTTCGCTGTCCCGGCGCTCCCCGGAACGCAGGGGCCTGTCCGCTATGCCGGCGATGATGGCCCCCAGCCAGTCGATGCAGGTAATGGCGCTGAACGGGTCGTTGATGCCCGGAGACAGGGCCCTTACCGCCAATTCAACCAGTTGGAAGATGCCGTATTCCGGATCCTGTTGATCGGTACGCATGCGCCCCACGACAAAGTGCCGGCCAACCTGCTCGCGCAGGGAATCAGCGGTTTCTTTATCGGCCTGCACCAGAGCGAAGGCTTCCCCCATGGCGATAAAATGACCGGGCCGGACCGGCAGCCTGATCAGGGTGTCGTTGTCTCTGGCAATATCCAGCAGGGCATCCTCATCGATGGCCTGGATATAGCCGGTGCGGTACGATCGAAAATGCAGGTTTTCACCCTCGTCTCTTTCCTTTTCCTCAAAGGTTTTGCCCTGCTTGCCGACGCTGGATCCGGTATCGGAGCTTTCATCCCGGTTGGGGAACAGGCGCTCCAGGCCACCCGACAGTCTTCCTGCCACCATATCGATAACGTGCTCGGCCCTTAGCTGCAAAGCCACATGGTGGAAAAAATAAATGAGCATGCCCAGGCTGGCAACGCTCAGCAGCAGGCCGATGCTGGTGGAAATGGGGCGATAGCTCCCGCCAGAGGCCGGCGGCGGTTCGGCGCCCATGATGACCAGGCAGTAGACGAAAGTGGCGACGAAGGTGCCCAGCACCAACTGATTGCCCCGGTCGCGCATGAAATCCAGGAGCAGGCGGTGGCCGAACTGGGAGGAGGTGGCCGACAGCGCCACGATAGTAACCGAGAAAACCACGCCGGCCACCGTGATGGTGGACCCGGCGATGGTGGTGAGCAGGGTCTGGGTGCCGCGCAAATCGCCGTTGTAGAGCAGCCAGTAATCCGCCGCCAACCCCGGTTTCAGGTGCTTGTCCAGGTAGTCACCGGCGATGCCCAGCAGCAGGGCAACGATACTCATCAGTGCGGGCAGTGCCCAGAGGCTGGTACGTATTCGGTGGTAGAGGCTCTGAAGCTTTATTTGCATTGTTGTTTCATCGACCGGGTTTCTGGCCATTGAAGCCTGAAACGCGGGGCTTTTCCAGCCCGGGTCGGGATTACATGGAGCCCCGGTCGACGAGCGGGTAGAATGTTCGCCTTTTGTGGCCGCGGTGGTATTGAAATGCCTCGACTGGGAGAAGTTTTCACGGGCAGGGTCCGGGATGTGTCCAGCGCGGGCGCCGGAATCGTCGAGCATCCCGGCGGCCGGGTATTTTTTGTGTCCGGCGTCTGGGTCGGCGAGGAAGCCAGGTTTCGCATTACCGGCTTCAGGAATCGCTTCGGCTATGCCCGTCTGGAAGAACTGCTCGCGCCCGCACAGGAGCGGGTGACCCCCCGGTGCGCGCATCACGGCCCGGGGCCCTCGGATTGCGGCGGCTGCCCCTGGCAGTTCGTCGACTACGGCGCTCAACTGGCCGCCAAGGAAAACCGCCTGAAGGCGGCGTTGTCACCCCTGGGCCTCGCCGACAAACCACTGCCAATCTGGCCCTCCCCGCGTCCCTACGGTTACCGTAATCGGGCCCAGTTGAAAACTGATGGTGAACGGATCGGCTATGTGGCGGCGGGCTCGCGCCGTATCGCGCCTGTCGAGGACTGCCCCATTCTCACGGACCGCAATCGGACCCATCTGCGCGAACTCCTGGAGCAACTGCCGAATTCCCGTTGGCGACAGAGAAAGCGGGGCCGGTGGACCACGGTTGATATGGATGAGGAAGGGGTATCCATTGATCGCCGACGTCCGTTTCGTCAAGGCAATAGCGATCAGAACCTGCGTATGCGGGACTGGCTGAAGGCCCGGCTGGCACCGCTTGACCGGCGGCTGCCGGTGCTGGAATTATTCGCCGGTTCCGGCAATTTCACCGAAGTGATCGCCGATACCGGGTTCGAACACATTGTCGCCGTGGAAGGCGTGGGCGAGGCCATTGACCGGCTGCGGGCCCGGGGACTTCCCGGCGTTGAGACATGGCGACAGGATCTTTTTGCCGACGGTGCCTGGCGCCGTCTGGGCCGAAATCTAGAGGAGGTCGGCATACTGGTGGCCGACCCGCCGCGCCGGGGCATCGAGAATGCCCGGGGCCTGGCCACCGCCGCAAGGAAGTGCCGTGATTTGGTGTACGTTTCCTGTGATCCCGCCACCTTCGCCCGGGATCTGGGGGTATTCCTGGAGGCCGGTTACAGCGCCCTTGAGATCCAGCCCCTGGATCAGTTTCCCCACACGCCCCATGTGGAGATGCTTGCCCACCTGCATAGGGATGTATAGCTTAAATTTATAGTTGCGATATAGAGAATCAACTTTCGCTATAGAGCGGGGAAGGTTTATCCTTTCTCCAGATTTACGAAGTACCAAGCGGAGGATAATGATGTCGAGCTACACGATTTTCGGCCGGCCCGGTTGCGGGTTCTGCGTTCGCGCCAGGCAATTGCTGGACATGAAAAAGCTGCCCTACAAGTACGTGGATATCCACGCCGAGGGCATCACGCCCGCCGATCTGGAAAAGACAATTGGCAAGCCGGTGCGCACCGTTCCCCAGATCTTTCACGGGGAGAAGTACGTCGGTGGTTTTACCGAGCTCAATGAGTACCTGAAAAACGCCGCCTGATAGGCGTACGTCCGGCTGCGGACAAACCCCGCTCCATGGAGCGGGGTTTTTAGTCCGTATTAATGGGGCGGGTCTTGCCGTCCCCCGAAATGGCCACGTAGACAAAATCCCCTTCGGTGACCTTGGCGGGGGTATCGGTGGTTTCCCCATCGATCCAGACTTCGATATTGATGCGCAGGGAGGTGCGGCCGATTTCCAGCAGGCTGGCATAACAGCTCACCACCGAGCCCACGGGAACCGGCCGCAGGAAGGCCATTTCGCCGACGGCGACGGTGGCAACCCGGCCGCCGGAGACGCGCTTGCCGATAACGCCCCCGGCCAGGTCCATCTGAGACAGCAGCCAGCCCCCGAAAATATCGCCATTGGGATTGGTATCGGCGGGCATGGCCAGGGTCTGAAGGGTCAACTCGCCGACGGGTTGGGCGGGGCGGTTCAGGGTGCTCAAGGTGGTGTCCTCAATCGAAAATCACGCCGGGCAACCAGGTCGCCGTTGCCGGCCACAGCGCCAGTATAACCAACATGAAAAGCTGTATGGCAATAAACGGCAACACCCCCTTGTAGATATCGCCGGTCCGCACATGGGCGGGGGCGACGCCCCGCAGGTAGAAGAGGGCGAAACCGAAGGGCGGTGTCAGGAAGGAAGTCTGCAGGTTGATGGCTATCATGACGCCCAGCCAGACCGGGTCGATGCCCATGGCCAACAGCGCCGGCCCCACCAGGGGTACCACAACAAAGGTGATCTCGATAAAGTCGAGAATAAAGCCCAGGAAAAAGATCACCACCATGACTACCAGAACGGCACCCAGGCGCCCGCCCGGGATTTGCCGGAACAGGTCGGCCACCAGTTCCTCGCCGCCGAAGCCCCGGAATACCAGGGAAAAAATCGCCGCCCCCACCAGGATCATGAAGACCATGGCAGTAATCTCGGTGGTGGAGGTCATCACCTCCCTGAGCCGGCCCAGCTTCAGCTCCCGCTTGGCGAGGGCAAGGAGGGTGGCGCCCAGGGCACCGACGCCGGCGGCTTCGGTGGGGGTGGCGGCCCCGGCGAGAATCGAGCCCAGCACCGCGACGATCAGGATCACCGGCGGCAGCAGGGGCCGGAGCAGCGCCGGCAGGGGTGGTTTTTCCCCCACATCCTCATGGACGGGCGCCGCTTCGGGCCGGAAGAAGGCGTGGCCGAGCACGTAAACCATATAAAGCACTACCAGGATCGCCCCCGGAACAATGGCGCCCACGAAGAGATCGCCGATGGAAACGGTTTCCGGGGAGAAAATGCCCATGCGCAGTTGCGCCTGCTGGTAGGCGGTCGACAGGATATCGCCGAGCAGCACCAGGGCGATGGAAGGGGGAATGATCTGGCCCAGGGTGCCGGTGGCGCAGATGCTGCCCGTGGCCAGGGACGGGCTGTAGCCCTGCTTGAGCATGGTGGGCAGGGACATCAGGCCCATGGTCACCACGGTGGCGCCGACAATGCCGGTGCTGGCCGCCAGCAGCATACCCACCAGGATCACCGACAGTGCCAGCCCGCCCCGCAGATTGCCGCACAACTTGCCCATATTGTCGAGCAGGTCCTCGGCGAGTCGGGACTTTTCCAGCATGACGCCCATGAACACAAAAAGCGGCACGGCGATCAACGTGGTATTGATCATGGTGCCGTACAGGCGGTTGGGCAGGGCGTGCAGGAAAGCGCCGTCGAAATGACCGGTCAGGGTGCCGACACCCGCGAAAATCAGGGCCACGCCGCCCAGGGAGAAGGCCACCGGATAACCCAGCAGCAGCAACAGGCAGACCGCCCCGAACATATAGAGGGGGATAAATTCGGCCATCAGATGGGCCCCAGGTGTTCTTCGGTATGGGACCCGCCCAGCCCCAGGAAAAACAGGCCGTTCTTGATTGCCTCGGAGACTCCCTGGATGACCAGCGTCACCGGCATCACCAGCATCAGGGTCTTGAGTAAATAGACCAGGGGCAGGCCGCCGCCCTCGCTTGAAGTTTCACGGATTGCCCAGCTGCTGAGGACATAATCCCAGCAGTACACCAGGATCAGCACGCTCACCGGCAACAGGAAGAAGAGGGTGCCAAGAACATCCACCAGGGCCTGGCGCCGTGGGCTGAAGCCGCGATAAAAAACGTCGACCCTCACGTGCCCGCCGCGCTTCAGGGTAAAGGCGATACCCAGCATGAACAGTGTCGCATGGAGATACGACATGGTTTCCTGCAGGGCGATTGATCCGGACGACAGGACATAGCGCAGAATCACCACAGTACAGGTAACCAGCACCAGCGCCAGTGTCAGCCAGCTGACGGCGCGCCCGGTGAATTCGGTGAAAGTGTCAATAGCGCGGCAGAACCGCGCCAGGCCGTGTGCGGGTGAGGCCATGGGCCGGTGCTCTCCAAAGCATTGTTATTGAGCGGCCATTATACGGATCGTCGTTGTCGGCAAAACCATTTTCCGGCGCCGTTCCTGTCATCCGGTTGTCATATTTATTTCATAAACTTGTCATCCCCGGTCCCTAGGATGGTCCCGGATACATCAATCCATCGGAGGTAAGCGTGAAAAAATCCATGAAAGCATTACTGGTCGGCGCCGCGGCGACAGTCGCCCTGTCCGGCGGCCAGGCGCTGGCCCAGGGCCGCGACTACATCAGCATCGTCGGCTCGTCGACGGTCTACCCTTTCGCCACCGTCGTTGCCGAGCGTTTCGGCAAGGCCACCAAATACCCGACACCGAAAATCGAATCCACCGGTTCCGGCGGCGGCCTGAAGCTGTTCTGCGCCGGTGTCGGCACCGACCATCCGGACATTACCAATTCCTCGCGGCGCATGAAAAAGTCCGAATTCGAGATGTGCCAGGGGAACGGCGTCGAGGACATCACGGAAGTCCTGATCGGCTACGATGGCATCGTGCTTGCCAATGCGGTTGAGGCCGAGCAACTGGAATTGTCCAGGCGGGATATCTTCCTGGCCCTGGCCAAGCGGGTCCCCAACCCTGACGGGTCCGACACCCTGGTCAAGAACCCCTACAAAACCTGGCAGGACGTCAACCCCAGCCTGCCCGATAACGAGATCGAAGTCCTGGGTCCTCCCCCCACTTCCGGTACCCGCGATGCCTTTGCCGAACTGGCCCTGGAAGGCGGCTGCAAGACCTTTGATTTCATCAAGGCCATGAAGGACGAGGACAAGGGCACTTATAAGGAAGTCTGCCACACCATCCGCGAGGACGGTCATTATGTGGAGGCCGGCGAGAACGACAACCTGATCGTCCAGAAGCTCGAGGCGAACCCGAAGGCCCTGGGGGTCTTCGGCTTCAGCTTCCTCGACCNNACAACCTGATCGTCCAGAAGCTGCAAAAGAACCCGGACGCCCTGGGTGTATTCGGTTTCAGCTTCCTGGACCAGAACAGCGACAAGGTTCAGGGTTCCATCATCGAGGGCCATCCGCCCACGTTCGAGACCATTGCCGATAAATCCTACCCGGTGTCCCGGCCCCTCTACTTTTACGTGAAAAACGCCCACATCGGCGTGGTTCCCGGTATCGAGGGCTATGTCGCCGAGTTCACCAGCGAGAAGGCCTGGGGTCCCGACGGTTACCTGGCCATGAAGGGCATGATTCCCCTGGGCGAGGAACTGCGCAAGAACATGGGCTCGCAGGCACGAGCCGCCGAAGCCATGACCGGCGAGGAGCTCTGAGCCGGCACCGGTAACCCGCTAGACGAAGTTGTTGTAGACTTGGGGCCCGGCTGACAGCCGGGCCCCTTCGCGCTCACTGGTTTGTTTTTGTCACGGGCTTTGCATGCAGACTACCAACCTGATTCTCGTTCTCGTCGCCATGGTGGTGGCGGCCTATTTTCTGGGCCTAAAGCGCTCAACGAACCAGGCCCGGCCCCTGGGCGGGATCCGGCACCTGCACTCGCTACCGTTTTACTACGGGATGCGCGCGGCACTCTGGGCGGGGATCCCGGCCGTCGTGTTATTAATCCTGTGGCTGATTTTCAACGAGGCGCTGGTCGCCAACCTGGTCCTGGGCGGCCTGCCGGAGCACTTGCAACCCGCTACCCAGTCGGCACGTAACCTCCAGCTCAGTACCCTGCAAAATATCGCCAGCGGCGCGCTCGATACCGCCGGGGTTGAGCCCGCCATGATGGAGGCGGCGCAACGGCTCCGGGAGGTACGGGAGACGGGCCGCGATATCGCCGCGGCGGCGGTATTGAGCCTGGCGGTGCTGGGGGGTGCCTGGGGCTGGGTGAGGATATCCCCGCGACTGCGCGCCCGCGAGCACGTGGAGAAGGTGTTCAAATACCTCCTGCTGGGCTGCTCGCTGATCGCCATTTTCACCACGGTGGGGATTCTGCTCTCAGTCCTCTTCGAGTCCCTTCGCTTCTTCAAGTCGGTGCCGGTCACCGAGTTCCTGTTCGGCCTGAACTGGAGCNNGCGCCGACCAGGTGGGAAGCTCCGGCAGTTTCGGTGCGGTACCCCTGTTCGTCGGTACCTTGCTGATCTCTTTTATCGCCATGGTGGTGGCCGTGCCCGTCGGCCTCATGTCGGCCATCTATCTGGCCGAGTACGCCGGACCCAGCATGCGCACCTACGCCAAGCCGGCACTGGAAGTTCTGGCCGGCATTCCCACCGTGGTTTACGGGTTCTTTGCCGCCCNNGCCGGCCATGCGCGATGTGGGGGAGAGTATCGGGCTGGAAATCTCCTCCCAGAGCGCCCTGGCCGCCGGCCTAGTAATGGGGGTGATGATCATTCCCTTCGTCTCCTCCCTGGCGGACGACGTTATTAACGCCGTGCCCCAGACGCTCCGGGACGGCTCACTGGGGCTGGGGGCCACCCGCTCGGAAACCATCAAGCGGGTGGTGTTTCCCGCCGCCCTGCCCGGCA
>DGNJ01000085.1:27158-39464 GCA_002388905.1 Cellvibrionales bacterium UBA4495
TGCAGATCGTCACCCTGCTGGTGGGCGATCAGGAGTTCGACAGTCCCAAGACCCTGTCGGCTTTCGCGCTGGGCCTGATGCTTTTCGTGGTGACGCTGATCATGAACTTCATCGCCCTCCATGTGGTGAAAAAATACCGGGAACAATATGAGTGATCGAAAGGATATAACCGGCCGGGTCGAGCAGGGCCTCAAGCGACGCTACCGGGCCGAAAAGCGGTTTCGGGCATACGGACTGGCGGCCATCGCCTTTGGTCTGTCCGCGGTGTTGCTGTTGTTCACCGACATTGTCTCGAAGGGCGCCGGGGCCTTTCGCCAGACCGTGGTGGAACTGGAAATCACCTACGATCCCGACGTTCTCGGGGTTTTCGACCTGGACGACGAGCAACAGGTGGCACTGGGCAACTACAATGGCGTGGTGCAGGCCGCCCTGCGGGACAGGTTTCCCGACCTGGACAGCCGCAACGAAAAACGCCAGTTGTACCGGCTGGTCAGCAACGGTGCCGGCTACCGTATCCGGGACCGCCTGGTGGAAACCCCGTCGCTGCTGGGCAAAAGCGAGACTTTGTGGCTGGTGGCGGACGACGACGTCGACACTTACTACAAATCCCTGAAAGCGGGGGACGCCTTTACCGGCCGTGTCTCCGAAACCCTGATCGCCGTGGTGGACCGCCTGCGCGAACAGGGTGCCATCGAGCTGGAATTCAACACCACTTTTTTCACCCACGGGGATTCCCGGGAGCCGGAGCAGGCGGGTATCTGGGGTGCCGCTGTCGGTTCGTTCCTCACCCTGCTGGTAACCCTGAGCCTGTCATTTCCCATCGGCATCGCCGCGGCCATTTATCTTGAGGAATTCGCGCCCAAAAACCGTTGGACGGACCTGATCGAGGTCAATATCAATAACCTGGCAGCGGTGCCCTCGATCATCTTCGGTTTGCTGGGTCTGGCGATTTTCATCAACTTTTTCGGCGTACCCCGGTCGACGCCGCTGGTGGGCGGACTGGTATTGACCCTGATGACCCTGCCCACCATCATCATCTCCAGCCGGGCGGCCATCAAGTCGGTGCCGCCCTCGATACGGCAGGCGGCCATCGGTATCGGTGCCTCGCCCATGCAGGTGGTTTTCCACCATGTCCTGCCGCTGGCCCTGCCGGGCATGCTCACCGGCACCATTATCGGCATGGCCCAGGCTCTTGGAGAAACGGCGCCATTGCTGATGATCGGCATGATCGCCTTTATCGTGGATATCCCCTCGGGAGCCACCGACCCCGCCACCGTGCTGCCGGTTCAGATTTTCCTCTGGTCCGACAGTCCCGAGCGGGCATTCGTGGAAAAAACCTCCGCTGCTATAATGGTGTTGCTGAGTTTCCTGATACTCATGAACACCACGGCGGTTATCTTGCGCAAGCGGCTTGAGCGCCGCTGGTAACGGGAGACAGGCAATGACCACCCTAACGGCAAACGATACCCGACCGATGCCCACCCGCGAGGTGGGTCCGGTGAAGGAAACAGAAAACTTCGAACAGGCCGCCGACCACAAGACAGTGGGCCACCCCTTTTCCCGAAAACCCAAGATGTCCACCCGCAACGTGGATATCTTCTACGGGGACAAGCAGGCCATTCACGACGTCAGCCTCGACATCGGCAAGAACGAGGTGATCGCCATGATCGGGCCCTCCGGCTGCGGCAAGTCCACCTTCCTGCGGGCCCTGAACCGGATGAACGACACCATCGAGAGTTGCCGGATAAAAGGCGACCTGACCCTGGATGGCGAGGACATCTACCACAGCAAGATGGACGTGGTGGCCTTGCGCGCCCGGGTGGGAATGGTGTTCCAGAAGCCCAACCCCTTTCCCAAGACCATCTATGAAAATGTCTGCTACGGGCCCAAGCTGCACGGCCTGGCCAGCCGCAAGGCGGAACTGGACGACATCGTCGAGGACAGCCTGCGCCGGGCCGGGCTCTGGGGTGAGGTCAAGGACCGGCTGCACCAGCCCGGCACCGGCCTGTCCGGCGGTCAGCAGCAGCGCCTCTGCATCGCCCGCGCCATCGCCATCAGTCCCGAGGTGATCCTCATGGACGAGCCCTGCTCGGCCCTGGATCCCATTGCCACCGCCCGCATCGAGGAGCTGATCGCGGAGCTGTCGGAAAACTANNCACCATCGTGATCGTGACCCATTCCATGCAGCAGGCTGCCCGTGTGTCCCAGCGTACGGCCTACTTCCATCTCGGTTACCTGATCGAAGTGAACGAGACCGAGCGCGTATTCACCAACCCCGAACACGAACTGACCGAGGCCTACATCACGGGCCGCTTCGGTTAAGGAGACCGCCATGGACAAGCTACATCTCGATCAGCATATATCCCGCCACTTCAACGAGGAACTGGAGCTGATCAAGACCCAGATGCTCGAGATGGGGGGCATGGTGGAAAAACAGGTGGGCGATTCCGTGCAGGCCCTGGAAGCCGCCGACAGCGCTCTCGCCGAGAGTGTGATTGTTCGGGAGGAAGCCATCGATGCCATGGAAATGGAGATCGACGAGGCCTGCACCACGCTCATCGCCCGTCGACAGCCCGCCGCCACCGACCTGCGCATGGTCATGGCCGTGGCCAAGACGATCCGGGACCTGGAACGAATTGGCGACGAAGCCCATAAAATCGCCAAGATGGCCATCCAGCTGAGCGAGGAGGGCGGGCCGCCCAAGGGTTTCGTGGAAATCCGCCATATCGCCAACGGTGTGCGCAAGATGCTCAATGACACCCTGGATGCCTTCACCCGCTACGACCCCGATGCCGCTCTGGCAACGGTGCACGCCGACGCCCAGGTGGACCTGGATTACAAGTCCGCTATCCGCGAGTTGATCACCTACATGATGGAGGATCCCCGCAGCATCTCCCGGGTCATCAATATTCTCTGGACACTGCGTTCCCTGGAGCGGGTCGGCGACCACGCCAAGAATATCTGCGAGCATATTGTCTACGTGGTTAAGGGCAAGGATATCCGTCACGGTAATAAGCCGCCGTTGGAATAGAGCGAGAAAGGGATATCCTGAATTGCCTTTGCCGGTAAAGGGCACTAGTCTTGTGCCCTTTCCGGAACGAGGTAAACACCGCGATATGAGCAAAGCACTGCAGGATCTCTTCGACAAAAACCGCGACTGGGTCGAATCCATCACCCGGGAGCAGCCGGATTTCTTTGAGCAACTCTCCCGCCAGCAGTCGCCGGAATACCTGTGGATCGGCTGCTCGGACAGCCGGGTGCCCGCCAACGAGATCGTCAACCTGATGCCGGGGGAGCTGTTCGTTCACCGCAATGTCGCCAATGTCGTGGTGCATACCGATCTCAACTGCCTGTCGGTGCTGCAGTTCGCCGTGGACTACCTGAAGGTCAAGCACATTATGGTGGTGGGCCATTACGGTTGCGGCGGTGTCCGGGCCGCGGTGCGCAATGACAAACTCGGCCTTATCGACAACTGGCTCCGGCATATTCAGGATGCGCAGAACAAGAATCGCCAGCACCTGGAAAACCTTGGCGAAGAGGCTCTGTTCGACCGGGTCTGCGAGATCAACGTCATCGAGCAGGCCCTCAATGTCTGCGAGACCACCATCGTGCAGGATGCGTGGGCCCGGGGCCAGGATATTACCGTGCACAGCTGGATCTATGCCCTTCAGGACGGCCTGCTGCGGGACCTGGGCATGACCGTCAGCGATGCCGAATCCGTTCAGGATTGCTACGACCGCGCCATCGAAAGCCTGTTCGCCCAGTCCTGAGCCATCTTCCGTGCCCAGGCGTCGGAGTGCCCAAGCATTGGGCCGAAGCAACGGGCCGAAGCCGACACCCCGCTCATCGGCGCCATCTCCGGGGCCGATGAGCAACGAAACCCTCCTTTGATATATGATTTGTACAGGGGCGGATGCGGCAACCCGGCGTCGCGTATCCTGCCCTGATCGTTCCCGTCAGATAAAGAGGCGCAATCATGTCCCCCAAATTCACCATAGAAGAAATCATGCAGCCCAATCCCGCCTCGACAAAATGCGGGGAGCCGCTAATGGATGCGGTGGAAACCCTCACAAAACACAAGCTGATCGGCATGCCGGTGGTGGATGACGAAAATCGCGTGGTGGGCTTTATCTCGGAACAGGACTGCATCCACAGCCTGCTGGCCACCAGCTATTTCCACGAGGGCAACCCCGTGGTCGACGAGGTCATGAGCCGCGAACCCCTGACCATCGGTCTCAACGACTCCGTGCTCGACCTGGCCCGGCGCCTGGGCCGGGACAAGCCCAAGGTCTACCCGGTGGTGGACAACGGCAAACTGGTGGGCCTGATCACTCGCAGCGATATTCTCAAGGCACTGCTGGTGGAAGCGAGAGCCAATCACAGACACCATTAGATTTCCGCTCCGCCTTTGGCAAAGCCCGTTGTCGGCCCTGCCGGCAACCGTCTACTCCGCCGGCCGGGCCCCGATCACCCGGGACCGGAACTGTCCCGCCGCCTCGGCGCTGTCGAAGGGGCCGATGCCGGTGCGGACGATGGCCTGTTGTCCGGGCTCCAGCCGGGCAGGCCCCCTCAGGCGCAGGCTTTCCGCCACCGTAAAGGCATTTTGCATTTTGACGACCTGAATGCCGATATCCGCCACCGGCATGCCGCTATTATTCTGTATCAGCACCTGCAGATAGCCGTTATCGCCAACAAAGGCGCGGCTGGGAATGTATTTGTCCGGCTCGCTGGCCAGTTCCAGGCTCACCAGCCGGAACCGGGCGCGCTCTCCCACCTGGGTGTCGGAGCCCGCGGCCTGACGGTAATAGCCCAGCGCCTCGTCGCGGTTGCCGGCATCGGCGGCCAGTTCCCCGAGGTAGAAGCTGGCCGTGGGGGTGGGCAGTAACTGGTGACTCTTTTCCAGGTCCACCCGGGCCGCCGTGGTTTTCCCGGTTTTATAGCGCAACACGCCCCGTGCCAGATAGTGGCTGAACAGGTCCGGGTTCTTGCCGATAGCGGTTGTGAAGGCTTTCCCGGCGTTGGCGCTGTTGTCCAGCTGGTTCCAGGCATGGCCCCGCAACTCCCAGAAATGGCTGTCGTCGGGCTGGATGCGCACTGCCCGGTCGAGATACTCCAGGGCCAGTTTCGGGTCCTGGTCGTTGAGGGCCGCCACGGCTTTCTGCATGGCCTCGTAGGCGGGTTCGTCCTTTTTAAGCTGGCGGATTTCCCGCTGGTAGCGCTCCCGGTTGCGGGCGCCCCCGGCGGGAAGCCGGGCGGCCTGTTCCCGGTTTCGGGCCACCCTCTCGGGGGAAGGCGGGTGACTGGCAAATAGGTTGCTGAAAAAGTCTCCCTGGCGGTCCTCGTTAAGCCTGACGAAAGTCTCCTGCAGTTCCACCGCGCCCCTGGGGTCATAACCGGCCCGGGACATGTAGACCATGCCGTAGGTATCGGACTCCAGTTCGTCCTCCCGGCTGTAGCGGGCCATCCAGGCGGCGCCGCCGAGTTGGGCAAAGCCGGCAAGGCTGCCGTAGCCGGCGTTCTGGGCGGCGATGCCCGCCACCTGGGTGCCCAGGTTGATCAGCGTGCCCCGGCTCATCTGGCTGGCGCTGTGCCGGGCCGCGGCGTGAACGATTTCGTGGGCGAGCACCGCCGCCAGTTGCGATTCGTCCTCCAGTTGCAGAAGCAGCCCCGTGTTGATGGCGATCTTGCCACCGGGCAGGGCCCAGGCATTGGGCACCGGATTGTTGAGCACCGTGAACTCCCAGGGCAGCGCGGCACGGTCGCTCACCGCCGCCAGTTTGTGGCCCACTTCCGCGACATAGAGACCGATTTCCGGGTCGATGGTGTAGCGGCCGCCCTGGGATTGCAGCGACGGCCGGTAATTCTGGGCGCCGATGGCCACCTCCTGCTGGGCGGAAATCAGCGACAGCTCCCGTTCGCCGGTAACCGGATTGACGGCACAGGCGCCGAGCAGGCAAAGCATGCAGGCGAGGGCGATGGCGCGAAACAAAGAAATCACGGGCTGTCCTTACCGGTAAAACACCTTGGCAATCAGTATAATGGATTCCGGGAAATACGGGATCGAGAGGACGCAGAACCGATGTTGATAGTAATTTCACCCGCCAAGAAGCTGGATTACGAAACCCCGCCGGTCACGGAAAACCACAGCAGCCCCGCGTTCCTGGATGACGCCGAGGCCCTGATCGGGGAGCTGCGCGAGCTGTCGCCGCCCCGCGTGTCGGAACTGATGGGTATCAGCGCCAAGCTTGGCGACCTCAATTTCGGTCGCTACCTGAACTGGCACAGACCGTTCACCCCCGACAACGCCAAGCAGGCGGTGCTGGCTTTTTCCGGCGACGTCTACACCGGGCTCGACGCTCCCTCCCTGAGCGAGGATGATCTGGCCTGGGCCCAGGACCACCTGCGCATACTTTCCGGCCTCTACGGCGTGTTGCGGCCCCTGGACCTGATGCAGCCCTATCGCCTGGAAATGGGCACCCGCTTCGCCAACCAGCGAGGCGGCAACCTCTACGAGTTCTGGGGCAACAAGATCACCGAGGCCCTCAATGAGGTCCTCGCCAAAGAAGCGGAGCCGGTACTGGTCAACCTGGCCTCCAATGAATATTTCAAGGCGGTGAATACCGGTTCCCTCAAGGGCCAGGTTATTACCCCGGTGTTCAGGGACTGGAAAAACGGTCAGTACAAGGTCATCAGTTTCTATGCCAAAAAAGCCCGGGGCATGATGGCCAACTACATCATCCGCAACCGCCTGATCGACCCGGAGGACATCAAGGCCTTCGAAGGCGGCGGTTACCGCTTCAATCTGGCCATGTCCACGGCCAGGGAGTGGGTCTTCGTCCGCGACGGCGAGGCGGGATCGTGACCGGCAAACCCTTTTCCCAGGCCTGTGCCAACAACCGCGAACCGATTTTCCGGGTCCTGGCGCGGGCCTTCGCCGACCGTCGCCATATACTGGAGATCGGCTCGGGTACCGGCCAGCACGCCGTTTATATGGCCCCGCGCCTGCCGCACCTGGTCTGGCAGACCAGTGACCTGGCGGAAAATCATGCCGGCATCAACGCCTGGCTCGACGACGAAGGTGCCGACAATATTCGCCGGCCCCTGACTCTGGACGTTACCGGCCCCTGGCCCCCGGGCCCCTTCGACGGCGCCTTCACCGCCAATACCTGCCACATCATGTCCTGGCCCGCCGTCGAGGCCATGTTCCGGGGACTGGACAGCGTCCTTGGCGCCGATGCGGTGCTGGCCGTCTACGGGCCGTTCAGGTACGACGGCCACTACACATCGGAGAGCAACGCCCGCTTCGATCAATGGCTCAGGGACCAGGCGCCCCACCAGGGCATCCGCGATGCCGGGGCGGTGGCGGCGCTGGCAGAGGACATCGGCCTCGCATTGGAGGAGGACAACGCCATGCCCGCCAATAACCAGTTGCTGGTTTTTCGGCGGCGGGGTTGAAGGTCAGCGTTCGATCCGGGTGATTTTCGCGCCCTCGAGGGTCAGGTTATACATCAGGCCCTTGTTGGAAAAGATAAAACCGATGATGGGCTGCTGGAGTGTATTGGAATCCAGGGTGCCGCCGGCGCCCAGGGTGGCGATGGCGACGCTGCCGTCCACACCCGCCTCCCAGCCCTTGCTGGCACGGAAATTCTCAAGCGCCTGGTCGGTCATGAACAGGATGATCTGGGTTTTCGTCTGGGCACCCAGCTGGAACCCGATGGAGGCGGAGACAATGTTGTAATAGCCGGCGGTCGCGCCGCCGACGATCAGTTTGCCCTCGCCGTACTCACCGCCGACGCCGAAACCCGCCTTGTAGACACGAGGAAACACCAGGATGCCCCTGGCATTCCGGGCCAGCCGCTCGCCCGCCTGGGTCTGTTCGTAAAATGTTTCCAGGGCTTCGTCCGCGTAGGCGTCGATCTCCTCGCGACCGGCAGCGACGGCGCTGACCTGGTACAGCAATAGGCAGGCGGCGACCAGGGGAAAGAAAAGTTTATTCATGATGATGGCTCTCCCGGTATGTTGTCCCGTTATTGTGCCCGCCCCGGGAATTCCGGCAAGTGGAAAATTCGCTCCCCGGCGGCAATCCTTTGTCGAATCGCCCGGTGATGTTCTAGGGTTAGGGGAATAAACAGCCGCGAGGGGCACCCTTATGAGTCACCATGTCTTCTATCCCACCACCAATCTCAAGAAGCCCGAGCAGCTCACCATCGAGCGGGGCGAGGGTGTCTATGTCTACGACACCAGCGGCAAGCGCTACCTGGAGGGCCTCGCCGGGCTCTGGTGCACCGCTCTCGGTTACGGCAACGAGGAGGTGGTGGAGACGGCCCGGGAGCAGATGAAAACCCTGCCCTACACCCACCTCTTCAGTGGCAAGACACATCCCCAGGCCATGGCCCTCGCCGACAAACTGGCCGAGCGGGTACCGGTGGACAATGCCCGGGTCTTTTTCGGCAGCTCGGGGTCAGATGCCAACGACACCATCGTCAAGATGATGCGCTATTACCACAATGTCATCGGCAAACCCGAACGGTACAAGATCATTACCCGGGAGCGGGCTTATCACGGGGTTACCGTGGCGTCGGGGTCCCTGACCAGCCTGCCCATGAACCTGGCCCATTTCGACCCGCCCCTGGAGGCCCTGGGCATTTTACGCACGGATCACCCCCATTATTACCACGGCGCCGAACCCGGAGAGTCGGAAGCGGATTTTGTCGAGCGCATCGTCGGCAACCTGGAAGCGCTGATTCTCCGGGAGGGTCCCGAGACCATCGCCGCGTTCCTGGCGGAACCCGTGACCGGCGCCAGCGGGGTTATCGTGCCCCCGGCCAGTTATTACGAAAAGGTCCAGGCGGTGCTCGACAAGTACGGTATCTTTTTCTGGGCCGACGAAGTGATCACCGGCTGGGGGCGGACCGGCAACGAGTTCGGCTGCACGACCATGAATATCGAGCAGCCGGCCCTGATGACCTTTGCCAAGCAGTTGTCATCCGCCTATTTCCCCATCAGCGCCGCCGTGGTGCGCGGCGATATCCATGACGCGATGATCGAGCCCAGCAACCAGGTGGGCGCCTTCGGCCACGGTTACACCTATTCGGGCCATCCCGTGGGCTGTGCCGTGGCCCTCAAGGTGCTGGAAATCTACGAACGGGACAACCTGTATACCCATGCCGCCGACGTCGGCGCCTATTTCCAGAAACGGCTGCGGGAATTCCGGGATCATCCGCTGGTGGGCGAAGTGCGGGGTGTCGGCCTGATCGCCGCCGTTGAACTGGACCCGGACGACGACAGCATGAACACCGGGAACCTGGGCCAGCATGCCTTTCTGCGCTGCCAGGAGAACGGCCTTATCGTGCGGGTGGTCGCCGGCGACAGTCTTGCGGTCTGTCCCCCTCTGATCATCTCCCGGGAACAGGTGGACGAGATCGTCCATATGATGGCCAGGGCCCTGGACGAGACACTGGACTACGCCGTTAACCACCGCAGCTAGACCGGATTCGCTCCGGCAACGGTTTCCACACGGTTCCGGCCGGCATTCTTGGCCCGATAGAGGGCGGCGTCGGCCCGTCGCAGCGCCGGCTCGATGCCGGTCTCGTCGGGGTCGATCCGGGTTACGCCGGCGCTCAGGGTGCAGTGAATCCGCTGACCCTCAAAGGCGATGGGCCGGCTCGCCACGGCGGTGCGCAGGCGCCCGGCCACGGCGCGGGCCGCCGCCAGTTCGGTATCGGGGAGAAGCACGGCGAATTCCTCGCCGCCGAGCCGACAGAGCAGATCCACGCAACGCAGATTACTTCGCCAGCGCTCGCAGGTACTTTTCAGTACCTGGTCCCCGGCCAGGTGGCCGTGCTTGTCGTTGATCTGCTTGAAATGGTCCAGGTCCAGCACCACCAGGGCCAGGGGGTGGTGGTAACGGCGGGTGCGCTCCAGCTCTTCGTTGGCCCGGTCCAGGAAATGGCGTCGGTTCAGGGTGCCGGTGAGGGGGTCGTGCCAGGCCATGACCCGGAGTTCGCTTTCCGCCTGCTTGCGCTCGGTGACGTCGCGAAAAAACCAGACGCGACCGAGATAGGTATCGTTACGGTCGAACAGGCCCCGGGAGTGGCGCTCGATAATCCGTCCGTCCCTGAGGGCAAGCTCGGCGAAATCCTCGGCACCGGGGTCCCGATAGAGTGCCTCCAGGCGCGCTACAAAGCCGTCGGGATCCTTCAATAGCCCCAGGCATTTTTGCAGGAGGGGGTCTTCCGCCAGGGTGCCCTGTGGGCTGGTATAGGCCTCGATAAAGTGGCCCGGGATCTGCCAGATATCCAGGAAGCGCTGATTGAAGACGACCACTCTGGCGTCCTCGTCGACCACGAGGATACCGTTTGGGGAGGCTTCCATGATGGCCCGCAGCAAGGCCAGGTCAAATGCCTCGTTACCAGGCCGGGTCCTGTAGATATCCTTTCCCAGGTCAAGCTCGGTCATAGGCGCTGTCCTCTGTTCGCTATCCCATGGACACCTGCCAATTCATACCGTCCGTGCCTCGATTCTCTAATAATCGGTTTACGCCGGATTCAGGTCAACGGCTCGGGCGGCTTAACTGAGAGCTTTTTTGCCCAGGGTGCCAGGTCGTCCATAATCGTGGGGTACAGGGCCACTCCCTCGCGGCGCTGCTCGTCGCGCCTGCGCCAGGCATTCCTGCCCGGCACCCTGACCCGGTCGTCCCCTTCCCTGACCCGGCTGGTCTCGCACAGGTCACGGACCGCGGCTATCTCCCGCTTGAAGTCAGCCAGCGAACCGAAAGCCTCCGGGTCGATGATTTGCAGATAGATGGAGTTGGCCTCGCCGTCGCCTGCGGATCGGGAATCGGCACGGCCATAGCCGCCCAGGGCCATGGACAGGGCTTCGGTCATCAGGCACAAAGCATAACCCTTGTGGCCGTGGCCGGTACCGCCGATGGGCAGGATGCTGCCGGGCGGGTCGCTGAAAAAAGCGGCCGGATCGTCACTGATTTCACCGGTATTGGACTTCAGGCAGGGCTCCGGCAGCTTACGGCCCTCCCGCGCGGCTCGCGCCACATAGCCGCCGGCGGTTACCGACATGCTGATATCGAAAAGCAGCGGGTAGTCATCCGCGGGCGCCGCGAAGGCGATGGGGTTGGCGGAAAAGACCGGGTCGATACCGCCGTAGGCGCTGACCGTGTTTTCCGATGGTGTGGAACAGGTAATCAGGGCGGCGTAACCCGCCTCGACAATCTTCGGGCAATAGGCGGCGGCGCTACCGATGTGCTGGCTGCGGCGGATGGTGGCGGCCACCAGGCCGCGCTCGGCGACCCGGGCCATGGCCTCGTCCAGGGCCTGGGTGAGCACCCAGGGGCCGGGCAGGAAGTCGGCGTCCCAATTGAACGTGTTGGCCCGGTCGTTGAGTACGTGGTGCTCGCCCTCGCGGCGGGTTTCGCCCTTTTCAAGCCACCCCAGGTTGCTGGCAATCCGGTTCATGCCGTGGGTAGTGAAACCCAGCAGGTCCGCTTCCACGAAAACCTCGGCCATTACCGACGCCCGCTCCCGGGACAATCCGGCATTCTCGAACAGGGTGGCGGCGAAATTCAGCAAATCGTCAACGGCGTAGCGGTCCGTCATGGTTCAATTTCTCTGTGGTCTATCCATGGAAAGCGTGGCACAGTGGCGGAGTGAGCACAAATCGCGACGGGGAATGGCAGAACCGGGATTTGCGGCTAACCTGTACATACCCTAAGTTTCTGGTAAATCTGCGTGGCGCCGCCCGCAGACTGTTTAAGGGAGGTGTCGAATGACCGCTGACATCCTCGGAATGACGGCCCTGCAGTTACTTGCCAGGTACCGTGACAAGGCCTTGTCGCCGGTGGAAGTGGCCGAGGCGATGCTCGACCAGGTCGAGCGCCTGAACACGACGGTGAACGCTTATTGCCTGGTGGACAGGGAGACGACTCTCCAGTATGCCCGGGACGCCGAACAGCGCTATCAGGCCGGCACGGCCCGGGGGCTCGTCGACGGCGTTCCGGTGGCGGTCAAGGATGTTTTCCTGACCCCCATGTGGCCCACCCTCAAGGGCTCGAAAACCGTGGACCCGGACTCGACCCTGGGCAAGGAGTCGCCGGCCACCAGGGCCCTGGCCCAGCACGGCTACGTGCCCCTGGGCAAAACAACCACGCCGGAGTTCGGCTGGAAGGGGGTGACTGACAATCCCATTGACGGTGTTTCCCGCAACCCCTGGGACCCGGAAAAAACCCCGGGGGGCTCCAGCGGCGGCAGCGGCGCTGCCGTGGCCCTGGGCATGGGTCCCCTGGCGCTGGGC
>DGNJ01000085.1:39478-40122 GCA_002388905.1 Cellvibrionales bacterium UBA4495
CATTCCCGCCGCGTTTTGCGGTATCACCGGCCTCAAACCCACCTACGGGGAAGTGCCCCACTGGCCGCCGCCACCCTATGGCAGCCTGGCGCACCCGGGTCCCATGACCTGGACAGTGGCGGACTGCGCCCTCATGATGAATGTGCTCACCGAACCGGATTACCGGGATATCAATGCCGCGCCCCGGCGTAACATCGATTACCTAGACGCCATACAGAACCGCGACCTGAGCGGTATCAAGATCGCCTACAGCGCTACACTGGGCTATGTGGACGTGAACCCGGAAGTGGCCCTGGCGGTCAAGCAGGCGGCGGAAGTGTTCGAATCCCTGGGCGCCACGGTGGTGGAAGCGGACCCGGGCTTCAGCAATCCCATGGGCGCCTTTGGTCACCTGTTCTACAGCGGTGCGGCCAATGCCATGCGCAACCTGGCTGAGCGCAAGCGCGCCCTGATGGACCCGGAACTGGTCAAGGTGGCGGAAAAGGCGACCAAGCTGACCATGCTCGATTACCTGGGTGCCGTCGACGTGCGCAACGCCCTGAGCGAGCGCATGGCCGCTTTCCACCGCAAGTACGACCTGCTGTTGACCCCGACCCTGCCCATCACCGCCTTCAAGGCGGGGCGCGAGGTGCCCGAGGACTGGC
>DGNJ01000078.1:0-241 GCA_002388905.1 Cellvibrionales bacterium UBA4495
CGACGATGATCTTGCGCCCGGTAAGTCCGCAGTCGCCCATGGGGCCACCGATCACGAATTTGCCGGTGGGGTTGATATGGTACCGGGTGGCAGGGTGCAGCCACTCTTCCGGGATCACCGGCTTGATAATTTCCTCCAGTACCGCCTCCTGCAGGTCAGCCTGGGAGATAATGTCCTGGTGCTGGGTGGAGAGCACCACCGCGTCGACGGCGATGGCACTGCCGTTTTCGTAGCGCAGGGT
>DGNJ01000078.1:349-495 GCA_002388905.1 Cellvibrionales bacterium UBA4495
CGTTGGTGGCGTAGCCGAACATAAGGCCCTGGTCGCCGGCCCCCTGTTCCTTTGCCTCCGCCTCGTCAACGCCCTGGGCGATATCCGCCGACTGTTTGCCGATGGCGTTAAGCACGGCGCAGGAGGCGCCGTCGAAGCCCACGTCG
>DGNJ01000078.1:558-5381 GCA_002388905.1 Cellvibrionales bacterium UBA4495
ATGGCCATGCCGGTCTTGACCAGGGTTTCCGCCGCCACCCGGGCATCCGGGTCATCCTTGAGGATGGCGTCGAGGATGGCGTCGGAGATCTGGTCCGCCATCTTGTCGGGATGACCTTCGGAAACGGACTCGGAGGTAAACAGGTTGTATTGGCTCATAACAAAGGGTCTCGTCTCATTATTAAGGTTGGTTCGAAAATTGGTGAATCTGTACCCGGAAGCCGTTTTTCAGGGCCAGGAATTCGCTTTCCCAATGGCGCAGACCGGCGTCCTGGGCCCAGCGAATCAGTTCTTCCGGGGCAAACCCCAGCCACAGGTCGCCACAGGCGCTTCGCGCCCAGTCCTGGTCGTGTTCGCACAACTCGGTGATCACCAGTACGCCAGCCGGCTTCAGGACCCGCGCCAGATCGGCTACCACGGCGGCCGGCGCCGGGGTGTGGTGAAGCACCATATTCAGGGTGACGACGTCGGCGCGCAGGCCCCTGGCCACGGCCGCGCCGGTGTCGCCCAAAACAAAATCCACAGCGGTCAGTTCGCGGCCGCGGGCAAATTCCCGGGAACGTTCCAGCATGGCCTCGGAATTGTCCAGTGCCGTGACCCTGGCAAAGCGACGGTGCAGGTCGGGCAACAGCTCCCCTTCCCCGGGCCCCACCTCCAGAGCGGCTTTTTCGCCGCGCCCGGGAAGACGGTCGAGCATGGCCACCACGGCCTCGCCGTACTGGGGATAGCTGGCGATCAGGTCCTGCTGCTCGCGGAACTTGTCGGCATTCTGCCTGAAAAACTCCCGGGAACAGCGGGCCCGTTCCTGCTCCACCCGGCCGATTCTGGCGAGCACGTCGTCGGCCAGGGGAATCCTGTCGGCGGCGGCGAAAATTTCCCCGCGCATGGCATCGAACCCGGAATCGGCGGTACTGCGCCGGTAAAAAAGATGCGTGCCCTCGCGGCGGGAAGTCACCAGTTCCGCGCCCGCCAGTCGCTTCAGGTGGTGACTCATGGCGTTCTGGCGCATATTGAAGATTTCGCTCAGTTCCAGGGCGCCGAAGGCGTTATTGCTCAGTACCCGGAGGATCTGCAGGCGCAGGGGGTCGCCGGCCGCCTTGAGCATGGTGGCAACCTGGTCCGCCGATGGTATGTCCGGAGCGCGAGTCGTCATGGCCACCGATCCTAGCACGCCCGCCCGCCTATATCAAAATATATTGATATAGGCGGGCGGGCCTTCACCCGCTTAGCCCGGCGGCGAGCCGGTGGTAAAGTGGCCCCGGAACAATAACACCGGCAGGGAGAGACAACGGACATGAACAAGAACCTGGCTGTGGCGGCCGTCATTGTCGGCGGCCTGGTCGGTATTCCCGCGCTTGTGGAGGCGGCGACCGCGATCGAGTCGGCACTGATGCTGCTCTGGGTGGTGGCCGTCCTGTGGCTGACGGAAACATTCCACATTACGGTCACCGCCCTGCTGATCCCGGTGCTCGCGGTGGCCCTGGGTCTGCTGGATATGACAGCGGCGCTGGAGAACTTCGCCCACCCGGTTATCTTCCTGTTCCTGGGCGGCTTTGCCCTCGCGGCCGCCATGCATGTCCAGGGCCTGGACAAATGGCTTGCCGCCGGGGTCCTCCGGCTGACCCGGGGCCGGCTCTGCGCCGGCGTCGTCCTGCTGGCGGCGGCCACCGGCCTGTTATCCATGTGGATCAGCAACACCGCCATCACCGCCGTGATGCTGCCCCTGATTCTGGGCCTGCTCGGCCAGCGGGATGATCTGGAGCCCCGTACCCAGGCGTTCAGTGTCCTGGCCATCGCCTATTCCGCCAACATCGGCGGTATCGGTACCATTATCGGCAGCCCGCCCAATGCCATCGTCGCGGCCCAGCTGGGCCTTTCGTTCACCGACTGGCTCGCCGTCGGGCTGCCCGTTGCCCTGGCGCTCTGGCCGGTGATGATTTTCCTGTTGTTCGCCATCCTGCGACCCGACTTCCGGGACAATCGCGTCGATGTCGAGCATCAGGCCTTCGACTGGACACCCCACCGGACGATCCTCATCGGCATTTTTCTGCTGGCCGCCGCGGGCTGGCTGTTCGGCGAACCCCTGGCACGACTGCTGGGTATCCAGGGAAGCATGGATACCTGGGTTGCCCTGGTGGTGATCCTGTTGCTCGCCGTCGCCCGGGTGGCCACCTGGAAGCAGATCGAACATTCAGCGGACTGGGGCGTCCTGCTGTTGTTTGGTGGCGGCCTGACCCTGAGCGCGGTGCTCCAGGCCAGCGGTGCCAGCACTTTCCTGGGTGCCGGACTCGCCGAACTGATCGGGGGCTGGCCGGGGTTACTGGTGCTCCTGGTGCTGGTGGCGTTCGTGGTCTTCCTCACGGAGGTCACCAGCAACACCGCCACCACGGCCCTTTTGGTGCCGGTTTTCGCTGCCCTGCCCCTGGGTTTCATGGCACCGGGCGCGGCGGCAATGGCTATCGGTATTTCCGCATCCTGTGCCTTCATGTTGCCGGTGGCGACACCGCCCAATGCCCTGGTCCACGGCACCGGCCGGGTTACCCAGAACACCATGATAAAAACGGGGTTACGGTTGAACCTGGTTGCCGTTATCCTGCTCACCGTTATATTGAATCTGTTGCTGTGAACCCCCGTTGTCCTGTCCCGGAAAGTGCCTATGGCTGCCCTTATGAAAACCTGGCCGGTCCTGCTTCTCTCCCTGGTCGTCCCTGGCCCCGCTGCGGCGGCTCCGGCGGACCAGAGCCCCGGGTTCTGGCGGGACCAGGGGGAAAAGGCGTTGCGTTCAGCGCTGGCGCGGCAGCCGATCACGGGCCGGGCCAGGAATGTGATCCTCTTTGTCGGTGACGGCAACGGTGTCACCACAGTCACCGCCACGCGCATTTTCGATGGCCAGTCCCGGGGCGGGCGCGGCGAGGAAAACCGGCTCGCCTACGAGGATTTCCCCTATCTGGCCCTGGCAAAAACCTACAACACCAACCAGCAGACCCCGGATTCCGCCGGCACCATGACCGCCATCATGACCGGCGTGAAAACCCGGGCCGGCGTGATTTCCATGGGACCGGCCGCGCGCCGGGCCGATTGTGCAGGAAGCCGGGGCCGGGAGCTGCCCACTTTGCTGGAGACCGCCGAACAGCGCGGCATGAACACGGCCATCGTCACCAATACCCGGGTCACCCACGCCACCCCGGCGGCCACCTATGCCCATACCCCGGAGCGGGACTGGGAGGACGACAGCCTGATGCCGGCAGATGCCCGCAAGCATTGTGCCGATATTGCCCGACAGCTGGTGGAATTCGGGCACGGCGACGGCATCGACCTGGTGCTGGGCGGCGGGCGCCGGCACTTTCTTCCCGTTGGCGAGCCGGATCCCGAATACCCCCGGCGCACCGGCAGGCGGCGGGATGGCCGCAATCTGGTGGCCGAATGGCAGAGCCGTTATCCCGAGGGCCGCTTTATCTGGAACCGGGAACAGTTCAAGACCCTGGATCCCGCGGCTCCGGGGCCCGTGCTTGGGCTGTTTTCGCCCTCGCACATGGCTTTCGAGGCGGACCGGGAGCAGGCGGGCGCCGCCGAGCCCTCCCTGTCGGCCATGGTGGGCGGTGCCCTTGACCTGCTGGCGGCCCGTGACCGGGGCTATTTCCTGATGGTGGAAGGCGGGCGCATCGACCACGCCCACCACTATGGCAACGCCCACCGGGCCCTTGTGGAGGGGCAGGAATTCTCCCGGGCGGTGCAGGTCGCCCTGGACAGGGTCGACCTGCGCGAAACGCTGGTGATCGTCACCGCCGATCACAGCCATGTCTTCACCATGGCGGGCTACCCGACCCGGGGCAACGCCATCCTCGGCAAGGTGGTGGGCAATGACGAACACGGCGAGCCCCGGCGGCAGCCGACCCTGGCGGACGACGGCCTGCCCTTTACCACCCTGGGCTACGCCAACGGCTACGGGTTCGGCCACGGGGACGATATCCACCAGCGCCTGCGCCGGGGCGGGAGCACCGGGCGGCGGGATTTGTCCGGCATCGATGTCACCGACAAGAATTTCTATCAGGAGGCCCTGGTGCCCCTGCGCCGCGGCGAGCGCGCCGAAACCCACGGTGGCGAGGATGTGGCAGTCTACGCCGCCGGGCCCTGGGCCCATCTGGTCCACGGTGTCCGGGAGCAGAACTACCTCTATTACGTGATCAGGCACGCCCTGGATCCGGCGCCCTGAGCCCCTTTCCGCCCCCTGGCTATTTACTGATCAGGGCGAGTGCGGGAAAATGGCGCCCTTTTCCCCACAGCTCAGGAGAGTCTGCCCCATGCCATCCCGCCGTGACCTCGCCAACGCCATTCGCGCCCTCAGCATGGACGCCGTCCAGCAAGCCAAGAGCGGTCACCCCGGCGCCCCCATGGGCATGGCCGATATCGCCGAAGTGCTGTGGAACGACTATCTCAGCCACAATCCCGTCAACCCCCGTTGGGCCAACCGGGACCGTTTCGTGCTTTCCAACGGTCACGGCTCCATGCTGCTCTATTCCCTGCTGCACCTGAGTGGTTATGAACTGCCCCTGGAGGAACTGAAGAATTTCCGGCAACTGCATTCCATGACGGCGGGGCATCCGGAATACGGCGACGCCCCCGGGATCGAAACCACCACCGGTCCCCTGGGCCAGGGGCTCGCCAACGGTGTCGGTATGGCCATCGCTGAAAAAGTGCTGGCAGGTCAGTTTAACAAGCCGGGACACGAAGTGGTCGATCACTTCACTTATGTTTTCCTGGGCGACGGTTGCCTGATGGAGGGTATCTCCCACGAGGCCTGCTCCCTGGCCGGCACCCTGGGCC
>DGNJ01000078.1:5397-8494 GCA_002388905.1 Cellvibrionales bacterium UBA4495
ACAACGGCATCTCCATCGACGGTGAGGTGCGCGGTGGCGGCGACGCTCCCGGCTGGTTCACCGACGACACCCCAAAACGTTTCGAGGCCTACGGCTGGCAGGTGATTCCGGCGGTGGACGGCCACGATGCCAATGCGGTCAAGGCGGCCATCGACGCGGCCCGGGGCGACAGCGAGCGGCCCACCCTGATCTGCTGCCGGACCGTGATCGGCTTCGGTTCCCCCAACAAGCAGGGCAAGGAGAGCAGTCACGGCGCGGCCCTGGGCGAGGAGGAAGTGGCCGCCACGCGGGAGGCGCTGGACTGGCACCACAAGCCCTTCCATATCCCCGAAGACATTTGTTCCGGCTGGGATGCCCGGGAGCGGGGGGAGGCGGCGGAGCGTGCCTGGCGGGAGGCTTTCGACGCCTACGCGGCCGCCCACCCACAACTGGCCGCGGAACTGGAACGGCGCCTTGCCGGCGAGTTGCCGGGGGATTTCCTCGACCGTGCCGATGACTATATCCGCCAGTGCCAGGAAGAGGGCAAATCCCTGGCCACCCGCAAGGCTTCCCAGAACTGCCTCGATGCCTACGGCCCTCACCTGCCGGAAATTATCGGCGGCTCCGCCGACCTGGCCGGTTCCAACAACACCATCTGGAAGGGCTCGAAAGCCATAGCCGCCGACAACGCCAGCGGCAACTATATTCACTACGGCGTCCGGGAGTTCGCCATGGCGGCGATAGTAAACGGTATTGCCCTGCACGGCGGCTTTATCAATTACGGCGCCACTTTCCTGGTGTTCATGGATTATTGCCGTAACGCCGTGCGCATGGCGTCGCTGATGAAACAGCAGAGCATCTTCGTCTTCACCCATGATTCCATCGGCCTGGGCGAGGATGGCCCCACCCACCAGCCGGTGGAGCACCTGACCAGCCTGCGCACCACCCCGGGCATGACCACCTGGCGGCCCTGCGACACCGTGGAGACCGCCGTCGCCTGGAAGCGCGCCATCGTCCGGCAGGACGGCCCCACGGCGCTGGTTTTTACCCGCCAGGGGCTCGCCCACCAGGCGCGCGATGCCGGGCAGATCGAGGCGATCGCCCGGGGCGGCTATATCCTCCGGGATTGCCGGGGCGAGCCCGAGGCCATCCTTATTGCCACCGGCTCGGAAGTGGACCTGGCAGTGCAGGCCGCGGCGCAACTGGCCGACAGGGGCCGGAATGTGCGCGTGGTCTCCATGCCCAGCACCGAGGTCTTCGATGCCCAGGACAAGGACTACCGGGACAGCGTCCTGCCCCCGGCGGTTCGCAAGCGGGTTGCCGTGGAGGCGGGGCACGTGGATTTCTGGCGCAAATACGTGGGCCTGGACGGCGACGTGGTGGGCATGACCACCTTCGGCGCGTCGGCGCCCGCCGGCGACCTGATGCGCCACTTCGGGTTCACCGTCGAGAATGTGGTCGAGCGGGTCGAGGCCCTGCTGGGTTGATGAAACAGCGGCTGGCGATCAACGGCTACGGACGCATCGGCCGCAGTGTTTTCCGGGCCATCTGCGAGCGCGGCCTCCGGGACCGGCTGCCGCTGGTGGCGGTCAACGAACCCGCCGATCTTGATACCGTCGTCTACCTGACCAAATACGATTCCACTCATGGCCGCTTTCCCGGGCACGTTGCCCGGGACGGGGACCGGCTGCTGGTGGACGGCGACGCCATCCGGGTTTCCCACAGCGAGGAACTGGCGGCCCTGAACTGGCCGGATGTGGACGTGGTGCTGGAGTGCTCGGGGACTTTCGATACCCGTGCCCTGGCGGAAAAGCACCTGCAGGCCGGTGCCGGGCGCGTGCTGTTTTCCCAGCCCGCGCGCCCGGACGTGGATGCCACCATCGTGCATGGCATCAACAACGGCGAGCTGCGGGCCGAACACCGCATCATCTCCGCCGCCTCCTGCACCACCAATTGCGTGGTGCCGGTGCTGGATACCCTGCACCGGGGACTGGGTATCGAGGAGGGGGTCATCACCACCATTCACTCGGCCATGAACGACCAGCCGGTACTGGATTCCTATCACCACACCAACCTGCGCAAGACCCGCAGCGCCATCCAGGCCATGATTCCCGTGGACACCCTGCTGGCCCGGGGCATCGACCGGGTGATGCCGGCCCTGGCCGGACGCATCGAAGCCCAGGCCATGCGGGTACCCATACAGAATGTCTCGGTCATCGACCTGTCGGTGACTGTGTCCCGGGACACCGATTGGCGGCAGGTCAACGCCCTGCTCGCTGCCGCCGCCGACGGGCCCCTGGCCGGGATTCTCGGCTACACCGAGGAGCCGCTGGCGTCCTGCGATTTCAACCACGATCCCCATTCGGGCATTGTCGACGCCAGCCAGACCCGGGTGGGCGGCAAGCGCCTGGTGAAGGTGCTGGTGTGGTTCGACAACGAATGGGGCTACGCCAACCGCATGGTGGATGTGCTGCTGGACTGGCAGGCCAAAATTGCCCTGGCCGGCGGGCAGGGAACCGAACCATAGGGAGAAAAAATCATGACCTTGAATGTCAAGACCATGGCGGACCAGGACCTGCGCGGCAAGCGGGTGCTGATCCGCGAGGATCTCAATGTCCCGGTGAAGGACGGGGCGGTTACCAGTGACGCCCGGATCCGGGCCGCCCTGCCCACCATTCGCGCGGCGCTGGACCAGGGGGCCCGGGTCATCCTCATGTCCCACCTGGGCCGGCCGGAGGAAGGTGCCTACGATGCCGCCTTTTCCATGAAGCCGGTGGCCGACCGCCTGGGCGAGTTGCTGGGCATGACGGTGCCGGTGGTGGGCAACTGGCACAACGGCCTGAATGTCGACGAGGGCCAGGTGGTCCTGCTGGAAAACGTCCGCTTTAATCCCGGCGAGAAGAAGAACGACGCCACCCTGGCGAAGGCCTATGCGGGGCTGTGCGACGTCTTCGTGATGGACGCCTTCGGCACCGCCCACCGGGCCCAGGCGTCGACGCATGGTGTTGCCCGCTATGCGTCGGCCGCCTGCGCCGGTCCGCTGCTGACCGCGGAGCTGGAAGCCCTGGAAAAGGCCCTGGCCAGTCCCCGCCGGCCGCTGGTGGCCATCGTCGGCGGC
>DGNJ01000060.1:0-3197 GCA_002388905.1 Cellvibrionales bacterium UBA4495
GGTCGTTCAACGAGGAAATCGTCGCCAGGGCCCTGTTCGCCAGCCGGCTGCCGGTGGTCAGCGCCGTGGGCCATGAAACCGACTTTGCCATTTCCGATTTCGTCGCCGATGTGCGCGCGCCCACCCCATCGGCGGCGGCCGAGGTGGCCGGCCCCGACGGCGGCGAACTGGCGTCGGCCTTCCGGGATATGGAAGCCCAACTGAAAAGGATCCTGAACCGGTCACTGCTAGCGCGGCGCCAGGAACTGGAAGGACTCAAAAAACGACTGCGCAACCCCTCCGACAGGTTGCGGGAATCGGCCCAGCACCTGGACCACCTGGAAATCCGCCTGATCCGGGCCATGAATACAGGCCTGGCCCAGCGCCGACAGCGCCTTCGCCAGCTCGCCACCCAGGTTGACGCCATCCGCCCGGACAGGCTGCTTGAGCAAAAGAAGACGGCGGTGTCCCAGTTGGCCGCCCGCCTCCGTCGCGCCGTTCATGGCGACCTGCAGCGAAGGAGCGACCAACTGGCCCGGCTAGCGGCAACACTGAATGCGGTGAGCCCACTGGCCACCCTGGAACGGGGTTACGCCATTGCCCGGGACGGGGACCGGAACATTGTCCGCGTCGTCAACCAGGTGGCTAAAGGCCAGCCTCTCGAAGTCCTGGTGGCAGACGGCGCCCTGGATTGCACCGTTGAGAGCAGCCGGCAATGGGGGAAAGACAGCCCGTTCCGGCTGTTCCCGGCCGACTCCGATGACAAGGATAGTGAACCTTCGTAGAAGCCGGAACGGGTCTGATTCAAGCCGGCTGGCACTTCCTGATTCACAACCCGGCCCCCAGGAACCCTAGAAGCTGTAATTGAGCCCCACTGAAGTGAAAGTGTCGGTCTTCTCGGTGCCCTCGGGCACGTCGGTGTTATGCTCGGCTTTATAGCCCACTTTCAGCGCCAGCCTGGAATTGATCTTGACTTTGACGGCCACCTCGCCTTCCAGGTAGGTATTGTCCTGGCCGGATTCCATACTGAAATCACTCTCGAAACGGGTGGTCTCGGTGAGCTGGTACTGGTAGACGGCGGCCGCGGTCAGGATGGCCTCGTTGAGGGTGTCGCCGGCCTCCTGATCAGTGGCGTGTTCCTTGCTGCGCCGGTAACCGACACCGCCTTCCAGATCCAGAATGGTCCGGTCGCTCTTGATAAGGTGGACACCCATGCCGGTTCTCAGGGAAGCCTGGTACTCGTAGCCACTGAAACGATCGTCCCGATAACGGCCGGCACCAAAGACATAGCGCCGGTCAGAGAGGGCGAAGTCGCTTTTTTCCCGCAGGGTATAGCTTTCGGCGCTGCGCTCGCCGTCCTCGGAGGAGTTCAGGGCTTCGATACCGCCGGTGTGGGTCCAGCGATCCCGCTGGTAGACGATTTCCAGTTCCGCCATCAAGACTTCGGTGTCGGTGTTGCCGCTTGCCTTGTTGTAGGCAAAATCTCCCTCCCCGTGCCAGGCACGCTCCGCCTGGACGGCGCCAGCGGTCAGGATAAGCAGCAGGGCCGGCAATTTGTTTTTCATAGTGATCTCCTTGGTATCAGGGCGAAATGAAAGGCGGAAAAGCACAGGGGATGAGGGGGACTATTTTTTGCGCTTGACGTGTTTCATCATCCGTCGGCGCTTGGCGGCCTGCCGGGCGGTCAGGGTATTCTTGCGCCCGGCGTAGGGGTTGTCGCTGGAGCGGAATTCGATTCTTATCGGCGTGCCCCGCAGCCCCAGTTCGCGCCGGAAGATTTTTTCCAGGTAGCGGGTATAGTGGCCGGGGACTTCCTCGGTCTGGTTGCCGTGAATAATGACCAGGGGCGGATTGCGGCCACCGGCATGGGCGTAGCGCAGCTTGATCCGTCGGCCCCGCACCATGGGCGGCGGGTGATCCGCCACCGCATCTTCGAGGATCCGCGTCAGATGATTGGTGGTGAGTTTGTCGGTGGCGGCGGCATAGGCTTTTTCCACCGACTGATACAGGTGACCGACCCCGGTGCCGTGCAGGGCGGAAATGAAGTGGATATCGGCAAAATCCACAAACCGCAGCCGCCGCTGGAGTTCGGACTTTATCCAGTCGCGGCTCTCCGGCTCCAGGCCATCCCATTTGTTAATCGCCACCACCAGTGCCCGCCCGGCCTCGATCACCTGGCCCATAAGATGCAGGTCCTGATCCACCAGCCCTTCCCGGGCGTCGATCATGAGAATCACCACATTGGCGTCGTCGATCGCCTTCAGTGTCTTGACGATGGAGAACTTCTCCACGGTCAATCGGATGTTTTTGCGCCGGCGAATGCCCGCGGTATCGATCAGGGTGTAGGGTCTGCCGTCCCGCTCATAATCGATATAGATGCTGTCACGAGTTGTCCCGGGCAGGTCGAAGACGACCACCCGATCCTCGCCCAGCAATCGATTGACCAGGGTTGACTTGCCGACATTGGGACGCCCCACGATAGCGATCCTGATGCCCTTGTCGACATCGGTATCCGCCGGTTCCGGCTCCCTGGGAAAGGGCGCCAGTACAGCTTCCATGAGGGCGGCGACGCCCCGCCCGTGGGTGGCGGTGGTTGCATAGATGGCATCGCAACCCAGCTGGTAGAAATCCGCCAGGGCCGTATCGGGGTTGAGACCGTCAATCTTGTTGGCCACCAGGTAGAAAGGCTTGCCCCGCTGGCGCAGGTAGTCGGCGATCTCCTGGTCCGCGGGGGTCAGGCCGTCCCGGCAGTCGACCATGAACAGGACCACGTCGGCCTCGTCGATGGCCTGGCGCGACTGATCGGCCATGACCTGATCGATACCCGACTCGTAACCGCTTATGCCACCGGTGTCCACCAGCATGAACCGGTGTCCGGCCAGTTCACCCTCGCCGTACTTGCGGTCCCGCGTAAGGCCGGCGAAATTCGCCACCAGGGCCTCGCGGGAACGGGTCAGGCGGTTAAACAGGGTGGATTTGCCCACATTGGGGCGGCCCACCAGGGCAATTACAGGAAGCATGGGATTGGAGACGGTGCGATTGAGCCGGGCATTTTACATGAAGCGGTCAAAAGCCCAAACGTCTACAAGGGCTTTACTTGCGGGGATTGTGCCGGGACTCCGGGCACCGGGACGTTCCCCCCGGCGCCGGGCTGCCCCGCCTGCTTCAGCGGTTGAGGCGCTCCTCGATCAGGTCGTCGACCACGGCCGGGTCGGCCA
>DGNJ01000060.1:3243-3409 GCA_002388905.1 Cellvibrionales bacterium UBA4495
GGCGCATGATCTTGCCCGACCGTGTCTTGGGCAAGGCCGGCGCCCACTGGATGAGGTCGGGCTTGGCGATACCGCCAATTTCCTCCACGCAGAGGCCCACCAGGGCCTGCTTGAGCCTGTCGTCGGCCCTGACCCCCTCCATGGGCGTCACATAGGCATAGATGCC
>DGNJ01000029.1:0-48586 GCA_002388905.1 Cellvibrionales bacterium UBA4495
ACATTTAATTTGAGTCAATTCGCCGGGCAAACCCCGTTTGCTTTTGCCCTTTGCCGGTTGTAGTCTCAATCGGGAACGCGGGTCGATTTCCCATTTCCGCGCCGATAACGTTTTTGGCTTCTTGAGCCGGCGGCGGATGTAGAATTTTTGTACAACAAAAAAGGCATGAAACCATGGACATATCCATCGACGAAATCGGTAATCTGATTATCTTTTACGGCGTAAAACTACTGGCGGCGATTGTTATCTTCGTTGTCGGTAAGTGGCTGGCGAATAAAATATCGAAGCTCGTCCAGAAAGGCATGAACAAGCGCGGTGCCGATCCGGCCCTGGAGCACTTTCTCGCCAGCCTTGCCTATTACGGGCTATTGATCTTCGTGGCCATTGCCGCCCTGGGGCAGCTGGGCATCCAGACCGCCTCACTTGTCGCCGTGGTCGCTGCCGCGGGTCTCGCCGTGGGTCTGGCCCTGCAAGGCTCTTTGGCCAACTTTGCCGCCGGTTTCCTGATCCTGCTGTTCAAACCGTTCCGGGTAGGGGACTACATCGAGGCAGCCGGCACCGCCGGCACCGTGGGGAAGATCCTGATTTTCACCACCGAGCTGACAACGCCCGACAATAAAAAGGTCATTATCCCCAACGGCCAGGTCACGGGAGGCAACATCATCAATTATTCCGCCAACGATACACGGCGGGTGGACCTGGTGATGGGTATCAGCTACGGCGATGATATCGACAAGGCCAAGAGCATTCTCGAGGATGTCCTCAAGGCCGATGAGCGTGTGCTTGAAGACCCGGCACCCAATATTGCCGTTTCACAACTCGCCGACAGCAGCGTCAACCTGATCGTGCGGCCCTGGGCAAAAACGTCGGATTACTGGGGCCTTTACTGGGACCTGACCGAAAACATCAAGAAACGGTTCGACAAGGAAGGCGTCTCCATTCCCTTTCCCCAGCGGGACGTCCACCTTTACGAGCACAAAGAGTGATCAGGGGCGGTCTCCGGATCTTGCCGCGCGCTAACACAGAGGAGTCAGAGTCATGGGAATACTTGCCTGGATAATACTCGGCCTTGTCGCCGGCATTCTGGCCAAATGGATCATGCCGGGCCGCGACCCGGGCGGCCTGATCGTTACCACCCTGATCGGTATCGCAGGCGCTTTTGTCGGCGGCTTTCTCGGGTCCCTGGTGGGGTTTGGTGGCGTTAGCGATCTCAGCATCGGCAGCATCCTTACCGCCGTGATCGGTGCTATTATCCTGTTGTTCCTCTATCGAAAGCTGAACTATTAACCCGGCATGAACCATCGCTGGGTTAATAGGCGGCACAAGGATGTGCCGCCATTGGCCGTAGGCCAATGCAAGCCCCGAAAATACAAGAAAATTCACATATTTTCGCCAGTATTTTCGGGGCGCGCACTCAAATAGATAGGAGTATCTATTTGAGTGCCAGGTTAATAAAACCCTGAACCCGGAGAATCACTTATGAAAAAACCACTGGCCGCAGCAGCTGTTGCACTGACGCTTGTCCTGGCCCCGTCGCCCCTGCTCGCCGAAAAACACGGCAGCGCCGGCAAGGCCGCCGGGCAGGGCGGCATGGGAAACAACGGCCATGGACAAATGGGTGGGGGTATGGATCACGACATGGATATGCAAAAGGACCGTGACCAGGACCGTCACCGGGATCGAGAGCATATGATGGATGACGACAATCCCGGCCTGGAAAAACAGCGGGAACGGGTGCAGGAACAGGAGCGCAAGGAACTGGGCAAGGGTTCCGAGCAGGGACAGGAAAAGCGCGAGGAAAATAGCAGGAAATGGTGGAAATTCTGGTAAGGCGCCCGCCTGGCCCCGATCCCGGGGCCCGTGGATTCTTGCCCGGCCTCCATCAGTTATCCGTTTGTCGCCCCACGTTGGCCTGGGCGGCGGCAATACGGGCCACCGGCAAACGATAGGGACTGCAGGAGACGTAATCCAGGCCCAGATCATGGCAGAACTGGATCGAGCGCGGGTCGCCGCCGTGTTCGCCGCAAATGCCGTACTTGATACCGGGTTTGGCCGCCCGGGCCTCGCTTACCGCCATTTTCATCAGTCTACCCACCGCCCGCTGATCCAGCGTCACGAAGGGATCGGCGTCAATCAGCTTTTTGTCGAGATACTGCGGGATAAACCTGCCGGCGTCGTCGCGGGAAAAACCGTAGGTCATCTGGGTCAGGTCATTGGTGCCGAAACTCATGAACTCCACGGCCGGGGCGAGGCGGTCGGCGCCCAGGCACGCCCGGGGCGTTTCCATCATGGTGCCTATCTTGTAGGGAATGGAGAGCTTTCTTTCCCTCAATGCCCGGCGCATGCCCCGGTCTATCACCTCGGTGATGGCGCGGATTTCGCGCACGTTCACCACCAGGGGAATCATGATTTCGGGAAGGGGTTTCAGCCCCGCTTCCGTGGCCTGGACAGCGGCGCCGATGATGGCCTGTACCTGCATCTCGGTGACTTCCGGGTAGACGATGGACAGGCGGCAACCGCGAAAGCCCAGCATTGGGTTGACTTCGTGCAGGTGGTCGATGGTCTCGCGGATCCTGGCCACCGGCTTGCCCAGCTTTTCGCCCAGGGCGGTTATATCCGCCTCCTCCTGGGGCAGGAATTCGTGTAGTGGCGGGTCCAGCAGGCGCACGGTGACCGGCAGGCCGTCCATGGCCCGGAACAGGGCCAGCATATCGGACTGCTGGAATTCGAGCAGGACGTCGAGGTGGCGCTGGCGCTCCTCTCGGGTCTCCGACAGGATCATTGCGCGCATGGTGCCGATACGCTCGGAATCGAAGAACATGTGCTCGGTGCNNTGCGGCACAGGCCAATGCCTTCGGCCCCCAGTTCCCGGGCCACGGCGGCATCTTCCGGTGTCTCGGCATTGGCCCGGACTTTCAGGCGCCGGTGCTTATCCGCCCAGGACAGCAGTGTCTGGAAGTCGTCGCTGGAGCTGGCCTCGACCTTGGCAATATCGCCTAGCATCACCTCGCCGGAGGCGCCGTCCAGGGTAATGATGTCGCCGCGGCGGATGACCACGCCGTCCTCGGTGGTGGCCGTTCCCGCCCTGACGTCGATGGAAAGGGCGTCGCAACCGGTGATGGCGCACACGCCCATGCCCCGGGCCACCACGGCGGCGTGGGATGTCATGCCGCCCAGTTCGGTGAGAATGCCCCGGGCCACTTTCATGCCGTGAATATCCTCCGGCGTGGTCTCTCGCCGGACCAGGATGACGGGAGTGCCATCGGCCGCCACGGTGGTGGCTTCATCGGCGCTGAACACCACCCGGCCCGTTGCGCCGCCGGGGCTGGCCGCCAGCCCGGTGGCGACGATATCGCGCTTGGCGTCCGGGTCCACCATGGGGTGCAGAAAGGCTTCCACGTGTTCCGGCGTCACCCGCATCAGCGCCTCCTGTTCGCTGATCAGGCCCTCACTGACCAGGTCCACCGCAATCTTTACCGAGGCCCGTCCGGTGCGCTTGCCGTTGCGGGTCTGAAGGACGTAGAAGCGACCCTCCTGGACGGTGAACTCGATGTCCTGCATGTCCCGGTAGTGGCGTTCGAGCAGGGCCTGGGTTTCGTGCAGTTCGCGATAGACTTCCGGCAGTCGGTCCTGCAGCGCCTCGATGGGTACCGGCGTGCGAATGCCGGCGACCACGTCTTCGCCGGCGGCGTTGAAGAGAAATTCGCCAAAAAAGAGATGCTCGCCGGTGGACGGGTTGCGTGTGAAGGCGACCCCGGAACCGGAGTCGTCGCCGAAATTCCCGAACACCATCGCCTGGATGTTGACGGCGGTGCCCAGGGTCTCGGGAATGTTGTTCATCTCCCGGTAGACGTTGGCCCTGGGGGTGTGCCACGACAGGAACACCGCTTCAATGGCCCGCTCCAGTTGTTCGAAGGGGTCCTGGGGGAAGTCGGCGATGCCCTTGAAGGCCTCGATTACGGCCTGCCAGTCTTGCGCGGACATATCCACGTCGAGGGTTTTGGCATGGGCGGCCTTGTAGTCGGTAATGACCTGCTCGAAACGGTCGCCGTCCACGCCCAGCACCACTTCGGCGAACATCTGGATAAACCGGCGGTAGCAGTCGAAGGCAAAACGGGGATTGTCCGTCTTGCGGGCCAGGCCCTCGACAATCCGGTCGTTGAGCCCCAGGTTGAGAATGGTGTCCATCATCCCGGGCATGGATACCGGCGCTCCGGAGCGCACCGAAAACAGCAGGGGGTTGTCCGGGTCGCCAAAGCGGGCACCCATTCTCTTTTCCACCAGGTGGATGGCGGTGGTGTACTCCTGGTGCAAGGTATCGGGCAGTTTGTTGGCGCCCGCGAAAAACTCGCGACAGGTGTGGGTGGTAATGATAAAACCGTAGGGCACGGGGAGTCCCAGAGTGGTCATTTCGCAGAGGTTGGCGCCCTTGCCGCCGAGCAGGTCCCGGTCATCCCTGCCGCCTTCGTCGAACAGATAGACTCTTTTGGCCATAACCGTCAATCTCCAAAAAACGCTTTCGGGGGGCGGTGGCCAACCGACCGCAACGGCGAGCGGACTTTGTTATTTCGAAAGCAGCTTGCGCAGTGATGCCGCTTTCCGGTGGCCTTCCGTTTTGTCGAGGACCCGCCCGGGCTTTTCTTCCAGCTGCAGGTCCGCATCCACGGTCAATGTCTCTCCCGCCAGGACCCGCTGGATCATTTCCCGGTAGGCCTTGATAAAGCGCGGCCAGGTCCGGTTTTCCGGCAGGTGTGTCATGTCGTGCCAGCCAACGGCCCTGCCGGCGCGATACACGGCCGGGTGCGACCAGTGCTGAGCCGCCTTGGGGCTGTTGGCGTTGGCCGCTTCCTCGTAGGCTGCCCGAAACCCGGGCAGGCCGCCTTCCTGGAGCAGGGCTTCCTCGCAGGCATGGAGCATCTTGTGCAGGTTGGGCAGGTATTCCTCGTCCTCGATAACCCGTCTGGCACCCTGCAGGATCTGTTCCGGCGTAAAGTGCTTGAGGGTCTCCTTCCACAGCCGCTTGGCCTGGTTGAGCAACACGGTGTCGCCGAAGGCGGCGTGGTATTGATTGTGGTAGTTGATGCGAAACAGGCTGAAGACCTGGTTGATGGCATCCACCAGCGCCGCTTCGCGCTTCGTGTCAACCGGCCCAGCTTCGGTCGGTGAGGTCGTCGACGAGGCTTCGATGTCGCGTACTGACCCTTCCACCAGTGTCTTGCCGTCTTTCATGGTCTTGTCCCTCTTGCTGGGCCGATTGTCTCGCCCACTGCAGTTTTACGTGCTGTAGAAATTTGGTGTTCCAGGAGCTGCGGGCCTGGCCGTTGTCCCGCCAGAAGAGCATAAACTCAGGCACCTGCTGCTCGGCGAAACGCCGGGGAATATTGGCGAGCTTGAGAACCTCATACAGGTCCTCGCTGGGCTGCCAGTCCGGGGGCAGGGGTCTGGGTTCGCCGTCGTTTTCCAGGGATGCGGTGAAGCGCGCCCACTGGCGCTTGACGTGGCGGACAAAATCGGAATTCCAGGTGCTGCGCCGGTCGCCCCGGTCCCGCCAATAGAGGATGAACTCCGGGATGGCGTCCTCGACAAAGTTGGCATTGATGCCGGCCTGGAGCGTGAGGATGTCCACGGCATCGGCGGAAGGCCGCCAGTCGCCGGTCATGGGAATCTGCCGGCCCCGCCGGGCGGAGCGGGTTTCCTCCTCCCGCCACAGGCGCAGCACGTGCTTGAGAAACTTGGCGTTCCAGCTGTGCTGGGGATCGCCCCGTTCCGACCAGTAGGTGACGAATTCCGGCACCTGCTGGTGGACGAAGTGCTCGGGAATGCCGTATTGACCCAGTTGTGTCACCACATCCCGGGCCGGGCGCCAGCTGTTGTCGATCAGCCGTGTCCTCGCCTGGGGCCGCGGTTCCGGTATGGCGCGGCCCGACGGCATCGCCCCCTCGTTGAACGCGAAGCGAAATTCGTTATCCCGGCCGAAGGGCGCGGAGCCGATGAGAAGCACACCCTTGTCGCGCAGGCTGTTGCTGATGCGCTGCAGATCCCGGGCGGACCAGAACGGCAGGCGTTCAAGCAGGCGGGCGCTGTCGATATCCAGCCACCGGAAGCCGTTGCTTTCGGTGGTCCTGCCATGCTCCATCAGTTCCCCGAGAAACTGGTAGAGTACGGCCTCCTCGAGCCCCAGGGTGGCGGCGAGTTGCGGGGAGACCAGCAGCGGTCGTTCGGGCAATAAGGACATAGGGCTAATCTAACACGGCTGAGCCGGTTGAAGGGGCTGCGTTCAATCTACCAGAAAGCGGGCGCGAATTTTAACGGAAAGCGGGCGGCGCCGGTATACTGGACCGCCGAATGAGGAGGAGATCGTGGCAAGGAAAAAAGCGAGCGCCTTTGTCTGCACCGAGTGCGGGGCCGACTACACCAAGTGGCAGGGCCAGTGCGGCGAATGCGGTAACTGGAATACGCTGAGCGAAGTGCGGTTGAGCCCCGCCCGCGCGTCCGGTGGGGGGCGGCGTGCCACGGCGGGCTTTGCCGGGGCCGCGGACGGCGCGGTAAAGACCCTGGCCGAGATCGCCGTGGAAGACATCCCCCGTATTGCCACCGGCAGCACTGAATTGGATCTGGTCCTCGGAGGCGGACTGGTGGAGGGTTCCTGCATCCTCATCGGCGGCGAGCCGGGTGCCGGGAAAAGTACCCTGCTGCTCCAGGCCCTGTGCCGGCTCGCCGCCGGTCACGAGTGCCTCTATGTCACCGGCGAGGAATCCCCCCAGCAGGTCGCCATGCGTGCCCGCCGCCTGGGCCTGGCCACCGACAGGCTTCGGGTGATGGCTGAAACCTCGGTTGAGACGGTGTGCGGGACCGCCGAGCAACGCCGGCCCCGGATTCTGGTGGTGGATTCCATCCAGGTCATGCAGATGGAGGACATTGCCTCCGCGCCGGGCAGTGTCTCCCAGGTAAGGGAGAGCGCCGCCATGCTGGTGCGCTTTGCCAAGCAGACCGGGACGGTGCTGCTGCTGGTGGGCCATGTTACCAAGGACGGCAGCCTTGCCGGTCCCAAGGTGCTGGAGCACATGATCGACTGCTCCCTGATGCTGGAAGGCTCCACCGACAGCCATTTCCGCACCCTGCGCAGCCAGAAAAACCGCTTTGGCGCCGTCAACGAACTGGGCGTCTTCGCCATGACCGAGAAGGGCTTGAAGGAAGTGGCCAATCCCTCCGCCATCTTCCTCCAGCGCGGCGAGGAAGTGGCTTCCGGTAGCGTGGTCATGGTGGTCTGGGAGGGTACCCGCCCCCTGCTGGTGGAACTGCAGGCCCTGGTGGACGACAGTCACCTGGGCAACCCGCGCCGGCTCACCGTGGGCCTGGAGCAGAATCGCCTGGCCATGCTTCTGGCGGTGGTCCATCGCCACGGCGGCATGATGCTGGGCGACCAGGATGTCTTCGTGAACGTGGTGGGCGGCGTCAAGGTGCTGGAAACCAGCGCCGATCTGGCCCTGATCCTGGCGGTGATTTCCAGCTTTCGCAACCGTCCCGTCCCCCGGGACTGGGTGGTCTTCGGCGAGGTGGGCCTGGCCGGCGAAATACGACCGGTCCCCAACGGTCAGGAGCGCCTTCGGGAGGCGGCCAAGCACGGTTTCAGCCGCGCCATCGTTCCCGCCGCCAATGCGCCCCGCCAGCCCATCAAGGGTATGGAGGTGGTACCGGTCAGGAAAGTGACGGAGGCGCTGGCGGCGATAGAGGGATAGACTTACTGACGTCGCTGTCAGGGTCAGCCGGGCTTTGCCTGCGCGTTGCGCAACAGGAACCGATCCAGGTCCTCGGGTGTCGCCGATTTTGCCGACGCCGCGGTTTTCTCCAGCCAGGGTGCCATGCGATCGATGGCCGATTTTACCGCGAAGCGCCCGGCGATGCTCCGGTACCAGCGGGCCAGATGGGGATGTTGGTCGGCAAGCGCCTCTGTACCCGCGGGCTTTAACCAGGGGAAAGCCTCCAGGCCCCGCCGAACCCAGGGGAATGTGGCAATATCGGCGATGGAATAGGCCATACCGTCGAGGAATTCCGTGTCTCCCAGGCGCCGGTCGAGCAACGCCAGCAGGTGTCTGGCCTGGGCTTGGTAACGTTCGCGGCCGTAGGTATTGTCCCTGGCAAAAAATTGAAAATGCATGAACTGCCCGAACAGGGGCCCCACGGAACCCATCTGCACCATCAGCCACTGCATCGTGGATGATCGGGCACCGGGAGTACCAGGCAGCAGGCGTCCGGTTTTTTCCGCCAGGTAAATAAGAATGGCCCCGCTCTCGCAAAGGGCCAGGGGCTCGCCGCTATCGGCGGCCGGATCGACGATGGCCGGTACCCTGGCCGTGGGACTGATTGCCAGGAACCCCGGGTCGAACTGTTGCCCGGCAAAGACATCCACGTAATGCATGCGGTAGGGCAGGGCCACTTCCTCCAGCATGATGGCGACCTTGTAGACATTGGGGCTGCCCATGCCGTAGAGGTCGATAGTGGTGCCCTTCGTTGCCGTCATCGCGCTGACCCCCCTTCTTGTTCAGGCCAGTTTGGCGGCCGCCTCGCGGATGGCTTCCCGGGCCCGGGCCAGGTTGGCATCCCGTTTTTCTTCGGGCATCAGAGCGCCTTCCATGACGGCAAAGCGGACATCCAGGCCGATAAGTCCCAGGATGTGCTCCAGGTAGGGTTTCTGCCAGTCGATGGATTCCCGCTCCGAGTAGTCACCGCCCCGGGACAGAACCGCGAGCACCGGCTTGCCTTTGAGCAGCCCTTCGAGGCCGTTCTCGCCCACCGTAAAGGTCATGCCGATTCGAACCACCTGGTCGATCCAGGCCTTGAGGGCGGCGGGAACGTTGCGGTTGTACATGCCGGCCCCGATCACCACGTAATCGGCGTCCTTGAGTTCCGCGATCAGCTGCTCGGAAAGGGCGGTTTTTTGCCGTTGTTCGTCTGTCAGTTTGTCCGGCGGTGTCCGGATGATGTCGACAATGGTGCTGTCGACCACGGGTATCGGGTCGTGGGCGAGATCCCTGAAAACAAACTCATGTCCCCTGTTCTGGGCCTTGAGCAGTTCCACGAACTCCGCCACCAGTTTGCGGCTGAAGGATTTTTCCAGGTGAGCGCTGGATTCGAGCACAAGAATCTTTGCCATAGTGACCTCGTTCCGGATTGTGATTGTCGGGCGCAAAGGTTACACCCGGATCAGTTTCCACGCTAATCGCCCCCAACCGGAATCGCCATCGTTGGTGCGCGATCAGCGGCGGTAGCGGCGGGTGCCTTCGAGGGCAGCAGGGTAACGCCCTTATCCGCGTCCATCAGCACACAAGCTTCCGGATAAACCGCAAGAGCGGATGCCAGTGCGGCATCGAATCGCATCTTGAAGTGCCGTAACTGAACATTTGAGCAGTCTCCGGCCTTGTGAGAGGCAGTTTAATTTTTTGGAAAATTTCTCCCGTACTTATCAGCAGTGAGCCGTGCCTGGAATGCAGCCTGAGAGCCGGCTGCTCAAGCGGCTCCGCGTGGCCGCCCACGGCCACTTAATACTGGGCCATCCATCCGCCATCGATGGGGAGCACATGCCCGGTCACCATGGCGGCATGGTCGGAGCATAGCCAGACAATGCCCTCGGCCTGCTCCGAGGCATCGATGGCACGGCGAATGGGCTGATTGATCACCTGCTCATCGATCAGGGTTTTGGCATAGTCGGGGCCGAACTTGTAGTAGGCCCGGCTGGGGGTGACGCCGGGGGCAATGCAGTTTACCCGAATGCCGCGGTCCGCGTAGCTGACCGCCCCGAATTTGGTCATGCGAATGACCGCTGCCTTGGCCGCACCATAGCTGGCGCCACCCCAGCCGTTGTACAGCATGCCCGCAAGAGAGGTGACATTGGCGATGGCGCCGCCGCCATGGTCGATCATGTGGGCTATCTCGTGTTTCATGCACAGGAACGTCGTCCGCAGGCACATTTTGAAAGTGTGTTCGAAGGACTCCAGGCTCTGCTGGTGAAACTCCGGGCCGGCGGACTCAGGGTGGGCGTCGCCGACAACGTTGGCGGCCAGATGCAAGCCGCCAAAGTCCAGGACGGTTTGGTTGATCAGGGCCTCGACCTCATCTTCCCGTGTGGCGTCCGTATGGATAAACAGGGCTTCATGGCCGGCGGAACGCAGCTCGTCGGCCCGCTGTTCCCCAAGCTCATCGTTGATATCGGCGAGCACGACCTTGGCGCCGTTGTCGGCAAATGCCCTGGCGGTGGCGAAACCGATACCGTCCGCTGCGGCGGTCACCAGTGCCACCTTGCCTGAAAATTGACCTGTCATGGAAACCCCCCCTTGGGTGGTGTTAATGAGAAAATGGTTGTCGGGCGACCAGGCTTCCCGGGCACAACATCCGGGCCTCCGTAAGTCGTTGTAATCCCCACTGTGCCCTGCAAACCAACGTTTGCCCTGTTTTTGCCGGAACAGCCTCTAGAAGCAGTCATTGACTGAACTGGTGCAGACACTACACTGGCATCTTCATGCGATCAGACGGTCGTAACAGGCGAGCGTCCGGCGCAATGAGCCGGACCGTCAGGATAACAACAAGTCCTCGGGAGACGTTAAATGAATTCTCCATCCTCGCTCAAGCTGGTTGCGGTGGGCGATCTTCAACTGATGACCCGCGAACCCGCCCCTGACCTGTTCGACCAGGTCGCTTCGCCACTGGCTTCGGCCGATATCGCCTTCGGCAACTGCGAATGGCCCTACGCGGAGGAGGCAGGGGACACCCACCCGGTGGAAGCCCATATCAATGACGATTTTGACAAAGGCGACCTGTTCGCCCCCGGCAGCCCCGACGCCATTCGCATGATGGGCAAGTCCGGTTTCGACGTTCTGTCCGTGGCCAACAATCACACCATGCACGGGGGATATCGTGCCTTTTTGCGCACCATGGCATTGATCCGGGAAAACGGTATGGCCTGTGTCGGTGGCGGTGTGGATATCGCCACGGCCCGCGAACCGGCGGTTATCGAACGCAACGGTTGCAGAGTGGGTTTTCTGGCCTGCACCTCAGGTTTCCTGCCCGGCGCCCATGCCGGGCGGCGGACGCCGGGAATAGTCCCGCTGCGGCAACACACCTATGCCGAGAACCCGGTCTGGGAGCAGTGGGGGATCGAGCCGGATGTACGCACCCTCGTCAACCGGGATGATCTGTACGCCCTTTGCGACAGCGTTCGCGAACTGAAAGCGAAAACGGATATCGTGGTGATGAGCTGCCACTGGGGCATCCTCGAACACCCCTTCAAAATCGGCGAATACCAGCGGGAAGCCGCCCGTGCCTTTATCGATGCCGGCGTCGACCTGATCGTCAGCCAGGGGCCGTTGGCTATCAAGGGCGTTGAAGTCTATAAGGGCAAGGCCGTACTGTACTCCATGGGCAAATTCATGATGGTCTCGCCCTGGTCCCGGGACGAAACCCCATCGGGGATTTCCGCCCCCCTGCTGGACGAAACCAACCGTGGCCTGGCGGCCAATGTGACTATCCAGGAGGGGAGTATCACCGGCGTGCAACTGGTGCCGGTGTATCTGGAAAACGGCAAGCCGACACTGCTCAAGTCCGGCGACGAATGGCACAAGGACATCCTCGACGTGGTGGCCGAGCGCACCCGGGACGCCGGGCTGCCGGGTATCATGGACGCCGAGGGCCGGGTGGATCTGTCATGAACGAACCCGCATCCCCCGGCGTCGACCCGGCGCTGATCGAAAAGCTGCGCGCCTGGCTGGGTACAAAAATCCCGGGTGCGAATGACCTGCGAATCGTCGATACGGTAGAGCCATCACAGGGATTTTCCAGTCGCACCATACTTTTCAGGGCCCTGTGGCAGGAGAAGGGCGAGAGTCGGGAATGGGCGCTGGTGGCGCGGATTCAGCGCGACACTGTCTGTCCCATGCTGGCGGACGTGTTTCACCAATACCGGGTAATGAAAGCCCTGGCGGAGAATACCGATGCCGCAGTACCCGGCGTTGTCTTCGCGGAACAGGATGCCAGTGTGCTCGGCGACCCTTTTTTCATTATGGAGCAGGTCAAGGGCCGGGTGCCCGGGGACTTTCCCAGCTACCACCAGGAGGGCTGGGTGGCGGAGCTTACCGATGAAGGCCGCGAAACACTGTGGTGGAACGGCATTCGGGAAATGGAAAAAGCCCACCGGGCCAGCTGGCGGGATTTCCCTTTTATTGGCGAGCCCTCGGTGACGGCGCCGGACAGCGAACCGCCCGACGCCCGGTTCTATTTGCAGGATTTTGTCGGCCGCTGGCTGGACTGGGCCGCCCAGGGGCAGTCGTTTCCGGAACTGGAAGAGGCGCTGCAATTCCTGCTCGACAACCCGCCGCCGGTAAAACAATCGGGCCTGGTGTGGAACGACGCCCGCCTGGGCAATACCATGTACGGGGACGATCTGACCGTCTCCGCCCTGTTCGATTTCGAGGTCGCCTCCCTGGGGCCGCCGGAGCTGGACATGGCCCACTGGCTGTACCTGGACGAGGTGTTCAGCACCCAGTTCGGTATCCCCCGCATCGGCGGCATTCCCGACCGGCAAACCACCATCAGGGGTTTCGAGGATATCTACGGCTGGGCGATGCCGTACTTTGCCTATTACGAGGCGGCGGTGGCGCTGAAAATTGTCATTCTCACCATCCGCGATTACAGCAACGGCAAAACCATGGACGCGGGGGAGCCGCTGCCGGGCTTCCTGATGGAGCGGTTGCGCCAGTACCTGGGTGAGTACCGGGATTATCTCGCCGGCGTTTAGATAGTCTAAACGGGGCGGCGAGTGTGACGATTGACTGGTCCGAGAGCGGATTGCGTAACGGTGCCCCTGCCGCTCCGGTGGCATGAGCCTGTAACCGGTATTTCCCCTATAATGGGTTTCATTGCTTTTCAATAACACCGGAGTGATACAAGGGCCTGTCCATGACCGCGATCACCCGTCCCCGTATCTGCCCGTTCTGCGAATCCAGTTGCGGCCTGCTGGTGACCGCCGAGCCCGATACCGGCGAAATTACCCGTATCCAGGGCGACCCGGACCACCCCGCGAGCCGGGGCTTTCTCTGTGCCAAGTCCCAGGGGCTGCGGGGGCTGCGGGAGGACCCGGACCGGGTGACCCGGCCGCTGTTGCGGCGGGGCGACGATTTTATCGAGATCGGCTGGGAAGAGGCCCTGGATCGTGCCGCCCAGGGCCTGAACCGTATCCGTGATCGGGATGGTATCGCCGGGCTGGGCATCTACCTGGGCAATCCGGGTGCCCATAATGCCGGTGTCATGCTGGGCATGCCCGCCTTGCTGGGCGCCCTGCCCGCGCTCATGGTTTCCGCGGCGTCCATCGACTCCTTTCCCCGCTTTCTGGCGAGCCTGCTGATGTATGGCAACCAGGCCCGTATCCCCGTACCCGATATCGAGCGCACCGATTATTTTCTGATTTTTGGCGGCAATCCTCTGGTCTCCAATGGCAGCATGATGGGCGCCCCGGACATGCCCCGTCGGATAAAGGCCCTGCAGGCGCGTGGTGGCAAACTGGTGGTTGTCGATCCCCGGCGCACCGAAACCGCCGAGGTGGCGGATCAGCACCTGCCAGTTCGGCCCGGCAGTGACGCCCTCATGCTGCTGGCGATGATCCATACCCTGTTCGAGGAAAACCGGATCGATCCGGGCCGGCTTGCGGCCATGACCCGCGGCCTCAGCGAGCTTCGGGAGCTTGCAGGCACTTACCCGCCGGAGCGTGTGGCACCGTTTACCGGTGTATCGGCCATGGAAATCCGACAATTGAGCCGGGATTTCGCCGGCGCCGACAGCGCCGTGGCCTACGGACGGGTGGGCGCCTGCTGCCAGCCATTTGGCAGCCTTGCCATCTGGCTTCTGGATTGCCTCAACATTCTCACCGGCAATCTGGACCGGGAAGGGGGCGCCCTGTTTCCCGCCCCGGCGGTGCCCAGCTTCCTGATGCACCTGCCTTTTGAAAACGGCGAGGCCCCCTATGGCCGGCTCCGCTCGCGGGTTTCCGCAACGCCCGCCATCGGTCCCAGCTTTCCCACCCAGGTGCTCTGGGAGGAGATTGAAACCCCCGGGGAGGGGCAGATCCGGGGCCTGATCACCGTGGCGGGCAATCCGGCGCTGTCCAACGCCAACGCCGGTCGGGTGATCGGGGCACTGGAAAGCCTGGAGTTCATGGTTTCGGTGGACTACTACATCAACGAGACGACCCGGCATGCGGATCTGATCCTGCCGCCGGCCGACCACCTGAAGCGCTCGGAAATGACAGTGATCTACAACGAATGGATGGTTGAGAATGTCGTGGCCTGGTCGCAACCCCTCCTTCCCAAAGACGGCGATGAACGCACGGACTGGGAAATCCTGACCGGCCTCGCCGCGCGGCTGTCGGATATGGATCGGGAAAACTTTGTCACCCGGCACATAGAGGGCTTTGTCGACTTTCTGGCGCCGTTGTTGCCCAGGCGCCCCGGGGGCATGTCCGTGGATGCCATGCTCGGCGCCAGCGAGCATCACGGCGAGCCGGATAATCTCTACGATATGCTGATTCGCACCGGTCCCCGCGGCGATGGCTATGGCGGGTATCCCGGTGGCCTGACGCTCGACCGCCTCAAGGCCAGCCGTTCCGGCCTCAGCCTGGGTCCCATGGCGGCGGAGCGACTGCCGTCCGCCCTGGATACGCCGGACGCCCGTATCGACCTGGTCCCGCCGGTGGTCTCAAAAGACCTTGCCAGGCTCGAAGAGGCCCTGGCCAGGGGGCGTTTCCAGCCCGATCAGTTCCTGTTGATCAACCGCCGCCACAGCCGTTCAAACAATTCCTGGATGCACAATATCCACGCCCTGGTGAAGGGGCCGGAACGCTGCGTCGCCTGGCTTAACCCGGCGGATGCCGCCGAACTGGGCCTGCGCGACGGCGACCGGCTTCGGATCGCTTCCCGGGTCGGGGAAATCGAGCTGCCGGTCGCGCTCAACGATGCCATGGCCCGGCGGGTGGTGAGTGTGCCCCATGGCTGGGGTCACGGCGACGACCGGGTCCGGCTTCGCCTGGCGTCATCCCGGATCGGTGCCAATGTCAATATGCTGAGCGATGACGCGGAGCCGGATAGGCCCAGCGGTAATGCGGCCTTCAACGGCATACCCGTCTCCCTGAGCCCGGCCTCGCATCCGTAACCGGGGGCGTGGGCAAGGTATGCTCGCCGGAGCGGTGGCTCTGGTCTAGGCTTGTTAGTAGGCCCTAATGAAGGAGCAATAGGCGTCAGTGATGTCGACCCACCTTAGCCGGATTCTCGAGCAATGGTATGAGGCCCGCGACGACTGCCGCTGGGTGCTTGGTACGGTGTACGCCACCGAGGGTTCCAGTTACCGCAAGGCCGGCGCCATGATGCTGTTCAATGACCTGGGCCAGCAGTACGGTTTGTTGAGCGGCGGGTGCCTGGAGTCGGACATCCACCGGCAGGCGCGACGGGTCATGGAAAGCGGCAGGTCCGTCACCCTCTGCTACGACGGCAGCGACGAGGACGACATTGCCTTCCAGCTGGGTATCGGTTGCGGTGGCACCGTGCACATTCTGCTTCAACCCCTTGATCGGGCGAACGACTACCTGGCCCTGCCCGGCGTTTATCATGCTTTGCGCGAGCGGACAAGCGGTGTATACCGGCAACGAATCGGCGATCGGGGCGAGGTTGAAGGCCTCTTCCTGGCCGGGCCTGACCAAAAAACGGACGCCGGCGGTCGGCTATCCCAGCGGGGACACCTGCATGAAGACGGTGAGGGCCGCCTGTGGCTGGAAACGCCGGTCAAGCCACCGCCGCTGTTGCTGGTGGTGGGCGGCGGCGTGGACGCCCGGCCCCTGGTGGCCATGGCCGGAGAGCTGGGCTGGGATGTGCTTCTCTGCGACCCCCGGCCTGCCAATGCCCGCCGCGATTACTTTCCGGCGGCGCGGGCCATACTGCGCTGTCGCCCCGGGAGACTGGCCGGTGAGGAACTGTTTCCCCATATCGATGCCGCCGTGATAATGAGCCATAACCTGGCGCTGGATGCCGACGCCCTGGCTGCCCTGGCCGATGCCCGGCCCGCCTATATCGCCCTGCTGGGGCCTTTGCGTCGCCGGGACCAGGTGCTGGAACTGGCGGGCCTGTCGGAGTCCGACTTGCCGGTGCCCCTGGCGAGCCCCGCCGGGCTGGACCTGGGCGCCGAGTTGCCGGAGGGCGTTGCCCTGTCGATACTGGCGGAGTGCCACTCGGTGCTTGCCGGCAGCGGCGGCGAGCGGCTCAGTGATCCCTTGCGGCGGCGCCGGCCCATAGCCATCGGCGGGGCGGAGGAACCATGAAAAATACCGCGGCACTGATTCTGGCTGCGGGGGAATCGCGACGTTTCGGTTCCCCCAAGCTGCTTGCCCGGTATCGGGGACGACCCCTGCTTTGTCATGGCATCGAAACCGCCCGCACGGTGCTGCCGGACCGCGTCTACGTGGTGCTGGGCGCCAATCGCGAGGCCCTGGCCAGGCACGCCGCCGGTGCCCGGGTCGTCGTCAACCGGGACTGGCAGCGCGGCCTGGCGTCTTCCATATCCGCGGGCATTGAAGCCCTGCCCGACGATATCGATCACGTGTTGCTGTTGCTGGCCGATCAGGTGGGTATCGGTGCCTATCACCTGCGCCTCCTGCTGGAGGCCCACGGCGAATGGGGCCGGATCACCTGCGCCCGTTACGGCGCCGTGCTCGGGGTGCCGGCGGTTTTTTCCCGGGAATGGTTTTCCACGCTCCGCTCGCTGGAGGGCGACCGTGGCGCCCGCTACCTGTTGCGCCGGCACCGGGAGGGTGTTGCCGCGATTGATCTGCCGGCGGCGGCCATCGATATCGACACCGTGGAAGAGTGGCGCCGCCTGTTTGCCGGCAAGGAGTAACAGGCATAAAAATGGACGAAACCAGCAAACGACACGATCTTTCGCGGCCAAAGCGAACTTTTTGCTATGCTGCTAACACCCCGGCATTAAAGGTCGGATAGCCAACGGGTCGGCATGGCCGGGCAATCCGCCGCCACCGGGCCGGGAAAAGGAGAAATCGAGACATGTCTGTCACCCTTACTGTCAATGGACGTCGACAAACCCTGGACGTGGCCGACGACACGCCGCTCCTGTGGGCGCTGCGCGACCACCTGCAACTCACCGGCACCAAGTATGGCTGCGGCATTGCCCAGTGCGGCGCCTGTACCGTCCATCTCAACGGCAACCCGGTGCGTTCCTGCTCCCTGCCTGTCAGTGCCGCTGATGGCCAGCAGGTCACCACCATCGAGGGGGCCGAAGGTCCGGAGATTCGGGCCCTGCAAGAAGCCTGGCACGAGCTTGCGGTTTACCAGTGCGGTTACTGCCAGTCCGGCCAGCTCATGACCGCCGCCAATCTGCTGGCAAACAATGCCAACCCCAGTGATGCGGATATCGATCAGTCCATGTCCGGCAACATATGCCGTTGCGCCACCTATAACCGCATCCGCGACGGTATCAAGCACGCAGCCGGCGAATTGAGTGGCTCGGCCGGCAAAGCCGACAGGGAGGGTGCCCAATGAATCGTTCCACCGGATTGTCCCGCCGCCTTTTTCTCGTTCGCGGTGCCCAGGCCGGCGCCGGCCTGACCCTGGGGCTCAGCCTGCCGATGAAAATCCTGGCCGCCGATGGTGTCACGGGCGCTACCGGCAAGAACAGCGATACCCGGCTGGATGCCAACGCCTTTGTGGCCATTACCCCCGATAATCGGGTGATTATTACCATCAAGCACCTGGAAATGGGGCAGGGCACCTATACCGGCCTGGCCACCATCGTCGCCGACGAAATGGATGCCGCCTGGGAGCAGGTGGAGGCGGTCAGTGCGCCGGCAGACAAGGACAAATACAAGAACCTGGCCCTTGGTGTCCAGATCACCGGCGGCAGCAACGCCATCAGGAATAGCTGGACCCAGATGCGCGAAGCAGGCGCAGCCGCCCGGCACATGCTGCTGGCGGCTGCGGCCGAACAGTGGCAGGTGCCGGTGGGTGAGTTGAGCGCCCGCAGCGGCGAAGTCATTCACGCCGCCTCCGGTCGCCGCGCCAGTTACGGCGAGCTGGGCACGGCGGCGGCCACCCAGTCCGTGCCCGACGAAGTGGCTCTCAAGGAGCCCGGGGATTTCACCCTGATCGGCAAGCAGCAACTGCCGCGCAAGGATACCGGCAAGGTGGACGGCAGCGCCCGATTCACCCAGGACGTCCAGTGGCGGGGAATGCTGACGGCCGTGGTGGCGCACCCGCCCACTTTCGGCGGCAAGGTGGAACGTTTCGATGCCGGGGAGGCCCGGAAAATGCCCGGGGTCAAGGCGGTACTGGAAATTCCCACCGGCGTTGCGGTCCTTGCGGAGACATTCTGGCAGGCCCAGAAGGCAAAAAACGCGCTCGCCGTCGAGTGGGACAACAGCGCCGGTTCCGGTCTGTCTTCCGGGAAACTCTACGCAGAATACCGGGAACTGACCGGCAAGCCGGGGCTTGAGGCACAGAGCGAGGGCGATGCCGAAGCCGCCCTCGCCGAAGGCGATAGCCTCGAGGCATTTTACGAATTTCCCTATATCGCCCACGCCGCCATGGAGCCCATGAACTGCGTTGTCAAGAAAACGGATGGGGGCGTGCAAATGTGGTACGGCTGCCAGAGCCAGACCTGGGACCAGCAAGCGGTTGCCGAGGTCTTTGGCATCAGGCCCGAGCAGGTGGAGATCCAGACGCTATACGCAGGCGGCAGCTTTGGACGCCGCGCCACCCTGGACGGCAACTACGCAAGGGAAGCCGCCGAAATCGCCAAGGCTTACGGCAAGGCCGTGCCCATCAAGCTGGTCTGGTCCCGGGAGGACGATATGACGGGCGGTTACTATCGTCCGCTTTACGTCCACAGAGTGCGGGCCACCCTCGACGATCAGGGCGGTATCGATGCCTGGCACCAGCGTATTGCCGGGCAATCGATTTTCCGGGCCGGTCCCGACAAGGTCGATCGCACCACCGTGGAGGGGGCCACCGGTATGCCCTATACCGCGGCCAATCTGCAGGTCGAAGTCCATAATACGCAAGAGCTCGTGACGCCCCATTTCTGGCGCAGCGTTGCCCACACCCATACCGCCTATGTCGCCGAAACCTTTATCGATGAGCTGGCTCACAAGGCCGGCCGCGACCCGGTCGAATTTCGCCTGGACCTGCTCGGCGACCACCCCCGCCATGCGGGCGTCCTCAAGCTTGCCGCCGACAAGGGCGGCTGGGGCAAATCCCTGCCTGACGGGCATTTTCAGGGCATTGCCGTGCACAAGTCGTTCGAGACCTATGTCGCCGAGCTCGCCGAGATCGCCCGGGGCGAGGACGGTAAGTTCCGGGTGGTCAGAGTGACCTGTGCCGTGGATTGCGGCGTCGCCGTCAACCCGGACGTTATCCGCCAGCAAATGCAGGGGGGGATCGGTTTCGGGCTTTCGGCGGCGCTGTTCAGCGAAGTCACCATCGAGAACGGCCGTCCGCAGCAGGACAATTTCGACAGCTTCCAGGTGCTGCGCATGCGCCACATGCCGGCGGTGGATGTGCATATCGTCCCCTCCGCCGAGGCGCCCACCGGCGTCGGCGAGCCGGGTACGCCGGTGGTGGCGCCGGCGGTGGCCAATGCCCTGTTCGCCGCCACCGGCAAGCGCTTTCGAAGGCTGCCTTTCGGCAAAGAGGTATTCTCGATTTAGGCGGGGTTAATGCCCGACCAGGCGGGAGTATGATGCCATGGTAAAACGATACTGGTGGCCCGGATTCTTGTGGGTACTCTTCCTGCCGGTGCTTGGCGAAACCCACGATCCCTCGGCAGCAGCGCTTATCCGGCAGCTCGACCTGGATGAGAGTGCCAGCCCCGCTTCGGCACATGCACGCTGGTCGACGCCGAAAAAAATAGTGGTGAGCCTACCGGGAAGGCTTGCCGCCCTGCCTGAGGTCGAGTCACGTTTCCGCGATGTGGCGGGGAATGCCGAACTGATATTTATCCGCACCGGATGGGGCCAGCCCCTGGACAAAAGCCTGGTCGGGGATGCCGACGCGGTCATCGGCTTCTGCCACCCCGACACCCTGTCCCGGGCCAAACAACTGGTCTGGCTGCATAGTTTCAGTGTCGGGGTGGATCGCTGCCTGGCGGTTCCGGATGCCGTCGCCGATCGCTTGCTGGTTACCAACAACCAGCGCCTGTCCGGGCCCAATATCGCCGAGCATGTCATGGCCATGATGCTTTCCCTGGGTCGCGGACTGCCCCTGGCGCACGATGCCCAGGCCCGGGAGCAATGGCAGCGCGGCATTGTCGACCAGGCGCCGATCCGCGAGTTCAGCGGCCGGACCCTGCTGGTGGCGGGCCTTGGCGGCATCGGCACCGAGGTGGCGAGGCGGGCCCACGGCCTGGGTATGCGGGTCCTGGCGACACGCCACTCGGGCCGTTACGGGCCGGATTTTGTCGACTACGTCGGACTTTCCCACGAACTGAAAAAACTGGCCGCTGAAGCGGATGTGGTGGTCAATGCCCTGCCGTTGACCGATGAGACCATTGGCCTGTTCGACGCGGATTTCTTCGAAGCGGTCAAGCAGGGGGCGTTTTTTATCAGCGTCGGTCGGGGCCGCAGTACCGTAACCGACGATCTTGTGGCAGCTCTCGCAGCCGGTCGACTGGGCGGTGCCGGCCTGGATGTCACCGATCCGGAACCGTTGCCGTCCGGTCATCCGCTGTGGGGCCTGGACAATGTCATTATCACGCCTCATATCGCCGGCTACTCGCCGCGCCACACCGAACGGCAGGTGACCGTGGCTGTCGAGAACCTGCGCCGCTATGTGGCGGGCGAGCCCTTGCTCAGTCCCGTCGACTTGAAAGCCGGCTACTGAATCCTCTCAGCCGCCGACAATGGGGCTCAGGGTCAGTTCCACACGGCGGTTGCTGGCCCGGCCCGCGGTCGTGTCGTTGTCCGCCACCGGGTCGGCCTCCCCGTAACCCACCACCACCAGTCGGCGGGGGCTGATGCCTTTGCCGGCCAGGTAGCGTCCCACCGCCAGGGCCCTCTGTTCGGAGAGGCGCTGGTTATAGCCGCTGTCGCCCCGGTTGTCCGTGTATCCGCCGATCGACACCAGTGTCTTGCGGTATTCGTCGAGCACTTTGGCGATATTGTCGAGAAAAGGCAGCACTTCCGGGTGAAGGCGGGCGCTGTCGGAGGGGAACATGGTCGTACCCGGCAGCATCGCGGTGATGCGTTCGCCGGTGCGATTGATGACCACGTCGGTTTTGGCAAAAAACTGGCGGAACCGCGCTTCCTGTACATCCATGTAATAGCCGACTTCGTGTGCGGCCAGGGGAGAAAAACCGGCCTCGACAAGATTCTGCCGTCGCGTCTGATCCGGATTCTCGCCCCTGGCGATGGTGACTCCGGAGTCGGCATTCCGGGTATCGGAAACTGCCGGCGTCCGTTTCGAGGGCAGCTCCGTGCAGGCCGAGATCATCACCCCTGAAATCAGTAAAACGGTGGCTAGTAGTTGATTGCTTCTCAATGGGACCCCTCGAATTGGCCGGTAAACGATTCGGTCCCGTTTATTGTAATCCAAAGTCCGGCGTGTGCTTCGCCCGTTATCCATGCCTGCGCAGGAACCGGATGAATTGCCGGGCCGGGAGCGGGCGGCTGAAATAGAAACCCTGGCCATACTTGACGCCCTGGTCGCGCAGCCATTCGGCCTGATGTCCGGACTCGATGCCCTCGGCAACCATCTCCAGGTGCAGTGACCGGGCCATCTCGATGACATGGGTAATCAGCCCGCTGCCGGCGGACCGGGAATCGATGGCATCGACAAAGGCCTTGTCGATCTTCAGGGTGTCGAGCTCGAAGGACTCCAGGTAGGACAGGCTCGAGTAACCGGTGCCGAAGTCGTCGATGGCCACCTGGTGGCCGCTGGCGCGGAAACCGCGGATTTTGTCGCGGGCAATTTCCGTATCGATCAACGCCCGTTCGGTAATCTCCAGCTTGATGACGGAGGCGGGCATGTTGGCTTCGGTCAGGCAGTCGGCAATGCGGGCCGGCAGTCGATCGCTTTCCAGGTCGTGGGAGGAAAGGTTGACATTGATACTCAAGTCGGGGAAGTCGCGCAACAGTTCGCTCAGGTCCCGGAGGGTCTGTTTCAGGATGGAGAGGGTGAGATCCGATACCAGGCCGGCTTCCTCGGCGGCGGGAATGAAAACCTCGGGGCTCACCATTTCACCATCCTCCCGGCACCAGCGGGCCAGGGCCTCGGCACCCCGGCAGCGGCCGGACTCGAGATCCATCACCGGCTGGTAGGCCGCGGTGATATCGCCGTTGGCGATGGCATTGCGCAGCTCGGTGGCGAGGCTCAGGCGATGGCGGGAGTAGCGCATGATGGCGTAGACCCAGACACCCAGCAGGCCCAGCCCCAGCAAGGCAGCGGTGAACAGGCCGGGCAGGTAGCGCTTCCAGAACTGGGACATGGGCTGGACGGCGACGATATCGATGGGCAGCAGTTCCCCCAGGCTGAATCGCGACAGAATGCGGTTGTTGTCCCCGTCCACCGTCAGTCCGTGATCAAGCGTGTCCGGCGCCGGCAGCTTCGAGTCGGGAGGCATGGTCGCCATGGGTAATCCCTCTACCCAAAGGCCCGCTTTCTGGCCATCCAGATGGACACCCTCCAGCAGCAACCGGGGATCGATGGCCACGTCGTGCTCCCCGTAGCGCATCAGGAACAGTTGCACATCGCCGATGGCCGTCTCCGGGCCGGGCCACCAGGCGACAACCCCGGATTCGTAGATCTTGTCGGCGCGCCTGGGGGTCAGTTGGATGCCCTGTACAAAGCCGACGCCGCAGAGCCGGTCGGCGGCCTGCCAGTAACCGACCGCGCGTATATAGGGGCGGGAAACCGCCGCCTCCTGCAAGTGGCGGAGGTGCGGATTGGAGCAGGGTTGAACGTCGAGGCCGTTGAACCGTTCGAGCATGTCCCGGGCGTCGATAATGGCCGTCTCGGTCTGTTCGCCGAGACTGCGTGCCAGCTCCCGGATGCGGTGCTCCTCGGCGATCACGGATTCCCGCCACAGATACCAGGTAAGCAGGGCAAAGAGCAGCGCCGCGCCGCCCAGGGACCCGGCGAGGAGGCTGCCCATTATTTTGTCCTGGCGGGCGGTCATCGGAAACTGCCGGCTCCGGTCGGGTGGTTGACTCTCATGCTGATCGGCTCATCCTGGTTGCTGGCCCCGTATGGCAGCGTCATCTTAGTCTGCAACACCCGCCATGTACCACCCGTTGGCGAACAGCGTGTTTCGCGTCGCGGGCATATCGATACCGGGAACCATCAAAGAAAGGCCTCATTCCCGCTTTATCGATCATTTGACCGCTCTTGGACGGAGGCTATACAATTCGTCGCCTGCATCAGGTGCCTGTTCGCCCTTCCTTTGCCGGGAAGGGCTGGAACAGGGTAAACGGGAAGTTTGGTGCGTCGCGGCACGTTTTCGATCCAGTTCCAAGGCCGCCGCCGACAATGCCAACGCTGCCCCCGCAACGGTAAAGGAGTCGCCATCGAGCGGCTCTCAAGCCCGAAACCGGCCTGGCGATCGCGCAATTGGCGCGATCGCGGTATGCAGAACTGCAACGATGAAGCGGAGGGCTTTGTCGGTGGTAATCTGCCTGTCCCTTTCGGCGCTCGCCACTCTCACCCCCTCCCTCAATCATTGTTTTCGTTATCTACAGATTGAGGACTAATTGTGAAAAAACTGAATTCTATTTCCCGCACGCCGGTGTTTTCCCGGCGCCCGATCCGGTCCATTGCCATGCTCGCCACCCTGATGCCGATGGGAGTTTCGGCCGAACCGTTGGCGGAACGGCAATTCGAGGAGGTCGTGGTGACAGCCTCGTACCTGCCCATTGCGCCTGCCCGCTCGGGCAATGCCATCACGGTTATTGACCGGGAGACCCTGGAAAACAGGTCACCCCTGGCGGTTACCGAGGTGCTCAGGGATGTGCCCGGCATTGCCGTGAGCCGCAACGGTATGCTCGGTTCCTCTACTCAGCTCCGGGTTCGGGGTGCCGAGGCCAATCAGTTGCTGGTGCTGATCGACGGCGTCGAGGCTAACGACCCGTCCCAGGGCGATGAATTTAACTGGGGGACCCTGACCGCCGACCAGATAGAGCGCATCGAGGTGGTGCGGGGCCCCCAGAGCGCCCTCCAGGGCAGCGATGCCATGGCCGGCGTGATCAATATTATTACCCGCAGCGCGGAGTCGCCCTACCAGGTTTCCCTTTCCTCCGAGGCGGGCAGCTTCGGCACCCGCCGCCTGGGCGCGAGCCTGGGCCACAAAGGCGAAAAATTCGATATCCGCCTCGGCATAAGCGATCTGGATTCCGACGGAGAAAATATCAGCCGGGCGGGCGACGAAAAAGACGGCTACGAGAATACGACCATCAACCTAAAGGGCGGCTGGCAACTGTCGGAAAGCCTGCGCCTGGGCTTTTCGGGGCGCCAGCACGAAGGGCGCAACGAGTTCGATGCTGTCGATTCGGTGGTCACCGGCCTGCCCGCGGATGCCCCCCTGGTTTCCGAGTTCCGCAACCGCACTGCACAGGTCCAGCTGGATTATGGCCTTTTCGACGGAGCCTGGCAGCACAGCCTGATGTACGCATTGACGGAGAACGACAACGAAAGCTTCGACGGTGGTATTTCCAGCGGCGATACGCAGTCGGAGAAAAACCAGTACCGCTACCTGAGCTCACTATTGTGGGCGGATGGCAGCCAGCGGCTGACGTTCCTGGCCGAGCGGGAAGAGGAGGATTTCTCCCAGCGAGGCCCTGTGTCTTTCGGGCTCGATCCCGACCAGGATCGAGAACGTGAAACCGACAGCCTGGCGCTGGAATACCGGGGCACCTTCATGGAGCGGCTAACCCTGGCGGCCAGCATCCGCCACGACGACAATTCGCGATTCGACGATGCCGACACCGAGCGTCTGGAAGCGAGTTACCAGGTGCTGCCGGCAACCCGGCTGCGGGCGGCATGGGGCACCGCGGTCAAGAATCCCACGTTCACCGAGTTGTTCGGGTTTTATCCCAGTACCTTCCTGGGCAATCCCGCGTTGCAGCCGGAAGAGTCGGAAAGCTGGGAGTTGGGGCTCGATCAGCAATTGTTGGATCACCGGCTCGATCTTTCCCTGACCTGGTTCCAGGCGGAACTGGAGAACGAGATCGACGGCTTTGTCTTCGACCCCGCCACTTTCCTGTTTACCGCGCGCAATCTGTCGGGCACCAGCCGGCGACAGGGCGTCGAGGCATCGCTGCGAGCCAGGCTGACATCGACCCTGACTCTCGACGCCGCCTACACCTATACCGATGCGACCGAGGAAGACAGAGCCACGGGCGACAGAGTGGATGAACTGCGCCGGCCCCGCCATACCGGCAGTGTCACCCTGGCCTGGCAGGCAACGCCAGCACTCCAGCTCAACGCCAATGCCCAGTACACCGGCGACCAGCGCGACCGATTCTTCCCGCCGTTCCCGCAGCCGTCGCGGTTGGTGGAGATGAACGCCTACACCCTGGTCAACCTGAATGCCAACTTCAGTGTTACCGATAATCTGGGCCTTTACCTGCGTCTGCAGAATGCCCTGAATGAGGACTACGAAGAGGTCTATGGCTACCAGACGCCGGATTTCGGCGCCTTCGCCGGCGTGCGCTGGCGCTTTGCCCGGTAACCGCCATGACGCAAGCGTCGATGGATAAACGCCGGCGTGTGCTCCTGTCCTGGAGCAGCGGCAAGGACTCCGCCTGGACCTTGCACCGGCTGCGCCAGATGCCGGAGGTGGAGGTAGTGGGTTTGCTTACGACCGTCAACGGCCACTTCGGGCGCTCCGCCATTCACGGCGTGCGCCAGAAGCTGGTGCGGCGCCAGGCGGCGGCCACCGGGCTGGTTCTGTTCGAGGTACCGTTGCCGTGGCCCTGCAGCAATGCCGATTACGAGAAGCTTATGGGCGAGGCCCTGGAGGCGTGCCGCGCCCGCTTTGCCATGGATACGGTGGCTTTCGGCGACCTCTTCCTCGAAGATGTGCGCAGCTACCGGGAGGAACGCATGGCCGGCACGGGACTCGGGCTCCTGTTTCCGCTCTGGGGAACCCCCACGGCGCGACTTGCCCGGGAAATGATCGATGGCGGCCTGCGCGCGCGCATCACCTGCCTGGATCCCCGCCGCGTGCCCGCTTCCCTTGCCGGTGGCGAATTCGATGCCCGGCTGCTCGAGGCATTGCCCCGGGAGGTGGATCCCTGTGGCGAGAATGGCGAGTTCCATACCTTCGTCTGGGACGGACCCATGTTTCGCCGGCCGGTGACGGTGGCCGGCGGCGAGGTGGTTAACCGGGATGGTTTCGTCTACGCCGACCTGATACCGGAGGATGGCGGGTGAAAATCGTATCCCTGCTTCCCAGCGCCACGGAACTGCTCTGCGGCATCGGTTTGCGGGAGCAGTTGGTGGGCGTGTCCCACGAGTGCGATTACCCGGCCTCGGTCCGGGACCTGCCCGTGGTTACCCGTTCGCGGATTCCACCGGGGCTGGCCAGCCGGGCCATCGATACCCTGGTCACGGAGCAGCTTGAAAGCGACGCTGCCCTCTACAGCCTGGAAATGGACAGGTTGATGGCGCTGGCCCCGGACCTGATCGTCACCCAGGCCCTTTGCGATGTCTGCGCTGTCTCCGGCAACGAAGTTGCCCGTGCCCTGGACCGCCTGCCGGGCCAGCCACGGGTAGTCAACCTGGAGCCGGTGTGTCTGGACGATGTGCTGGCGACCGTTGATCGGGTTGCCGAGGCCGCCGGCGTCCCGGCCGCCGGCAGGTGCTATGGCGCCCGGTTGCGGGACAGAATCGACCGCGTGGGGGCACGTTCCGGGGCCATTCCCCGGTCCCGCCGACCCAGGGTGGCCCTGCTCGACTGGCTCGACCCCCTGTTTGATGGCGGCCACTGGTGCCCGGAACTGATCGAACTGGCGGGCGGACGCCCGTGCCTGGGCGACAGGCAGACCCCTTCCCGCCGCAGGACCTGGACGGACCTGGTCGATTCGGCTCCGGAAGTCATCGTCATCGCCCTGTGCGGTTTCGATATCGATCGCTCGCTGACGGATGTGGAGAGATTTTTTGCCGACCCGCGATTCGGGCGTCTGTGGCGCACCTGCCGGCCCCGGGTCTACCTGGTGGACGGCAATGCCTATTTCAGCCGCCCGGGCCCCCGGCTGGTGGACAGTCTGGAAATCATGGCCCATGCTCTGCATCCATCCCTGCACCCGTTGCCCGCCGGCCTGGCGCCGGCTCTGGCGATGAACCCTGAACAAACCCTGGAGAATGATCATGGCTGAGCAGAGCGACAAAAGAGAGCAGGCCCATCGTAGGAAAATGCAGAAACTCAAGGAGAGTGTCGACAGCGGCATTGCCGCGGCCGCCACCGACCGGGGTGTGTTGATCCTGCTTACCGGCAACGGCAAGGGTAAGTCCAGTTCCGCCTTCGGCATGGTCATGCGCGCCCTGGGCTACGGTTACAAGGTCGGCGTCATACAGTTCATCAAAGGTGAACAGCTGTCCGGTGAGGAAATCTATCTGCGCGACCATTGCCCCCAGGTGGATTTCCACCAGATGGGTACCGGCTTCACCTGGGACACCCAGGACCGGTCCGGCGATATTGCCGCCGCGGAAAGAACCTGGGAGCAGGCCCGGCGAATGCTCGCCGATGACAGTTACCACCTGGTGGTACTGGACGAACTGACCTACATGCTCAGTTTCAAGTACCTGGACGAACAGCAGGTCCTGGACGCCCTGAAAAACCGTCCACAGAACCAGAGCGTTGTGGTGACCGGGCGCGGTGGCGGAGCGGCACTCGGCGAAATGGCGGATACGGTTTCGGAGATCCGGGAAATCAAGCACGCCTACAATGCCGGCGTTAAGGCCCGCAGGGGCGTGGATTACTGATCCATGAATCCTGCGATTGACGCGGCCCGCGATGAAAAGCCGGATTCCCGGTGGCGGCGCCTGCCCTGCCGGCGGGGAGTTCATCCGTGCGGCGCCTGAATCCCGGGCTCTTGCTCTGGACTCTGGCGCTGCTGTTGCCGCTGGCAACGCTCCTGTCGCTGGCAACGGGAACGGTGACCATGACATGGTCAACGCTCTGGCAGGCTCTGGCTGACCTGTTCGACGATGGCGATCTCAGTAACCAGGCGGCGATGATTATCTTTAATATCCGCCTGCCCAGGAGCCTGCTGGCTCTCTGTGTCGGGGCAATACTGGCAACCAGCGGTGCCGTCATGCAGGGCCTGTTCCGCAACCCGCTGGCAGACCCTTCCCTGATCGGCGTTTCCAGCGGTGCTTCGGCGGGTGCCAGCCTGGTGATTGTTTTTGCCGCCAATGGCATGGCCTTTGGCTCGACCCTCGGATTAACCGTGCTCGGCCTGGGGGCGTTTGCCGGTGGATTTGCCGCGACTGTACTGGTCTACCGCCTGGCCACCACCAGTTCAGGCACCTCCGTGGCGACCATGCTCCTGGCCGGCATTGCCATAGGTGCGCTGGCCGGGGCCCTGAACAGCCTGCTGAGTTATTTTTCCGACAACGATATGTTGCGCCAGATCAGCCTCTGGCAGATGGGCAGCCTGAGTACCGCGAACTGGCCCAAGGCGCTGTTGATCGGTGCGGTGACCGTGCCGCTTATGATTCTGTTCCCCCGGGACAGCCGCGTGCTCAATGCCTTTTTACTGGGTGAATCCGAAGCCCGGTACCTGGGAATCGATGTCCAGCGGGTAAAACGGCGCCTGATTCTGCTCACCGCCTTCGGTGTCGGCATGTCTGTCGCCATTGCCGGGCTGGTGGCCTTTGTGGGACTGGTGGTGCCGCACCTGGTCCGGTTACTTATTGGTCCCGATCACCGCTGGCTGATCCCGGGGGCGGCCCTGGGGGGTGCCATTCTGTTGCTGGTGGCCGACAATCTGGCGCGAACCCTGACGTCGCCGGCGGAACTGCCCACGGGCATTCTTACCGCCCTGCTGGGGGCGCCCTTTTTCGTGGCCCTGCTGGTCCAGCAACGACAGAGGTTCTAGCCGATGTCCCTGGTCGCCGACGATATTTCCCTGCACCTGGCCGGCTTTGACCTGCTCCGGGATATCGATTTGACGGTTGTTCCCGGCCAGGTCACGGCGGTGGTGGGGCCAAACGGGGCCGGCAAGACTTCGCTGTTGCGGGTTCTTGCCGGGGACCTGGCAGCCAGCCACGGCAGAGTGCTGTTAAACGGCAACCCCCTTTCCTCCTGGGATATGGAAGCAAGGGCACGAATGCTCGCGGTCCTGCCCCAGCACGCCCCCCTGGAATTTCCCTTCACCGCCCGGGAAGTCGTTTCCCTGGGCCGAACGCCCCACCGCACCGGTCGTGTGCGGGACAGCGAAATCGTCACCGAGGCGCTGGAGCTGGCGGATGCCCGTTACCTGGACAAGCGTTTTTACACGCAGATGTCCGGCGGCGAAAAGCAGCGGGTACAGCTGGCCCGTGTACTGGCGCAAATCTGGGAACCGGTGGACACGGGAGAGCGCATCCTTGTCCTGGATGAACCCACGGCGTCCTTTGACCTGTCACACCAGCAATTGACCCTCGCCATTGTCCGCCGTTTTGCCGATAACGGCGTGGGTGTATTGCTGGTGGTTCACGACCTCAACCTGGCGGCCCGGTGTGCCGATACCCTGGTCGTTCTCTCCTGCGGGCGCATTGCCGCCCAGGGCAGGCCGGACGATGTCCTGCACGAAGCGCTCATCGAGCAGGTCTTCGGGGTGAGCTGTGTCGTTCAGCGGCACCCGGCGGACGGCACTCCCCTGGTGATTACCTGATGCCGGTACGTCTTGTCCTGGCCGGCCTGTTGTGGCTCGTTTTTGCCGCCGGCAGTTTTGCGGAGATTTGCGCCACTGACGATCTGGGCAACCGGCTGGTGTTGCGCGAGCCCGCCGACCGTATCGTATCCCTGGCTCCCAATATCACCGAACTGTTGTTCCATATCGGCGCCGGCGAGCAAATCGTCGGCGCCGACGAATACAGCAATTACCCCGAACAGGCCAGGAAAATCCCCCGGGTCAACAACTACGCAGCCGCCAATTACGAGTTCATCCTTTCCCTGGAACCGGACCTGGTGATCGCCTGGCAGTCCGGCAACGGCGAGCAGATGGTCCGCCGTATCCGGCAACTGGGGCTTCCCCTGTTTGTGATCGAACCACGCACACTCACTGACATTCCCGATCTTTTCGAGCGCCTGGGTGCGCTCACCGGTCATGACCGGGAGGGGGCGGCGAAGGCCGCGACCTTCAGGAGACGGCTGGACCGGTTGCGCGCTGAATTTAGCGGCAAAACCCCGGTCAGGGTGTTTTACCAGATCTGGAACGAACCGCTGATCACTCTCAACGGTGAACATCTGGTGAGCGCGGTTATCGAACTTTGTGGCGGGAAAAATGTATTTGGCGAGGCGGATCCCCTGGTGCCCTACGTCAATATCGAATCCGTGCTCGGCGCCGACCCCCAGGTCATTATCGCCAGTGGCAGCAGCGACGAAAGCCCCGCCTGGCTGGATATGTGGCGAAACTGGCCGGGTATCGACGCCGTGCAAAACGGTCATGTCTATTTTATTCCACCCGACCTGATGCAGCGCCATTCGGCACGTATCCTGGACGGGGCGGAGCGTCTGTGCCGTTATCTCGACCTGGCCAGGTCGGGGCGGGACGATTCCCGCTAACGGTCCCCGGAATCTGTCTCGGTGCCGCCCGGCTTTATCGTGGCCGCAACAGGTAGGCCGCCTCCACCATATGGGTCAGACCCCGGCTCCGCCAGCGTTCCCCTTCCTGGCCGGGGCCGCCCAACAGGTCCTGGCGCCCAAGCAGGGTCACCCGGTAGCGATCCGCGTAGAGAAAGTTGACCTCAGTCTCGTGGACGGCAAAGGGCGGCCCCGCCATTTCCCCTTCGGGGTACTCCAGGGTCACCAGTAACAGGGGCGTATCGGCCGGGAGTATACCCATCAGGTGCCGGGCGTAGTCGATGCGCATGGCCGGCGGCAGGGCGATCAGGGAGGCGCGATCATAGACGGCGCCAATATCATGCAGATCGGCGGAGGAAAGTGCGAAGAAATCACCGCAGTACAGGGTGATGCCATCGCCGGCGTAACGCCGGAACGCCCCGATCGTATCGATGCGGGGAGCAATTCCGTTTTCGTTAAAAAACGCCGCCACCGCCAGCGGGCTCACCTCCACACCCAGCACCGGATGGCCACGGTTTCGCAGCCAGAGCATGTCGCGGGTCTTGCCGCACAGGGGCACAAACACCCGGGAGTCCGGGTGTGCCCCGACCCGTGCCCAGAACCGGGTGAGCTGGGTATTGTACGCCCCCTGGTGAAAGCCGATTTCGTCGCGCTGCCAGCGCTGGTGCCAGAAGTGAGGTTCCATTGGTTATCCCGGCAACGGGCCATACGGGAATGGCGGTGTAGCGATATTAATCCAGGACAAGTGTTTCCCGGGCCACGCCCACATTGTCCCGCTCAGCCTGATAGGCGTAGACCACCAGCCGGTATTGCCCCGGTGCCGGCTTCGTCAGTTGCCCGCTGAAACGGTTGGTCTGGCCGGTAAACTTAAGGGGCGAGTCCGAGATCTTTTCACCGTCCCGGTAGAGCTCTGTCACCACCTGGAAGTCAGCGGCATCCCAGAGGCCGCCTTCGGTAATGGGGCAACCGCACATCATGGACACGTCGGCGGCCACCTGGATATGGGTCTCGCCCGCCTCGACGCTTACCAGGTCCACCAGCAGTCCCGGCATGTGCAAAATAATTCCCGGATCCACCATGTCGCGCCCGGGCACCACCCAGGTAGTGGCCGTGAGCGACTGGATGCTGTCCGTTTCCGCGAGCGGCCCGGTAACCCGGATCCGCACCCGGGTGGGCTCGTCGATGTCCAGGGCGGCCCGAAAGCCGGCGGCGCCGGTAACCGGCGATCGTCCCCGGGTCTGTCCTTCCGTCATAAGCGCCGCGGTATCGCCGGTGCCGCCAACAATGTCACCGCTGGCGAGTAGTTCCCCGGTTCGGGCGTCTTCGATAAGCACATTGAGCCCGCCCACCCCGGAGCCGATAAACTTCGCATCATCGGCGCGCACATGGATGGTCATCGCCGTGGTTTCCGCCAGTACCGTCGTGTTGGCGCACGACAGTAAAAGCAGCAGGCCGCCGAGCAGGACGCGGGGCCCGGATTTAAGAACATTGAGCTTCATAAGCGGGTTCCTTCAATCGTTTTATGGGTATTGGCCAGACCGCCGGCAAGTTGCGGTATACCCAGTCAGCATAGACGATCAAGGAAAAGGTGGCCGCCTCAGCGGAAAATTATTGAGCAGAATCAGCAAGCGCTGCTGACGAACCATGCTTGACGAGGCCCTGTCCCGGGCGGGCCAGGGTGTGTGCGATGTGGCCGACCAGAAAAACCGGGGCGGCCCGGTGGTGCAATCCCCCTCGGTAACAGCCGCTCAGGGCTGCCGGTCCATGGAGTAACTGCCGCATTTTGTTCCGGCGGGTTACCGGGAAGTGGTCATCCGGCTTTTTTTGACCGAGCAGTTTTGGGAGGCGGGAGCGGAGGATACGCCAAAAAGGCCCGGTTTTGCCGGGCCTTCACGGATTGCGGCTAAATACCTCTTCCGCGTTAGAGATCGTAGCCCCGCTCGTCGTGGAAGGTAAGGTCCAGCCCCGCGGTTTCCTGCTCGGCGTCGACGCGCAGGCCCATGATGGCCTCGAGGACTTTCAGCAGGACCAGCGTAACCACTGCGGTCCAGGTAAAGGTCGCTATCACGCCGATGGCCTGGACCCCCAGCTGGCTGGCCATGGTCGCGCCTTCGGCATAACCCTGTCCGCTGAACACCCCCAGCTGGTCGGAGGCAAAGACACCGGCGAGCATGGTGCCCAGGATGCCGCCCACGCCGTGCACCGGAAACACGTCCAGGGAGTCGTCGATCTGGAATTTCTGCTTCATGGCCTGGGTTGCGTAGTAGCAGATCACGCCCGCCGACAGGCCGATCACCAGGGCGCCGCCGGGTCCCACGTAGCCGGAGGCCGGAGTGATTGTGCCCAGGCCCGCCACCATGCCGGTGGCAATACCCAGCACCGAGGGCTTGCCGTGCTTGATCCATTCCATGGCCATCCAGGCCAGGGAGCCGGCGGCAGCGGACAGGTGGGTGACCAGCATGGCCATGCCGGCGTCGCCGTTGGCGGCCAGCGCGGAACCGGCATTGAAGCCGAACCAGCCGACCCAGAGCATGCCCGCGCCCATGACGGTCATGGTCAGGTTATGGGGCAGAATGGGTTGGTTGGGGAAGCCCCGGCGTTTGCCGATTACCAGCGCCGCCACGAGTGCCGCGGTGCCGGCGGTGATATGCACCACGGTGCCGCCGGCAAAATCCAGCAGGCCCATGGTGCCGAGCCAGCCGCCGCCCCAGACCCAGTGTGTAATAGGGACATAGACGAGCAGCAGCCACAGGCAACTGAACACCAGCATGGTGGAAAAGCGAATACGCTCGGCGAAGGCCCCGACAATCAGGGCCGGGGTGATGATGGCGAAAGTCATCTGGAACATGATGAAGACGCTTTCCGGAATATCCCCGGACATCGAGCTTTCGCCGAGATTGCCCAGAAAAAGCTGGGAGAATCCGCCGATAAAACCATTGCCCCCGGTGAAGGCCAGGCTGTAGCCACAAATGAACCAGAGCAGGGAGGCGGCACAGGCGATGGCAAAACACTGCATCAGAACCGAGAGAATGTTCTTGGAGCGTACCAGGCCGCCGTAGAACAGCGACAGCCCGGGCAGGGTCATGAACAGCACCAGGGCCGTGGCTGTGAGAATCCACGCGGTATTGGCGCCATTGATTTCCTGGGCGTGACCCAGGGAGGGGATAACCAGCAGGGCCATGGCCATTGCCAGTAGGTTTCGAACGGTTCTTTTGGTCATCGGGGCGGTCATTTGAAAGTCCTCTTCAGGGCCTGTTGCACCACTGGGGTGCTTAATCGCTTTCTCAAAAGCAGTGAAGCACCAAAGTAGATCATTTTTGATCTTTTGGGCGCCGTTATACTTTCGGGCACAATTTCAGTGCAACTAGCGTGCCAGTGCGCCCCAAAACCGAGCAAAGCGGGTTTTTATGGCATTCGGTCGCTGGTGGGGTACAGCTTTACCGTTCCGGGGCGTTATGATCGTTATATTGATAGTGGTTCTCGAACAATACAGTCACAGAGGAGAAATACCATGCCCGAGGAAGACGCCAACCAGCAAAGCCTGCGCGATCAACTGGCCCGGCTTCACGACGAACTGGAGACGGCCAAACGCCAGGTACCGGAGGACACAGATGCCCTCGGCCATGTGATGACCGATATCTCGCGGGTGATTTCCGGCGAGGAGCTGCACCCGGATGATTCAGAGAGCCTCAGGGAGCAACTGGAGAGTCACGCCTCGGACTTCGAGGTCAGACACCCGCGTACCGCGGGCGTCATGCGCGAGGTCATGGCTATCCTGTCCCGCCTTGGCATTTGATCAAGCGCGGCATGGCAGCCGCTGGTTCGCAGGGCTGGTGGTGGCCGTGGCAGGCTGTGCCAGTCAGCAAGCGCCGGAGCAAAGTCGAATGGGTTGGGTCTGTGAGGGCGGGCCGGGCCGTGTTCAGTGGCACTGCGAGCAGCGGCGCTTGGGCAATGGCCCGCTCGCGGCGGAAGGTGATGCAGCCGGTAGCCAACGGGTCCCGGAGTCCGATGACAACAACGGCGAGCGGGCGCTCCCCCAATCCCGGCCTGCTGTTGACGAAGGGGCTGATGACGCTCCTGCCTTGACACCTGGACTTCCAGGCGCGGGAAGCGACAGTGATCGAGATTTGCCCGGTGTCGGGTCAAGCGCCGCGCCTTCCTCGGGCAGGACCGAAGATCATCGCTATACGATCCAGCTCGGTGCATTCAGCTCGGCGGATCGCCGGCAACGGTTCGTGGCGCAGAGGCAACTCCAGTCCCTGGCGCTTGACCATCAAAAAGCCGAGAGACAGGGTCGCACCCTGTGGCTGATCACCTATGGCGATTTTGCCTCCCGTGAGGCCGCCGAAGAGGCGCACCGGCAACTGGCGGAGGATTATCCCGGGCTGGATGCCTGGATTCGGCGACGGTCTTTCGCCCGCGCTGACAGTGAGTAGGTCAGCCACCAAACCGGCTGGATAGCAGCCAGGTCGCGAAGGCCCCGGCTACCAGAAAGCCGGCACTGCAGGCGACACTGAGCATCCGGAATCGGCGGCTCAGTCGCTCCTGGCCGACACTGCCGATCAGGTAGGGAAGACCGGATTTCGGGGCTGAGACACTGTGTTCCACCGCCTTGCCCGCTTCGGAGCGCAGCTGCTCCCGGGCCTCCTCTTGTGCCGACTGGCGCACCGCCTGCCACTCCGTCTCGTCGAGCCGGTCGTCATGGTTCTGGTCGAACTGTTCCTTCAGGCGCGGGAAATCGTTTTTCCAGCGGCGGATAATACGGCCCGCCACCTGGTCGACGGTCAGGGTCCGGCTGCCGGTTCCGTCGCTGGTGAAGTGGCCCAGCACGTAGACCGGGTCATCCTCCCGAATCAGGTATTCCGTATAGCGGTAGCGCCGGCCCACGCCCAGGACTCCCAGGGCCAGGCCTGCACCGGTCTTGCCGGGTGCGCTGCGGGGGTGGCGACTGTCGCCGTACCAGCGCTTTCGGTGCAAGCAGTCGATTTCCGCGCCCGCCGGGTCGATTCGGCAGGTGCCCGATCCGTCGTCCATAAAAAAGGGTGAGGTGCTGGTCCCGCTCTCGACCCGGACCCAGGATGAGGATTTGCGGGTGCGCCGATATCGCTCGATGGTATAGCGCCACCACAGGCAGGGTCGGCCGGACAGGGGCGCGATGGCGGGCCGCCCCCCGCTCCGAGCGAGGCCGGTGAGTTCCACATAGCCCTGACTGGCCGAGCGGATGCGGGAGGTGGGCATGTCCTCGATCAGGCGTGCCCGCTGGAAGCTGCCCCTGGCCTTGAGCAGGCAGAACGCGCTGGCCGCCAGGGTGAAGCCGGCCGCGAGATAGAATTTTGCGCCGGGCATGGCGGCAACACATTCCCGGCAAAAAAAGTCAGTCATGATCGCCATTTCCAGAGGAACGCTAGCCGGCGTTGAACAGGGATTTCACATTCACGTCGGCAATTTCCTCCTCGCTGAACTCGAGCAGTTCGAAATCCCGGAAACCGAACAGTCGGGCAACGAGTACGTCGGGAAACTGCTCGATGCGGATATTATTGAGGTTGACGGCATCGTTGTAGAGTTCCCGGCGGTCGGCGATGGCATTTTCCAGGTCGGAAATCCGCGCCTGCAGGTGCTGGAAGGACTCGTTGGCCTTGAGGTCCGGATATTCCTCGGCGAGCGCAAAGAGCCGTCCCAGCCCGGCGCGCAATTCCGTCTCCGCACTGCCCAGGGCGGCCACGTCGCCCTCCTCCCGGGCCTGGGACACATGGCCACGGGCCCGGATGACCTTCTCCAGGGTGTCCTGCTCATAGGTCATGTACTGCCTGCAGGTGTCCACCAGCTTGGGCAATTCGTCGTGGCGTTGCTTGAGCAACACGTCGATATTCGACCAGGCCTTGGCCACCCGGTGTTTCAGGGCCACCAGGTTGTTGTAGAGGATAACGCCATAGCCCGCGGCGAGAACCAGCAGGCCCAAGACAATAAAAGTGGTTATGGACATGGCCATCAATCCCTTTGGGTTGTGGGCAAGAATAGAGAATTTACGGGTTGGGGACAATGACCCGCGCCCGGGCGCGGATCAGCGTTCCCCGGCCGCCGGCTCCCGGAAACGGTCCAGCCAGAGGGCGGAACCACCCGCCACGGCGGCGGGAATCCCTATCAGGTTGAAAAGGGGGATACTGGCGGCAAAAAGGGCGACGCCGCCAAAGCCCAGGGTGGCGAACCGGTTGCGGCGCGCCTGGTCCCGAAGCCTGTCGAAGGGGACCTGGTTGTTGTCCGCCGCGTAATCGATGTTCTCGATGGCCAGCGCCCAGGCGCCCCAGGCAAACCAGAGCGGGGGTACCAGCAGATTGACCGCGGGAATAAAAGTCAGAATAAGGCAGAGTACGAGTACGCCCAGCAGGCGGGGGATCAGGTAGCGCATCTTGCGCCATTCCCGCAGGAAGCTGCGTCCGGCGATCCGGGCCACCTGTTTGAAAGTAAAGGCCTGCTCCGGGGTTTCGCCGCGCAGGTGCAGTTGGACCCGCTCGGCCAGCAGACCGTAAAATGGAGCGGCTATCAGATAGCTGACAGTGGCGAAAAGATAGCCGTAGAGCGCCAGCCAGACCAGCCCGACAACCAGCCAGAGCAGCCAGAGTATCCAGTTGAGCCATTCGCCCCACTGGTCGACCATCCAGTCGGTGACGGCGTCGAAGCGGTTCACCATAAAGAATGTCAGCGCGACGAACAAAAGCAGGTTGACCAGCACGGGCGCCACCACGAAAGGCCGGATACCCGGCCGGCTCAGCAGGCGCATACCTTTCAGAAAGTAACCGGGTCCGTGCATGGCGTCGTTTTCCCTTATCAGTTGAAAAATTGTCCCGTCGCAACCTCTGTGCCATTCTACATGGCATCAACGGGGTTTGATGACAGGGGAACGAATATGAAAACGCTCTTCAAGGTGCTCGGTGTTCTGGTGTTGCTGCTGGTCGTGGCATTGATCGTGCTGTACATGAACCTGGATCGGGGTATCAAGGCGGCGGTGGAGGAATACGGGCCGCGCTTTACCGGCAGTTCGGTGACGCTCGACAGCGTCAGCGTCTCGCCGTTCTCCGGCGAGGGTTCCATGAGTGGCCTGACGGTGGGCAACCCCGAGGGTTTCCAGGCCCCGTCGGCGTTCAGGCTAGACGATATCAATATTGCCTTGGATACGGAGAGCCTCACCGGCGACGTTATCGTCATCGAACGTCTTCATGTTGGCGGTCCGGAAATCACCTTCGAAGTGGGCAGAAATGGCAGCAACCTGAAAGCGCTGCAGCGCAACGTTGCCCGGGCCGCTGGTGCAGACCAGAAACCGGCAGAGGAGGAGCAGTCCGGGCCCGAACGTAAACTGGTGATCCGCGATTTCGTCCTGGCCAACACCAGGCTGAGCTACAGCAATCCCATGCTGGGCAGCGAAACCGCCACCGTCACCATGCCGGACCTGCACCTGACGGGAATCGGCGAAAAGGCCGGCGGCGTCACCGCTGCCGAAGCGGTCAAGCAGATCCTCGCCGCCGTCAATCGGCAGGCGGTGCAGGCAGTGGCCAATTCCGGGGCCGTCGACGATCTGCGCAACCGGCTCGAGGGCCGGCTCGAGGAAGAGAAGGACCGCCTCGAGGAAGAGAAGGGCAAACTCGAGGGTGCCCTCGACAACCTCAAGGGAACATTCGGGCGCTGAAGCCCTTCAGCCGTTCTCGGCCGGCGCGGACATTCTCGCCGCGTCGAGGGAATCGATGGCCCTGACATCGGCGCTGTCGATGTCGATATCGACACCGTAGCGGTCGGCGATCAGGGTTTCCAGATACCTGGCATCCACCTTGTTTCCGACCCTGACCACGGTATGGTCCGTATTTTCCCCATTAAGGGAAGCCTGCTGGGTTCCCGGCAGATAGATGGTGCCGTTGGACAGGTCCACCACAAAGGCGACGATACCGGGGACCAGGAAGAAAAACAGGCCGACGCCGTCCATGATGACCACGGCGGGGTCCAGCTGGCCGCCGGTTTGGCCCCGGCGCTCGGGATAGAGAATGGTGCCGCAGGCGGCCAGGTTCAGGACAAATGCCAGTATCAGTGTCAGGGCCAGGCTTTTTTTCATGGCGTGGTTCCTTGGGTCTGGTTACTAAAAAATCATCCCAAGCCTAGAACCTCGGGAATGAGCCCGCAACGTCAATCAACCATGCCGGGCGCACTTTCCTCCCGGGCAGATGGCTGCTCTTCGACCGGCATCAGGGCATTGAGGACGATGGTCGCGGCGAGATCCCCGGTGACATTCACCGAGGTCCTGCACATGTCGAGAATCCGGTCCACGCCCATGATCAGGGCGATACCCGCCGCGGGAATGCCCACGCTTTCGAGGATCGTGGCGAGGATTACGATCCCGACACCCGGTGTCCCCGGCGAGCCGATAGAAGCGCCTGTGGCCATCACCACCACCAGTACCATGCCGGCGATGCCGATTTCCACCTGGAAGACCTGCGCCAGGAACAGGGTCGCCACGCCCTGGTAAAGGGCGGTGCCGCCCATGTTAATGGTGGTGCCAAGGGGGATCACGAAGCGGGCAATGCCGCCGCGAACACGGAATTTCTCTTCCGCCGTTTTCAGGGTCAGGGGCATTACCGCCGCCGAACTGGACGTGGACAGGGCGAGCAGCATGACTTCCCGGGCACTGGCCAGGAAGCGCGACGGCGACATCCGGCCCAGCAGGGCGATGACCGCCAGGTAGACGAGCAGCAGCGCCAGAAGTCCCGCCAGTACCGTGGCCACGTAGACGCCGGTGGCGAGCAGGGTGGACAGGCCCACGCGGGCGCTGATGTTGGCCAGCAGGCCGAACACCGCCACCGGCACGAATTTCAGGACCCAGCCCACGATCACCATGCACACCCCCTGGATGGAGGCGAGCAGGTCCAGGATCGGGCGCTTTTGTGAGGCGGGCATGACCACCAGTGCCAGGCCGATAATCACCGCGCTGATCACCGTCTGCAGCATATTGCCGCTGACGAAAGTGGCCAGGGGGTCGGTGGGGAAAAGCCCCAGAAGGACGTCGGGCAGGTCCTTGAAGGAGGGCAGTTCGGCGGCGGCCGCGGGCGGGGAGGCGGCGGCGTTGGCGGGCAGGACGACCTGGAGCAGTTCCCGGTCGATATAGGCGCCCGGCTGGATAATCAGGGCGGCACCGAGACCCAGGCAGACCGCGATCACCGTGGCGGCGACAAAGAAGACAATCGTGGCCAGGCCCAGCCGCCCCAGGTTTTCGGATTCTTCGCCGGCGGCAATACCCCGAATCACCGAGGCGACAATCAGGGGAATGATGATGAACTGGATACCCAACAGGAAGAGACGCCCTGGGAGGGCGATCCAGCCGGCGATGAGCTCGGAATAGGCGGCCGGCACCAGGCCGACTCCGGGTCCGATAAATACGCCGAAAGCGACCCCGAGGAACATGGCGATAATCACCTGTAGCCACAGGTGAGTCTCCACAAGGCTGCTAAGCTGGGAGGCTAGATTGATCAGTGAGCGGGGTGTCGCCATTGCCGGGATCTCCTTGTGGCCTGCAACCGGTCCACAGGTTAAAGCAAATCCTGTATTTTTGCCGCCCCGCCCAGGGCCTATAATGGCCGTGGATGTTTCGCTTCGCCGCCCGGACCGTGGCGGCTCCATCAATGTTCTGTTATTTGCAGGTGGCCAATGGATATCGAAAAGTCGGATTCAGTCGAGGAAAGCGCCGATCATCATCTGAAGTTGCGGCACTTGAAGTTGTCTGACTACGACGACATCAAGGCGGTCATGGAGGATGTCTATCCCAACCTGGGCGGCGCCTGGACGTTCAAGAACTATCAGGCGCAGCTGACCACCTTCCCGGAAGGCCAGATCTGTATCGAGGATAACGGCAGGGTGGTGGCGGCGGCCTTTTCCGTCATCGTCGACTACGACCAGTTTGGCGACCAGCACACCTACGACGAGATTACCGGCGACGCCTACCTCACCACACATGACCCCACCGGGGACGTGCTCTACGGGGTGGATGTCTTCGTCTCCCCGCAATACCGGGGCCTGCGCCTGGGACGTCGCCTCTACGAGGGCCGCAAGGAGCTGTGTCGCAACCTCAACCTGAAATCCATTATCGCGGGCGGGCGGATCCCCAATTACCGGAAGTACGCCCAGGAGATGTCGCCCTACGAGTATATCGAGGCGGTCAAGAACAAGGATATCTATGATCCCATCCTCACCTTCCAGATATCGAACGACTTCAAGGTGAAGCGGGTGCTCACTTCCTATATGCCGGAAGACAAGGAGTCAAAGGGTTACGCCACGCTGCTGGAATGGCACAACATCTACTACAGCCCGTCCACCCCCAAACTGATCGGGGCCCGCAAGAAAACCGCCCGGGTGGGTTGCGTCCAGTGGCAGATGCGTTATTTCCAGAGCGTCGAGGAGTTGCTCCAGCAGGCCGAATATTTCGTCGATGCCCTCTCCGACTACAAATGCGACGTGGCCCTTTTCCCGGAATTCTTCAACGCGCCGCTGATGGGGCTCGAGGATCACGACGACGCCGTGGATTCCATCTGGTTTCTGGCTTCCTTTACCGAGGAAATCTGCAACGCCATGTCGCGCCTGGCGGTGAGCTACAACATCAATATCATCGGCGGCTCCATGCCGGTGGTCGAGGAGGACGAACTCTACAACGCCAGCTATCTGTTCCGGCGGGACGGCACCTGGGACCGGCAACTGAAAATCCACCCCACACCCCACGAGAAGCGCGACTGGATCATGCGCGGCGGCGATACCCTGCAGGCCTTCGACACTGATTTCGGCAAGATCGGAATCCTCATCTGCTACGACGTGGAATTTCCCGAGTTGTCCCGGCTGCTGGCCGACGAGGAGGTCAAGATCCTTTTCGTGCCCTTCTGGACCGACACCAAAAACGGCTACCTCCGGGTCCGGCGCTGTTCCCAGGCCCGGGCCATCGAGAACGAGTGCTACGTGGTGATCGCCGGCAGCACCGGTAACCTGCCCAAGGTGGACAATGTCGACATCCAGTATGCCCAGACGGCGGTATTCTCGCCTTCGGATTTCGCTTTTCCCCACGACGCCATCGTCTCCGAAACCACCCCCAACACCGAGATGACCCTGATCGTCGACCTGGACCTGACCAAGCTCAAGCAACTCCAGAACGAGGGCTCGGTGCGCAACTACCTGGACCGCCGCCGGGACCTGTACCGGGTCAGCTGGATCGGCAAAAAGCCCATTCAGTAAGGCAACTGATGGAACGGATTCCGGTCTGTGGGAACCGGCTTGCCGGTGATAAGGGCGCACTGTTCAACAAAAGGTTGCCTTCATGACATTCGCCTGGTTTATCCTGGCCGCCGTCGCCGAAATTGCCGGCTGTTTTACCTTCTGGATGTGGCTGCGCCTGGACCGTTCGCCCTTTTGGCTGGTGCCGGGCGTGGTTTCACTCTGCCTCTTTGCCTTATTCCTGACCCGGGCGGAGGCCCAGTTCGCCGGCCGCGCATTCGCCGCCTACGGCGGTGTCTATATCGCCGCCTCCCTGGCCTGGCTCGCTCTGGTGGAGAACCGCCAGCCGGTGGCGACCGACTACCTCGGGGCGTTGCTCTGCCTGGTCGGCGCTGCTGTTATCCTTTACGGTGGCCAGCGCCTGGGTTGAACGGGTGGGGTCAAAGACTGCCGGCGTTCTCTTCGGCCAGGGGTTTATGCAGCCTGACCGGTTCCCGCGCCCGGCCCCGGATGCGCAGGTTGAGCATCTCCACCGCCACGGAAAAGGCCATGGCAAAGTAGATATAGCCCTTGGGCACATGCACGTCGAAACCTTCCACCATCAGGGTTACCCCCACCAGAATCAGGAATGACAGGGCCAGCATCTTGACCGTGGGGTGGCTATCGACAAAGGCACTGATGGGCCGGGCCGCCACCAGCATGACCACCACCGCGATGACAATGGCCACGGCCATCAGGGAGATATGGTCCACCAGCCCCACGGCGGTGATCACCGAATCCAGAGAAAAAACAATATCCAGCACCGCAATCTGAACCAGCACCATGCCCATGGTGGCGGTGACGCCGGCGCCCTTGCCGCCTTCCTCGCCTTCCAGGCTGTTGTGGATCTCATGGGTGGCCTTGGCGAGGAGAAACAGGCCGCCGCCGATCAGGATAAGATCGCGTCCGGAGATGTCCCGGCCCAGTATCGTGAACCAGGTGCCGCTCAGGCCCATGACCCAGGCGATGGCAAAAAGCAGGCCCAGCCTGGCCACCATGGCCAGACCCAGGCCCAGGTTGCGGGCCCGGTTGCGCTGGTGAGCCGGGAGCCGGCCCACCAGAATGGAAATAAAAATGATATTGTCGATACCCAGGACGATTTCCAGGGCGGTGAGGGTGGCCAGGGCGACCCAGGCCTCGGGACTGGCGATCCATTCAAACATGGCGTGAGCCTTCTCGGTGTTTTTGTAATCAGTGATGGACGGCGCCGGAAAAGCCGGTCATCAGCACGATGCCGGCGATAATCAGGCCGATCCCGGCCATGGCCGGAACATCCAGGGGCTGTTGGAATACCAGCCAGCCCACCACGGATATCAGCGCCACCCCCACCCCGGCCCAGATGGCATAGGCGATGCCTACCGGGATCGAGCGCAGAGCCAGGGAAAGAAAGAAAAAGGCCAGGCCGTAGCCGATGACCACCACCAGGGAAGGGAGCGGCCGGGTAAAGCCCTCGGCGGCCTTTAGGGCCGAGGTGCCCATGACTTCGGCGACGATGGCGATGGTCAGGTAAAGCCAGTTCATGGGGCAACCGCCTCAGTCAGACAGATAATACTCGATGGTGGAGACCACACGAACCTTCTTGATGTGCGGGTTGTTGTTATCCCGGTCGCCGATGCTGAACTGGCCCTGGGAGGCGCGGCGGATCTTGCCCAGGCGGCTGTTGGAATCCTCGGCGAACTTCATGGCCACTTCCCGGGCCTTGTTGGTGGCCTCCTCGATCATCCCGGGCTTGACCTCGTTAAGGCGCGTGAACAGGTACTCGGTGCGGGCCTCGTAGTTGCCGCCGGTGAAGGCGATGCCCTCCTTGCCCAACTCGCCGAGATCGGCCATGGCGGCGCGCACCACCGCCACATTCGGGGAGTAAACGGTGACTGCCTGCACGGCGCTGTAGCGGAATTCCGGGGCCGGGCCGCTGCCGTAAGCCTGGGCGGACTTGTCGGTTACCGCCGGTGGTGACACTGAAATCGCCTCCCGGGGAATGCCTTTCCCGACCAGGAATGCCTTGATTCGGGCATTGTTGTTCTCGAGCGCGGCATAGACTTTTTCCAGGGAGTTGCCCGCCTCCGTGTACTGCAGGGGCCAGATAACGATATCCGCCGGGTATTCCCGCTCGGACAGGCCCTTGACTGTCACCGAGCGCTCGTACTCCTTGACCTGGATGGCGGCTTTGCCCGCCAGGTAGCCCAGTGCCGAAAGTCCCAGCACCAGCGACAGGCCCAGGATCAGGGCGGGTCGGGTCAAATTCATGGCTTCCCTCATGGTCTGTAGATTGAGACTGCGTGCGAGCATGACACAGGGCGCTGCCCTTTGTCCTGTCCGAAGTTGTCTAGCAGAGAGTCCTGCGGACAGCCCGTTATCATACTCGCGCTTAGCCGTGCCCCACCAGCAGGGATCCGGTCAGCGCCAGGGCGAAGCCGAATACGGCCCCCAGAGGCGGCGCCCAGTGCCGCCGCAATTTGGCCTGGGGCGCGATGTCCTGGAAAATCAGGTAGAGGATGCCCCCGGACGCAATCAGGAGGATGGAGCCGAGCAGTTCCCGGTAGCCGTCCAGGAAAAGGTAGCCGACGACCCCGAAGAAAGGCCCCAGCGGCACCAGCAGGGCCATGGTGGTGAGGGTTTTGCGGGCATTGTGCTCGTGCCGGTTCAGTTCCCGGAAAGCGTTGAAACCCTCGGGCAGGTTCTGCAGGCCGATGAGCAATGCCAGCAGCGGTGCGGCGCCCTGACCCACTGCCATGAGCCCGCCCAGGGCCATGGACTCGGGCAGGTAATCGAGAAGCATACCGGTGAGCTGGGGGGATTCCCGTTTGCTGCGTCCCAGCAGCCATTCAAGCAGGAAGAACAGCAGACCGCCGGTGATGAGCATGGCGACCGCTGCCGCGGGGTTGTCGAGATGGCGGGTGCCGGCCGGCACCAGTACCAGCGCCACGGCACCGAGCAGGATGCCGCCGCCCAGGGCGATAATAAAATAGCGAACCTCGGTTTCCAGCCAGCGGGGCTGGATGCGCTCCACGGAGGCCAGGATGCCGCCCAGGGGAATGCAGGCCCCGGCCGCCGCGGTATAGAGGATGATTGCCGACAGGCTGTCCATTGACCGAAGCGGACTATTCCGCGATCGCCAGCTTGATGCTGCGCGGGCCCAGGGACGCACTGCCAGCGAAACCCAGTACCAGCGACGCCAGCTCTTCCCAGGGATCGGCCATACGCAGGCCCTTTATGGCCCGGTCGATGGCCGCCGCCTGGCGCAGCAACAACCGCAACTGGGCGGGCTTGAGCCGCCGCAGGGCGCCCTTGACCAGGGGCAGGCGCTTGTCCCACACGCCCTGTTTCTTGAGGGCGCCTTCCAGGGGATTCCCCTGTTCCGCGGCCAACTGGGCACCCAGCAGCGTGCGCAACTCACGGGCCAGGGCCCAGAGCACCACCGGCGGTTCGGTACCCTCCTCGTGCAGGCCGCGCAGTGTCCTGGCCGCGCCCTGGGGGTCTCCCGCCAGAATCTTGTCGAGCAGCGTGAAAACGTTAAAGCGGGCGCTGTCCGCCACTGCCGAGGACATGGTGTCGGCGTCGATTTCCCCTTCCGGCACCAGCAGCTTGAGCTTTTCGATCTCCTGGACCGCGGCCAGCAGGTTGCCTTCCACCCGGTCCGCCAGGATCGCCACGGCGGCGTCGTTGGCGCGAATACCGGCCTGGCGCAGCCGGCCCGCGATCCACCGGGGCATCTGTCCGGCGGGCACCGGCCAGACCTGGATCAGGGCGCCTGCCTTTTCCATGGCCTTGACCCATTTGCTGCGCTGGGCATTGCCGTCGAGCCTGGGCGTGATAATCAGCAGCAGGTTATCGTCGGGCGGGTTCTCGCAGAAACCCTGGATGACGCCGGCGCCCTTGTCGCCGGGCTTGCCGTTGGCGATGCGCACCTCGAGGATTTTTTTTTCGGCGAACAGTGACAGGCTGCTGGCTTCGGAAGCCACCTGCTGCCAGTCGAAACCGGCCTCGCTGTGGAACAACTCCCGTTCGCTAAACCCGGCCGCCCGGGCAGCGCCGCGGATGGCATCCGCCGCTTCCTGGGCGAGCAGGGGCTCGTCGCCGCTGATCAGGTACGCCGGCGCCAGGCCCTTGGCCAGGTGCTGTTCCAGTTGCTCGGGACGCAGGCGCATGGCGGAGAGTAGATCAGCCCTGTTTGAGCTGGCGCAACCGGTCGAGCATCTGGCTCACCAGGTTGCGACGCATCTCGGAGCGGATCAGTTCCCGTTCGTCCTGGGTGGCCAGCGCGTTGTCCTCGTCGTATTCGAAAACCCGCTCGGCGGTGACCGTGGTCCTGGGCAGAACGGTGTCGCCGGCCCGGTCGAGAATGGCGAAGTCCACTTCCTCGGTGAGCTGTTGTTCGGAAATACGGGCGTTGGCGTTGACCGTGGCGGCCCGGGTGGTGCTCCGGTAATCCAGGATCTTCAGCGAATACTGGGCGTCGGCGCTGTCCCGGGGCACGTCGATATCAGCGGCATCGAGAGACTGTGTCAAATCCCGCACCAGTGGGTGGGTGGCTTCCAGGGTGCCGCCGATATGCAGGCTGTCCAGGCCCGGCGGGATCATGCCCACACCCCGAAGGTGCCAGCCGCAGGCGGAGAGCAGCGCGGTGGTCGCGAGAGTCAGTCCGATCCGGGTAATGATTCTGTTCATTTATTGAGTGCCTTCTGAGACTTATTTGGCCACCACGTTGACCAGTTTGTTGGGGACCACGATTACTTTACGAACCGTCTGCCCTTCCGTAAAGCGCCGGACGTTTTCCGCCGCCAGGGCGGCGGCCTCGATATCCTCCCGGGGTGCGTCCGACGCCACGTCGATTTTTGCGCGGACCTTGCCATTGACCTGAACCACCATCTCGATGGAGTCCCGGGCCAGGGCGGCCTCGTCCACCGCCGGCCAGGCAGCGTCAATGACGGCGGTGTCGTGGCCCAGCTCCCGCCACAGCCGGTGCCCGATATGGGGCACGATGGGGGCCAGTAACAGCACGGCCGCCTCCAGGGCTTCCCGCTCCACGGCCCGGCCCTGCCCGGAATCGCCGGCCAGGCGGCCGACATCGTTGAGCAGTTCCATAACCGCGGCGATGGCGGTATTGAAGGTCTGGCGCTCGCCGTAGTCCCGGCTCACCCTGGCGATGGTTTCATGGGTCTTGCGCCGCAGGGCCTTGAGTTCCTCGGGAAGATCGTCGGGGTGCAGTTCCGCCACCGGCCCGTGCTCCAGGTGGCCGGCGACGGCGCGCCACAGTTTGCGCAGGAAGCGGTGGGCACCGGCCACGCCGTCGTCGGACCACTCCAGGGATTGTTCCGGGGGCGCCGCGAACATGGTGAACAGGCGTACGGTATCGGCCCCGTACTGGTCGATCAGGGCCTGGGGGTCGACGGTGTTGCCCTTGGACTTGGACATCTTGGCGCCGTCTTTCAGGACCATGCCCTGGCACAGCAGCCGGGTGAAGGGCTCGTCCGTGGACAGCAGCCCTTCGTCGCGCATCAGTTTGTGAAAAAAGCGCGCATAGAGCAGGTGGAGGATGGCGTGCTCGATACCGCCCACATACTGGTCCACCGGCAGCCAGTAGTCGGCGCGGGGCCTGTCGATCATGCCCTCGGTGAAATCCGGGCAGGTAAAGCGGGCGTAGTACCAGGAGGACTCCATAAAGGTGTCGAAGGTGTCCGTCTCCCGGGTCACGGCCTCGCCGTCCAGTGTGTCCCTGCACCACCCCGGATCAGCCTTCAGGGGCGACTGGACGCCATCCATTTCCACCTCCTCGGGCAGCAATATGGGCAGCCTGTCGGCGGGTACGGGGATTTCCGTGCCATCCTCTTTGTAGAACATGGGGATGGGGGCGCCCCAGTAGCGCTGGCGGGACACGCCCCAGTCCCGAAGGCGGAAATTGGTGGTTACCCGGCCCATGCCCCTGTCGGCGAGGGCGCCCGCGATGGCGTCGAAGGCGGCGTCGAAGTCGAGGTTGTCGAATTCGCCGGAATTCACCAGCACGCCCTTGTCGACAAATGCTTCCTTTTCCAGATCGCAGAATTCATCGCCGGCGGGTGCCACCACTTGCACGATGGGCAGGCCGTATTTGCTGGCGAATTCCCAGTCCCGCTGGTCGTGGCCGGGTACCGCCATCACCGCGCCGGTACCGTACTCGAGCAGGACATAGTTACCCACCCAGACCGGTATCGGCTCGCCGGTCAGGGGATGGGCGACGCGCAGGCCGGTATCCATGCCCTTCTTGGGCATGGTGGCCAGGTCGGCCTCGCTCACCCCCTGCCGGCGGCAGTCGTCGATAAATGCCTTCAGTTCCGGGTTGTCCGCCGCCAGGGCCAGGCTCACGGGATGCTCCGCCGCCAGGGTCATGTAGGTGACCCCCATCAGTGTGTCGGGGCGCGTGGTATAGACATCCAGCGCGTCGATACCCGCCACCGGTGCGTCCAGCGCGAAGCTGATTTCCACGCCCCGGCTCTTGCCGATCCAGTTGCGCTGCATG
>DGNJ01000029.1:48603-48752 GCA_002388905.1 Cellvibrionales bacterium UBA4495
TCGTCGAGCAATTCCTGCGCGTAGTCGGTGATCCTGACAAACCACTGGGGGATTTCCCGGCGCTCCACCGGCGTATCGCAACGCCAGCAGCAGCCTTCAACCACCTGCTCGTTGGCCAGTACGGTCCGGTCGTTGGGGCACCAGTTGAC
>DGNJ01000116.1:0-2703 GCA_002388905.1 Cellvibrionales bacterium UBA4495
CACCGAAGCGGGGTAACTCCAGTACCCGGGTCCGAAGATCGGGAATTGATCATTAGGATCGCTTTCGGGCGGCGGTATGTAGCGCCCCCTGTACCATGTTTTAATTCTTTCAAAAACGCTCACAACCCCAACCACTCCTCCAAATCCTCCGCAAACATCGGTCGAGCCAGGTAGAAGCCCTGCCCTACCGTCACGCCCAGTTCCTTGCATTTCTCCAGTTGGGATTCGGTCTCAATCCCCTCGGCGATAGTGACCAGGTCCAGTTGCTCGGCCAGCGTAGAGGCCGCGCCGACGATCGCCCGGCCCCAGGGTTTGTCGAGGTTTTGGATGAAATACTTGTCGATCTTGATAATGTCGATCGGCAGGTCCGCCAGATAAGCCAGGGAGGAGTGTCCTGTGCCGAAATCGTCCACGGCGATCCGGCTGCCCCTCCTGCGCATCTCCGATAGAAGATTGATGGCTCGATTCGGCTGGTCCATGATGCCGGTTTCGGTGATTTCGAAGTGGACATTGCCCATCGGCATATTGGAAAACCGGAAGTGCTCTAGAAGCCGGTCCAGCAACCTGGAAAGCCGAAACAGCGATGGGCTCAGGTTGACAGCCAGTTCACCGTCAAAGCCTTTCAACCGCCAGGTCGTCAGGTCCTGCAGCCCCTGGCTTAGAATGGCCTCCGTCAAAGGCAGCATTAAAGGCGTCTGTTCCACGAACGGCAGAAAATCACCGGGCGGAATTTCGCCAATCGTCGAATGATTCCAGCGGCACAGGGCCTCTACGCCGATGCACTTGTTCGTTTTAAGGTCGACCTGGGGCTGGTATGCCACTCTGATACCGTGCTGGTCTTCCAGCGCGTGCTCCAGGTCGAGCATCAGGCTGAAACGAAAGCGCGACTCCTCATCGGACTTGAGGTCAAAGGTTTCGAAGTTGTACTCTGATTCCCTCGCCTGGTGAGTCGCAAATACCGCGGTGCGCACCAATTCACTGATCGTTTTGGCGTGGTTCGGGTAATGGCTAATGCCGACAAATGCCTGTACGTGATAAGCAATACCAGCCACCTCGAATGGCTCCCTCAGCGCCGACAGGCACCCTTGAACGTACTTTTTGACTTGCCGATAGTCACCTCGCGATAAGACGATAGTGAACCGGTTTTGCGTTATGTAATAGAGTTTTCCCTCCGGCTCAGAAACGCCCTGAAGTGTCCGGCCAATTTGACCGAGCAATGTATCTCTTTCGCCGGGCCCGAAGGTTTTCAGCACAAATTCCACGCCATCGATATCCACTACCAGTAAAACCAGAGACTTATCGACACCTTTTTCAATCCAATTGCGCATATCAAAGTAGAAACTATCCCTATTAGGCAGATTCGTTCTCGAATCTTTAATGCCATCCTCTGGCATATCTCTATGACTGACTGTTGTTGCTGTTGTCATTCGAGCCCTCATACGTTTTTTGTTGGGGTTTTTAGCGCAAAGGCTAGAGCGTTATTCAATAAATGCACAAATCTAATCCGTCTCTTCTATTAGCTCGCCGGTTTCGAGCATGAGCATGAACGAATCTTTAAACAGGATGAAAGCCCCTTTTTCACGGGCGCCCTCGATCTTCTTGGGTCCCGCGTTTGGTCCGCAACATAGATAGATAAGGCCCTGAGTAACGGTTTTGCGAACCTGCATACCGCAATCAGAAGCGATGGCTTCCAGCTCGGCGCGGCGGGGTTTTGGGAAACCGGTGAAAAGCACATCCGGTTTATTGGAAGGAGGTGGTGGCGGCGCCGGCCTGGGCTCAATCAGCAATGACTCGGCTTTATCCAGGTATTCATTAACTCGATCCTTGCGGAAGGTCCGGAACTTCCTGTCCTCGGTGGAGACCCCTTCGATATATTTCCCGGATTCCTTCCAGTTCTCCAATCGCCAGGTGCGTTCCTGCCCCCGAGCGTCCGTGTAGCGAAATGCCAGCAAATCCATGCTGCGCTCCTTATGCCTATTTCACCCGTGACTGTCTAACCTGTCTAATTCTTGCCTTTGGGCCTTAGGCCCGCCGCCGATTCCTTAAGCGCATTGGTCAGGCGTGATACGGACGCCTGGTCCTCCTCAGAGAGGGCCCGGTAGTTATCCAGGACAGCCCTTTCTCGCGGATCGAGTCCCTCTTCCTTGCTCGGCGTCCGCTGCCCGGTTAAATCCATAAAGCACATCCACGCCGATCGACGCCACGGCCGACAAGCAGGTCGAATCTGGATGCCGCTGGTCTTTTTCATATTTGATCTGAGTATTTCGATTGACTCCGCCTATGTCCCCAAAAGACTCCTGATTGGGCCCATGTCGGCCTCTTTCTTTTGGAATTCTCTCTCCGACCGACCGAACTCATTTGTGTGCAACACCTGTTGATATGCGCATTTTCGTGTACACACTATACCCATATGAACACAATTGAACGATTTTAGAACTATGCCCCATTTGCTAACCCTTGAGCAAGCCCGGCTCTTCATCATTAACGGGGGACACCGGCATTCATTAAACTGATTTTGCGACGACCGGTTTAATGGAGAATACCGATGTCCCACGCAGGAATGGTTTTAGGCATACCCGGCCTGGAGATCGAACGGGTAAAGCGCCGCCGAGGTATTGAGGTATGGGTGAAACCTTACCGCAGACCGCCCTGTCGGCACTGCCACGGCCAGGATTTAAGGTAATGGAGGCGCGGGTCGGAATC
>DGNJ01000116.1:2768-7280 GCA_002388905.1 Cellvibrionales bacterium UBA4495
ATAACCACTCTGCCACCGCGCCTTGTCGGAAAGACTGCCAGGCCCTGTCGGGCCGCCGTCCCTACCGGGTGGGAGTGGGTATTCTATGGATTACGGGGCCGGAATCAAGTCTCCTTTTTCAATTCCGGCCATGCGGCCGCCAGATAAATGCACATGGACCAGAGTGTCAGGCCGGCGGCCACGTAGAGAAGCGCCACTCCCACGGCGTCCAGGAGGGGATATTTTTCGGGGTTGATGAGCAGCAGCGCGACGATGGCGATCATCTGTACCGTGGTCTTGACCTTGCCCAGGTAGGACACCGCAACACTGGTACGCTTGCCCATTTCCGCCATCCACTCGCGCAGGGCAGACACGACGATCTCGCGGCCGATAATCACCATGGTGGCCACGGCGAAGAGTACGCTCGGGTGGGTTTCCAGGAGCATGATCAGCGCCACGGCGACGATCAGTTTGTCCGCAACCGGGTCGAGAAAGGCGCCGAAGGGAGTCATCTGGTCGAGCCGCCGGGCCAGGTAGCCGTCGAACCAGTCGGTGAGGGCCGCCAGGCCAAAGACGGCCGCGCTGACCGGGTGGCGCCACTCCCAGGGCAGGTAGAACACCAGCGCCAGTAGCGGTATGAGCAGGATACGCAGTAGGGTCAGAAGATTGGGCAGGTTCCACATAACTGGCCGACGATCAGGGACAAAGGCAGGAACTTACTCGTTGTGAAGGGTGCTGTAAATAGTCTCGGCGACCTTGCGACTGATTCCCGGCACTTTCATCAGTTCATTGACGCCGGCCTTTTCCACTTCCGCGACTCCCCCGAAAAATCGCAGCAGGTCCCGCCGGCGCTTGGGCCCCACGCCCTCGATCCCCTCCAGGGGCGATTCGCGCCGCTTTTTGCCCCGGCGCTGGCGGTGGCCGGTAATGGCGAAGCGGTGCGCCTCGTCACGTACCTGCTGAATCAGGTGAAGAACCGGGGAATCCACCTTGAGGATGCGCTCGCCCTCTTCGGTGGCGAGCAGGAGGGTTTCCATGCCCGGCTTGCGGGCCGCACCCTTGGCAACGCCGATCACCTGCACACCGGACACCGCCAGTTCGCTGAGCACGGCAACGGCCTGGCGCAACTGGCCCTTGCCGCCGTCGATCAGGAGAATATCGGGCATCCTGGCCTCGCCGCGCTTGAGGCGGGTAAAGCGCCGGGTCAGTGCCTGGGCCATGGCGGCGTAATCGTCGCCGGCGGCCACGCCCTCGATATTGAACCGGCGGTAGTCGGTCTTGATCGGCCCCTCGGGCCCGAACACCACGCAGGAAGCCACGGTGGCTTCGCCGCTGCTGTGACTGATGTCGAAACATTCGAGCCTTTCCGGCACGGCTTCCATGTCAAGATGATCGCGCAGGGCCTCCAGGCGGCGCTGGATATTCTGCCGGGATGCCAGGCGGCTGGCCAGGTTCTGCGCGGCGGTGCGCTCGGCCAGTTCCCGCCATCGGGCCCGGGTGCCCCGGACATTGGGCTTGACGTCGATCCTGCGCTCCAGCAGCTTGGCCATGGCGGCGGTCAGCAACTGAGCCTCTTCGGCGGAGACCCCCGCCACGATCTCCCGGGGTGGGTCGGTAACCCCGCCGCCCTTCAGGTAATACTGGGAAAGGAATTCGCCGAGCACGCCGAAGTCCTCTTCCTCGAGGGGAACACGGGGGTAAAAGCTGCGGCTGCCGAGAATCCTGCCCTGGCGGATACAGAGCATATGGACGCAAGCCCGGTCCCCGGACACCGCGGCGGCAATGACGTCGACATTGCCCCGGCCGGCCTCGATCACCTGCTCGGACTGCATCTGGCGCAGGGCGACGATGCGGTCCCGCAACTCCGCCGCAGCCTCGAAATCCAGGCTGGCGGAGGCTTTGTCCATATCGGTTTCCAGTTCCCGGATAATGCGGTCATTGCGACCCTCCAGAAACAACCGGGTGTGGCGCACGTCCCGGGCGTACTCATCCTCTGAAATCAGGCCGACACAGGGGCCGGTGCAGCGCTTGATCTGGTANNAGGGCCGGGAGCGGTTGCGGAAAAAACTGTCCCGGCACTGGCGTACCTTGAAGGTCTTCTGCAGGAAGGCCATGTTGTCGCGTACCGCGTTGGCGTTGGGAAAGGGCCCGAAATAGTGCCCCTTCCTGCGCTTGGCTCCACGGTGAAAGGCCAGGCGCGGATAAGGTTCGCCGTCGGAGAGAAAGACATAAGGGTACGACTTGTCATCCCGGAGCAGCACGTTGTAAGGGGGGCGGTACTGCTTGATCAGGTTCTGTTCGAGTATCAGGGCCTCGGCCTCGGAGGCGGTGACGGTGACCTGAATATCGCGAATGCGGGCCACCATGGCGGCGGTTTTGGGCGCCTGGCCCGATTTGCGGAAATAACTGGCGACCCGCTTGCGCAGGTTCTTGGCCTTACCCACGTAAAGCACCGAGCCCTGTTCATCGAGCATCTGGTAGACGCCGGGACGGTAAGTCAGGGTTTTGAGAAAGGCGGAAATGTCGAGCGTCATCGCGTCAGAGAACTTCTCCCGGGTCGACCAACCCGTATTTGACAGCAGTCAGGGTCAGTTCGACATCGTTGCGGACGCCAAGTTTATCGTAGATGCGGTATTTGTAGGTATTGATGGTCTTGGGGCTGATATTGAGGATGGCCGCCACTTCCGCGGCCCGGTGACCGCTGGTGATCATCTGGGCGATCTGCAACTCCCGCTGGGAAAGATTGGCCATGGGCGACGGTTCCTGGCCCGGACTCAGGCCGTGGACCACCATCTGCTGGGCAATGGAGGGGCTGACGTAAATCCGGCCCCTGAGCACACACTCGATGGCCTCGCTGATTTCCTCGCAATCGGCATTCTTGGTGATGTATCCAGCCGCGCCCGCCTTGAGCATGCGGTGGGGATAGATGTCGTCGGTAATGGCGCTGATAACGATCACCTTGACCCCGGGGTGACTCTGGAGAATCCGCCGGGTGGCTTCAAGGCCCCCGATACCGGGCATGCGCAGGTCCATAAGGACGATATCCGGTTCCAGGGCCCGCACTTTCTGGAGCGCTTCCTCACCGCTCGCCGCCTGGCCCACAACCATCGCGCGGTCGACCTCCTCGAGCATGCCGCATATTCCCAGGCGAATGAGGTCGTGGTCATCGACAACGATGACCTTGGCTGTCTCGCCCTTCCCCGGGGCCGGTTGTTCTGCCGTTATCAAGGTTTCTGCCCGCCGCTGTTGTCTGTCTTGTTGTTTGGACGCGGTTCCACACGCCGGAACGTGATGTTGATCCGTTCTCCCTGGACACCCCGCTCCTTGGGCACACGATGCTGCCAATTGTGCTGTATGGCACCGCTCATAAGCAATAGCGAGCCGTGGCCCAACACCAGTTTGCAGGGCCCGGCGCGCCGCTGTCGGTGACGCAGTTCAAAACGACGGCTACAACCCAGGCTCACCGAGGCAACCTGGGGCCTTCGTCCCAGTTCGGGCTCGTCGTCGCTGTGCCAGTCGACGCTGTCTCGCCCGTCCCTGTAGAGATTTAGCAAAGCGCTGTTGAAACGCTCCCCGGTACTCTCCTCCACCCGGGCCTTTAAGCACCGGAGGACCGGCAACCAGGGCTGTGTGGCGAGAGCCACACCGGAATAGCTGTAATCGGCACCGGCATCGCCGTACCAGGCATTGAGCCGGGGCACGGGTATACACCGGCCGGCGATACGGATATGGCTCTGCTGCCAATTGACTGTTTCCCGCAACTCGGCCATCAGCCGGTCCGCCTCCCCGGCGCCGAGCCAGTGCGGCCAGTACCGAAGTGCGCCGCCGTCGAGATCGATGGTTTCGTCCGCCCCGAAATCCAGCATGGCCTACGCTCTCAACCCGGTTCCGCAGCCCCGAGGATACGGGGCTCGATTTCCAGGGCGATACCGAACCGGCGCCGCACGTCGCCGGCAATTTCCCGGGCCAGGCCCAGGAGTTCTTCCCCACTGGCACCGCCGTAGTTGATCAGCACCAGGGCCTGGCGGTCATGAACACCCACCGATCCCTGCCGTCTGCCCTTCCAGCCGGCCTTCTCGATCAGCCAGGCGGCGGGGATTTTGCCGCCTTCGGCCAGCGGATACCAGGGCATGTCCGGATACTTATCCCGGAGCCGTTGCAGCGATTCGCTGTCGACAACAGGGTTTTTAAAAAAACTGCCGGCATTGGCCAGCCGGGCAGGGTCGGGAAGCTTGGCCCGGCGCAGGCGACACACGGCTTCGCTGAGCGCCACGGGCGAAGGGTTGGCACAGTCGGCCAGTGCGCGATTCAGCTCGGGATAATCCAGGCGCAGGCGCGGTATCCGGGACAGGGACAGCGTGATGGCGGTGATCACCAGCCGGCCGGCCAGCTCGCCCTTGAAAACGCTGTCCCGGTAACCGAAGCGACAGTCCGAGGCGGACATCCGCACGGTTTCGCCGCTGTCGACAGCCACTGCCTGCAGGGAAACGAAATGATCGCTCAGCTCGACACCGTAGGCGCCGATGTTCTGGA
>DGNJ01000116.1:7307-45852 GCA_002388905.1 Cellvibrionales bacterium UBA4495
TCAGGGACAGGTTTTCCAGGCCATACCAGCCCCGGTCCAGGGTGGTTTGCACCAGATCGGGCCAGTTCTCGCCGGCGGCTATGCGCACCTGGACCTGATCGCCGTCGTCGGCGAGAAGTTCGATACCGGCGAGCCCCATGCGCACCACAAGGCCCGGAATATCGCCGGCCAATACCACATTGCTGCCCCCGCCCAGGACCGTGACCGGCAGATTCCCGCCCCGGGCAAAGGACAGGGCCTCGCGAAGGTGTTCTTCGCGGCCTACCTCACAGAAGTATTCCGCACGCCCCGGGAGGGCCAGGGTATTGAACCCTGCGAGGGGCACTTCCCGGCGAATATCCATGATCAGCGCAGGTGGTGTTCGCGAATATGGGCGAGCAGCCCCTCGGACGCGGATTCGATCAGGTCCAGTACCAGTTCGAAGCTGCGCCCCCCCTGGAAATAGGGATCGGGGACTTCCCGGTAGTCCGGATGACCGCCGAAATTGAGAAAGAGATCCAGGACACCCTGGTAGTGAGGCGGGGACATGGCCCGAAGATCGGCGAGATTTCGCTCGTCCATGGCCAGGATATAATCGAACTTGTCGAAATCGGAGGGGCTCACCTGCCGGGCCCGCAGGCCGGCGATATTCAGGCCCCGTTTTTGCGCCGCGTCCAGGGAACGGGGATCCGGCGGCTTGCCCACGTGCCAGTCGCCGGTACCGGCGGAATCGATCTCCACACGCTCGTCGAGCCCCTCGCTCAGTACCAGGCGATGAAAGATTCCCTGGGCCGTCGGCGAGCGGCAGATATTGCCCAGGCATACGAACAGGACGCTGACTTTATCCTTTCCTTTCATAGTACTGCAGACTCGATGACGGGTTTCGGCGGGAAGGCGACAGTATCGACTCGGAGATTATAAATCAAATACGGCCTGCGGCGCTGGCTTGCCGCGGGTCAGCGNNGCGGTAATGACAGGGTTTCAGTTGCGGGCTTGCGCAATCCGGCCGGACACGCGCTCCAGGTCCTCTTCGGTATCGACACCGCCGGGCACCGGCTCGATCGCATCCGCCACGTGAATGCGGTCGCCGTTCCAGAGAAAACGCAACTGTTCGAGGGATTCCAGCATTTCCGGGGGTGCCGGCGGCCAGGATACAAACCGCTTGAGATTGGCAACGCGATAGGCATAGAGACCGATATGGCGCCGGGGGTGAAGCCCGGCGGGCAGGTCGTGGGCTCCGGCCTGGAAGTGGTCCCGTGGCCACGGGATCGGGGCACGACTGAAATAAAGCGCATAACCCTCCCGATCCGTCACCACCTTGACGATATTGGGGTTGCGGAAATCCTCCGCGGCAATAACGGGCTCACTCAGGGTGGCCACCGCCGCGTCCCCGTGGGCCGCCAGATTGGCCGCCACCTGGTTGATGACCGCCGGGGGAATGAGCGGCTCATCGCCCTGGACGTTGACAACGATATCGTCATCGGCAAAACCACAGGTTTCCGCCACCTCCTGAAGGCGATCGGTGCCGGACTGGTGTTCGGCCGAGGTCATAACGGCCTCGCCGCCAAAGGCGGCCACCGCCCCGGCAATGCGCTCGTCGTCGGTGGCAACGATCACCCGGCGGGCGCCGGCCCGAAGCGCCTGGTCGTAGACGCGCCGGATCATGGGCTTGCCGGCAATGTCCCGCAAGGGCTTGCCCGGCAGGCGGGTGGATCCGAAACGGGCCGGAATGACTATATGAAAATCGCTGTCCACTGCTTACACCAATCGGTCTATGGCATCCACCAGGGCCTCCAGGCCATTGTCCTCAAGCCTGGCGGCAACGTCCAGGACCCAGGCGTCGCATTCGGGGAAATCCCGGCATTTTACCGCATCCTTGCCGGTGAGGATCACCGGCCGGTCATCGCCAAAGCGCAAGTCTTCCGGCGAAAAATTGTGGTGGTCCGGGAAGGAATGCAGGCGCACCGACAACCCCAGTGCCGCGAGCGTCCGGGCAAATCGCGCCGGATTGCCAATACCGGCCACCGCATGCACCGAGCCGGAACCGGGCGGATCCCTGGCATCCCGCCGTCCGCCATCGACCAGGTGCCGGAACCCCAGGGGCTGAAAAATCATCCGGTATTGCCGGGGGTGGTTGACGACGAGATTGCCGCCGTTGACCACCACAAATGCCGCTTCCCGAAGACGCCGTGCCGGCTCCCGTAATGGCCCGGCAGGGAGGCAAAGCCCGTTGCCGAGGCCCCTCTCCCCGTCCACCACCACGATTTCCATATCCCGGGGCAGGCGGTAGTGCTGGAGCCCGTCATCGCTGAGGATCAGGTCGCAACGGCTCGATGCCAGCAGGTGGCGGGCAGCCCCGAGCCGGTCCGGGTCCACCACGACCGGGCAACCGCAACTGGTGGCGATCAGCAGCGGCTCGTCGCCGCACTCCGAGGGATCGCTGTTCTCGGTGACCTCAAGGGGGTAGTCCCGCGCCCTGCCGCCGTAGCCGCGGCTGATGACGCCGGGGTTGAATCCGCGCGCCTGCAGGGCCTTGACCAGGGCGATAATCAGCGGCGTTTTGCCGGTTCCGCCAACGGTAACATTGCCGACCACCACGACCGGCGCCGGCAGCGACGATGGCCGCCGGGATTCCAGGTAATGGCGCCGCAGCGCCGCCAGCGCGCAAAACAGCCACGACAACGGCAACAGCAGTCGCGACCAGCTGCCGGGTTTGTACCAGGCGCGTTCCAGTGCGGTCATGACGGGACTTCGGACTCCCCCGTAAACTGTTTCCGATAGAGCTGGGCGTAGCGGCCGCCGGCTGCGAGTAACTCGGTGTGAGAGCCCTGCTCCACGACCCGGCCCTTCTCCAGCACAAGGATGCGATCGGCATTTTCCACGGTGCTCAACCGGTGGGCGATAACGAAGGTGGTACGCCCGCGCATGGCCACTTCCAGGGCGGCCTGGATGTGAGCCTCGGACTCCGTATCCAGTGCCGAGGTGGCTTCGTCGAGAATCAGTACAGGGGCGTCCTTGAGTAGCGCCCGGGCAATCGCCAGGCGCTGCCGCTGACCGCCCGACAGGAGCACGCCGTCGTCGCCGATGGGGGTATCAAAACCCCGGTCCATGGCCTCGATAAAATCCAGCGCGTGAGCCGCCCGGGCGGCCTCCCGGACCTCGTCCGGCGTCTTGTTGACCAACTCGCCGTAGGCAATATTGTTATAGACGGTATCGTTGAACAGGGTAACGTTCTGACTGACCAGGGAGATATGGCTGCGCAGGTTTCTCAGGCTGTAATCGCTGACTTCAACGTCGTCGAGCAAAATGCGGCCGTCCTGGTAGTTGTAGAAGCGGGGAATCAGGCTCACCAGGGTACTCTTGCCGCTGCCGGACGAGCCTACCAGAGCCACGGTTTCGCCAGCCGCCACCGAAAAACTGACATCATCCAGGGCGGCCACCCGCTGGCTGCCGTAGCGGAAGGAGACATGATCGAAGGTGACCCGGCCCGCCACCCGCTGCGCCTCGAAGGTGCCCTCGTCTCTCTCCTCCTGCCGATCCATTGTTTCGAACAGCACCGAGGCGGCGGCAATGCCCCGCTGGATGGTACTGTTGGTCTGGGTCAGCTGGCGCAGGGGTTTGGCGAGCAGGCCCGCGGTCAGCAGGAACTTGGTGAAGCCGCCGGTACTCATGGTCCCGAGGATTTCCGGAACCATGGCCATCCAGATCAGCACAGCCATGGCGGCGGCCACCAGGATCTGGACAATGGGGCTGCTGGCGCCCTCGGTCATGGCCAGCTTCAGGCTCTGTTTGCGATTCCTGCGGCTGGCGTCGAACATGCGTCCTATCTCGTAATCTTCGCCACCGAACAGCCGCATTTCGCGATAGCCCGAAACGGCCTCGCTGGAAACCTGGGTCACATCGCCCATGGCATTCTGGATGCGCTTGCTGAGCCGTCGGAAACGCTTGCTGACAAAGCCCACGATCAACGCGATAACCGGCATCACCGCAAAAAAGATCAGCGCCAGCCGCCAATTGAGAATAAACAGGTAGACCAGCAGGCCGATCACCAGGGACCCCTCCCGGATAATGACCTTGAGGGCGCTGGTGGTGGCACCCATAACCTGTTGGACGTGAAAGGTCAGTTGCGCCACCAGGTGCCCGGATGCCTGTTCGTCGAAATAAGTGCTGGGCATGCGCGTGTATTTCTCGAAAATTTCCCGCCGCAACCGGTCGACGATGGACTGGGAAATATAGCTCATGCCGTAGTTCCCGATCAGGAAGCCGAGCCCCCGCACCAGGGCGATGCCAACCATCATTACCGGAATGACCACACGGCTCTGGCTGAGAATATCGCCCTCGCTGACCATCAGTTCCGCCAGCCTGGCGGTGACCCCGCGATCGATATTCTGGATATCCATGGGCAGGTCGCCGGCGGACTCGCCGGTAATCACCGTGAGCACGTTGACCAGGTAGCCGGTGAGATCGACGAAGGCGATCTCCATGGCCGAGAACATCCACAGCCCGAGAATACTGGCGATAAAAATCAGCCAGTAGGGCTTCAGGTAGGCCAGTAACCGCAGGTAAATGGCCAGGTTCGATGTCGAAGAGGTAAATGGCTTCGCCATCAGGGCTTGGTCTCCCGGGGCTCCTGGGTAGTAATGGACAGGTGCACAAAACCACTGCGCCCGGCGGCATCCATGGCCGTTACCACGGCCTGGTGGGTCGCCTCGGCGTCGGCGGTGATAATCAGCGGCATCGATTTGTCGCCACCGGCAACCCGCTCCAGTGCCGCCATCAGTGTTTCCGCCCTGCGATTGACCAGGGCCTTGCCGTTGACCGAGTAAGTGCCGTCTTTCGCCACCACCACCTCGATGGTTTCGGGTTCCGCTTCCGTCGCCCTTTCGCCGCTGGCCTCGGGCAAATCCACCATCAGGCGGGTCTCCCGGGTAAAGGTGGTGGAGACCATGAAAAAGATCAACAGCAGGAATACCACATCGATAAGTGGTGTCAGGTTAACGCTGTTTTCGGCGCGCTTCTGGCGACGGAACCTCACGACGCTTGCTTCTCCGCCGGCTTGTCGTCGATCTGCATGAGCCGGTCTCCGTGGAGGGCATCCACCAGCTTGACCGCCTGGTCCTCCATGACCACCACCAGGGAGTCTATCCGGCGTTCGAAATAACGGTGGCAAATCAATGCCGGGATGGCAACGCTGAGGCCGGCTGCCGTGGTGATCAGGGCCTCGGAGATGCCGCCGGCGAGTACCGCGGCATTGCCGGTCCCCTGCAGCATGATGGCGGAAAAGACCTTGATCATACCGATCACGGTGCCCAGCAGCCCCAACAAGGGGGCGATGGCGGCGACGGTGCCTAGGATGGCCAGGTAACGCTCCAGGTCGTGGATCACCTGGTTGGCGGCCTCCTCGATACTGTCCTTCATGATATCCCGACCGTGGCCCGCGTTGCTGAGGCCGGCGGCGAGGATCTTGCCCAGGGGCGACGAATCGCGCAGTTCCTGGATTTTTTGCCGGGTAACCTGGTGACTCTTGAGCCAGCTCCAGACCTGGTGGAGCAGTGCCGGCGGCACCACCCGCGCCGGCCTCAGCGCCCAGTAGCGCTCGATGGCAATGGCAATAACGGCGACGGAGCAGGCCAGGATCGGCACCATCAGCCAGCCGCCGGCAATCACGAATTCGTACACCCTCATCCCTCGCGTTGTTTTATCGCCGCAAACTTTAACACAAACCGGTCCACCCCTTGGTCGACCGGTTAACACCGTGCGCCACCATTGAGGCTCAATGCCAGTAACGGCGATAGCGACGGCGGTATTCCCGCATCACAGGGCCCTGGTCGCCCTCCCAGGTGAACGTAATCGCGCCGCTTTTCGCGGTGGACCAGGGCCGGCTTCCCTCCGCGCGATATCGGGCCCGCACGGTCTCATGGGGGTGGCCGAAGTGATGATTGAATCCCGCCGAAAACACCACGTGGGTTGGCGACACTGCCTTTATAAACCCCACGCTGGACGAAGTCTTGCTGCCGTGGTGAGGCGCGATCAGGACATCCACCGGCTTGCGGAGCAAGCCCGCCCGGACCAGCTCTCGCTCCACAGACGCCTCTATATCGCCGGTCAGGAGAATGCGGCTCCCTCCCCGCTCGACCAGGATGACGCAGGAGCGGTTGTTGTCATTGGCGGGGGTCCCGGTACCGGGATGCAGGATACTGAACGTAACGTCCCCCCACTGCCAGCCCTGGCCCGCCTGGCAGCGCTGAGCCCGCCTGTCGCCCGGAAAGTCCAGCGCCGGTTCGCCGGTTATCACGCGGGAAACGCCGATCTGGTCGAGAAGACCGCTAAGCCCTCCGGCGTGGTCGCTGTCGCCGTGGCTGACCACCAGCCGGTCCACCCGGGCGATGCCCAGGTGGCGCAGGTAGGGGGCGACAATGGCGCTGCCGGCATCGAAACGGGGGCTGTAGCGCGGCCCGGGGTCGTAGACCAGCACCCGTTTCCCGGCCCGGACAACGATGGCCAGACCCTGGCCCACATCGAGCACCGTCAGGGCCAGGTCCGGCGCCGGCGGCGGTGTCGCCATGACCAGGGCACCGACGATCACCACGGCCGGCACGCGCAAACCCAGGCCGGCGGGTAACACTACCGCGATAGCCACCAGGGCCACACCCGCCAGGAAGGCCGGATCAGCGGCCAGTGCCGGTTGCCAGGTCCAGCCCGCCGCCAGGGGTGCCAGCCACTCCAGGAGGTCAGCGGCCCAGTCGAGCTGCCAGGACGCAAATTGCCAGGCCAGATGCCGGCCCGCAGGCCACAGTGGTCCCGAAACGATGCCCAGCAGGCAGGCCGGCACCACCGACACGCTGATCCAGGGCACCGCCACCAGATTGACAACCGGTGCCACCGGGGACACATGCCCCTGATACGCAAGCAGCCCCACGGCGAGGGCGGCGAAGACAACCCACTGGGCTTCCAGCATGCGAAACCGGCGGCGGGGCCGGGGCACAAACCAGGCCAGCAGGCCGGCCACCGCCGTGAAAGACAGCCAGAAGCCCGCCCGGGTCGCGGCCAGGGGATCGATAAGGGCAATGACGGCCAGGGCAAGTGCGAACCCCTGCCAGGGGCTGACCCGACGCCTCAGCAGCGCCGCGCCGAGGACCGTCGCGGTCATCGCCAGCGCCCGCTGCACGGGCAGGCCGAAGCCGGCAAGGGCGCCATAAAAAACCGCCAGCACCATGGCCGACAGTGCTGCAATGATAGGCGCGGGCACCGTCGAGCCGGCCGCGGCAGCCAGCCGACCCAGCGCGAACCCCAGTATAAAGCCGAAGCCCGCCACCATGCCGATATGGAGCCCCGAAACAACCAACAGGTGAACCGTGCCAGTGGCCACCAGTTGCCCCCATACGGAAGCCGGTATCCGGCTGCTGTCGCCGAGCACCAGCGCCGTCATGAAACTTCGCGCCACCGGGGCAACGGGCAATTCACCGATGGCCGATGCCAACGTCCATCGCCAGCAATCCAGCAGACAGGGCCCGCCCTGTTCCAGCAGACGGTTTTCCCGGTGATCGCGCACATAGCCGGTGGCCGAGATACCCTCTCCCAGCAGCCAGCGCTGGTAATCGAAACCACCCGGATTGGCGAATCCACGGGGGGCGCGAAGCCTGACCCGCAATGTCCAGTGCTGGCCGGGAGCCACTGCCGGGGCGCCGTACCAGCTGATACGCAGGCGACGGAGGGACTGCACCGGGCCCCCATCGATAGCCTGCGCGCTCTCGACGTCGAAAAGGAACCGAACCCGTCGCGAATTGCGCTCGGGCATCCCTTTTACGGTACCCGTTACCCGGTAATCGGTTTTGTCCAGGGAAACCGGCAGCGTCCCGGCGGTTTGCATCGCGCCCCACAGGCAACCATACAGGCAGCCCAGGGCAATAGCCGCCGGCACACGGCTTGCCGGAAAGCAGAGACCGGCAATGACCGGGAAAGCGACGGCCACCAGCCACTGCCCGTCCGGCAGCGCGGGCCAGAAAGCCACGGAAAAGACACCAAGGGCGAACGCCCAGAGTTTGACCAGCATCGCGACGTCCCTGTCTGATTGCCGGTGCAGTATAAGCCGGGACTACCGCGGCTGACCAACAAAGCGCCGTTCATGCGGAAGCCGGCCGGTTCCCGGCCTTGTCGTCACCATCCTCCCACTGGTTGATAGTGGCGACCGCCTGGTGCTGACTGAGAAACACCTGCCCGGTCAGGTGGCTCAGGAAGTCGGTCTTCTCAAGGGTATCCATGACCGGCCCCTTGACCTCCGACAGATGCAAACGAATGTCCTGGTCCCGCAGGTTATCGTTGATGGCTTCCAGGGCTTCCAGGGCACTCATGTCGATTTCGTTGACGGCGGTACACATGAGCACCACATGGCGTAACTCGGGGCGCTCCGCGACCAGCGAGAGTATGCAGTCTTCCAGATAGGAGGCGTTGGCAAAATAGAGACTTTCGTCCACCCGCACCGAGAGGGTGTGGGGCCGGGTAAGGACCCGGTGGCGTTCCACATTGCGAAAATGCTCGGTACCCGGAACCTGGCCGATGACAGCGATATGGGGCCTGGATGTCTTGTAAAGGTGCATGGCCAGGGAGGCGGCGACCCCGCAGATGACGCCGGCTTCCACCCCGAGAACCAGAGTCACCCCCAGGGTGGCGGTGACAGCGATAAATTCCGACAGAGAATAGCGCCAGGCGCGCCCGAGGATGGAAAGATCCACCAGGGACAATACGGCAACAATAATGGTCGCCGCCAGAGTCGCCTTGGGCAGGTAGGCCAGAAACGGCGTCAGAAACATGGCTGCCAGGGCGATACCGGCGGCCGTCAACAGGCTCGACGCCTGGGTTTGGGCGCCCGCGTCGAAATTCACCACCGAGCGCGAGAAGCCGCCGGTGACAGGAAAACCTGAGGAGACCCCGGCGGCCAGGTTGGCGGCGCCCAGGCCGATCAACTCCTGGTTGGGATCGATGCGCTGGCGCCGTTTCGCCGCCAGGGTATGGCCCACGGATACCGATTCCACGAAACCGATGATGGCAATGAGTACCGCCGGTATTACCAGGTCGGGCCAGGGCACGGCGCCAAAGTCGGGAAGCCCCGGAGCCGGCAGCCCCGTGGGCACATCACCCACCAGCGCCACGCCCTTTTCGCCCAGGTCGAGCCACCAGGCGCAAAGAATGGTGACCACCACCGCCACCACCGGTCCGGCCTTGGCGGCAATAGCGGCGACATCCCGGCCAACCCCGAGGCCCATCAGCAACTTCTTGAGGCCAGTGCGGCTCCAGAGCAGAAAGGCCATGGCGCCGATCCCGATCACCACTGTGGGCAGGTTGGTGTCCGGTAACTGTCCGGCCATGGCCACCAGCTGCGCGTAGAGGGATTCACCCTGCCCGCTGATACCCAGGATATGTTTCAACTGGCTCACCGCAATCAGGATACCGGAGGCCGTGATAAAGCCGCTGATAACCGGATGCGAAAGGAAGTTGGCGAGAAAGCCCAGCCGCAACAGTCCCGCCATGACCAGGAATGCGCCGGACAGAAAGGCCAACAGGATAGCCGCCACCACGGCCTGGGCAGTGCCCGGCGCCGCCACCTGACCCACCGCCGCCGCGGTCATCAGAGAGACCACCGCCACCGGGCCAACGGACAGGGTGCGACTGGTGCCGAACAGGGCGTAGGCGGCCAGGGGCAGGATACTGGCGTAGAGCCCCATCTCGGCGGGCAGACCGGCCAGCAGTGCATAAGCCAGGGACTGGGGAATCAGCATGATGGTGACGATGACCGCCGCCAGCAGGTCGCTGATTGCGTACGACCGGCGATATGTTCCAGCCCAGCTCAGGATGGGCAGATACCGCCTCAGATGGTGGAACACAGGCGTCCCCCCCCTACTGCTCGGTGATCGCCGGCCGGGCCAGCCACTCCCTGCCCCGGAGCATGGCCTGCCAGTAGATGGGCGGCAGCAACTTTTCCTTGAGCAGCCAGGCCATTCTGCTGGGCTTCTTACCGTTGATCAGCCAACGGGGCATACTCGGCAAAAGCTTGCCGCCGAAACCGAACTCCGCAAGTACCACTTTGCCCCGCTCGACGGTGAGGGGACAGGAGCCGTAACCGTCGTAGTGCGCGACACCCCGGGCCCGGCCCATATCCGCCAGCACGTTGTTGGCCACCACGGGTGCCTGTTTGCGGGCAGCGGCGGCGGTCTTGGCGTTGGGGGCGTTCATGACGTCGCCCAGGGACCAGATATTGGCATAGTTTTTGTGGCGCAGGGTATTCTGGTCCACATCCACCCAGCCGGCGCTATCGGCGAGGGGGCTGACCCGGATAAAGTCGGGCGCGACCTGGGGCGGACTGACATGGATCATCTCGAATTCACGGGCGACCGTCTCTACGGCCCCCTGCCCGTCGGTTCGTTCAAACCAGGCGGTTTTGCCGGGTCCGTCGATTTTCACCAGGTTGTGCCCGAAGTTGAGATTCGCGTGATATTTCTCGACGTATTCCAACAGTGCCGGCACGTAATCCGCGACCCCGAAAAGCACTTCTCCCGCCGAGAAAAAGTCCAGGCGGATATTGCCAAGGCAGCCGCTACGGTACCAATGGTCGGCGGAGAGGTACATGGCTTTCTGGGGCGCCCCGGCGCATTTGATGGGCATGGGCGGCTGGGTGAAAAGCGCCCTGCCTGACTTTAGATTTTGGACGAGGTTCCATGTATAAGGGGCTAAATCAAAACGATAATTCGACGTCACGCCATGGTGACCCAGGGTCTCACTCAGGCCCGCGATGCGATCCCAGTCGAGCTTGATACCGGGTGCAACGATCAAGCGTTTGTACCCCAGGTTTCGACACCCTTCCAGGATAATGCGGTCATTGTCGGGATCGAAGGCGGCCACGGCCGCCTTGATCCAATGCACGCCGCGGGGGATCAGGGATGCCAGGGTGCGCGCGGTTTTCTGCGGGGGAAATATACCGGCGCCCACGAAGGTCCATCCGGGCTGGTAATAGTGCACGTCGGCCGGGTCGACGATGGCAACCGACAGGTCGGCCCCGCGCCGGACAATACTGGATGCAACAGCTATTCCCGCGGCCCCTGCCCCGACAATGACCACATCATAGCTGGCAATTTCGTCACCGCCAGTACCGGCGATACGCGAAACCACTGAACTCATGTCGTAACCGGCGCCTTTCGCGCGGGCGAGAATACGCTGCAGATCGGCATTCCTGTCCCCCCGGGTCAGCGCCCAGAGGGTGGTCGAGCGCATACCGCTGCGGCAGTAGGCATGGGTCGGCCCGGGCAGCGTGTCGAGCAGCCTCGAAAAGGCGTTGGCATCCTCATCCCGGACCCTGCCGGAAACCACCGGCAGGTACCGGGCCTCGATACCGTGCTGCCGGGCCGCCTCCCGGATTTCGGCGAAATTGGGCTGATCCGCCCCCTCGCCGTCCGGTCGGTTACAGATGATACTGCGGACCCCGCGCTCGGCAAGTACCGCCACATCGGCGCAAGCCAGTTGCCCGGATACAGAAAAACCGGCCTCAATATCTTTTATTTCCATCAGGTTATATCACCTATTTAAAGCAAATTAACAGGAACTTTCAGGTAGACCACGCCATTGTCTTCCGGGTCCGGCAGGTGGCCCGCCCGCATATTGACCTGCAGGGAGGGAAGGATCAGGCGGGGCATGTCCAGGGTGGCGTCCCGCTGTTCGCGCATGGCCACGAATGCTTCCTCTTCAACATCGTCGCGGACATGAATATTGGTGGCCTTCTGGGTCGCCACCGTAGTCTGGAATTCCACCTCGCGACCATCGGGGCAGTAGTCGTGGCACATGAACAGCCGGGTCTCGTCCGGCAGCGACAGCACGCGACGGATGGATCGGTAGAGTGTCCGGGCATCGCCGCCCGGAAAATCGGCGCGGGCCGTGCCCCCGTCAGGCATAAACAGGGTGTCGCCGACAAAGGCGGCATCACCCATGATATGGGTCATGCAGGCAGGGGTGTGTCCCGGCGTGTGCAGGGCATGACAAACCATGTTGCCCACCCGGTAGCGATCGCCGTCTCTGAACAGCCGGTCAAACTGGGAGCCGTCCCGCTGGAAGGCCGTGCCCTCATTGAAGATTTTGCCGAAGGTCTCCTGGACCACGGTGATCTTATCGCCTATCCCGATCCAGCCGCCCAGCTTTTCCTGGATGTACGGGGCGGCGGAAAGATGATCGGCGTGGACATGGGTCTCGATCAGCCAGACCAGGTCCAGCCCCTGCTTGCGGATGTACTCGACAATCCGGTCGGCGCCCTCGAACCCGATCCTTCCGGCGGCGTAATCAATATCCATGACCGAATCCACCACTGCGCAGGCACTGGAGGCGGGATCCCGGACCACATAGGAGAATGTATTCGTCGCCTCGTCGAAGAAGGGGACCACTTCCGGGCGGCACTCCATATCGACCTCGAAGGGTATGACCTGCCCCGGCTGGGGTTGTGAGACAGCTTTATTCATAGGACAGAGCCCTCGCTTTACCGTGAAAGATTCTGTAGATGTAGATGGTGTAAAAGACGATCATCGGCAGGGTGATGACCACGCCCACCAGGGTAAACTGCAGGGAGGCCACCGAGGCGGACGCTTCCCAGAGGGTCATCCGGCCCATGACAACATCGGGAAAAATGCTGAATGCCAGACCCAGGGCCGCCATGACGCAGATAAGGACGATTCCCGCATAGACCAGCCAGGCATAACCCCGCCGGAGAAGTTCGGGACGGTTCAAAAACCAGAACAGACCGCCATAGACCAGGGCGCAAACCAGGGGGATGGGTAGCAAACCTATGGCATTGGGCAGGCTGAACCAGCGCCTGGCAATGGCCTCGCTCACCACCGGCGTGGCCACGGATACCAGCAGCAGCGCCACTCCCATGGGCAGCATCGCCCGGCGGCCCCAGCGCACCGCCTTATCGAATAACTCCCCCTCGCTTTTCATGAGCAACCAGGCGGCACCCAAAAGGACATAGAGGGCCGGCAGTGTCGCGGCAATAAGACCCGCGAAGAGAAGGCTGGTGATATCCTCGCGCAACCCCGTAATATAGGCTCCGAGCATCCATCCCTGGGACACCGAGGCCAGCAGAGAGCCCACAAAAAAAGCTCTGTTCCACAACGCCTTGCGGTGGTCGCCGCCCTTGACGCGAAGATCGAAGGCAACGCCCCGGAGGATCAGCCCCAGCAGCATCAGGGTAACCGGGATATAGAGGCTGCTGAGAATAATGCCGTGGGCCAGGGGAAAGGCGATCAACAGCACCCCGACACCGAGGACAATCCAGGTTTCGTTGGCATCCCAGAAGGGCCCGATGGAGGCGATCATCAGATCCTTTTCCGCATCGGTGGCTCCGGGCAGGAGCATGCCCACGCCCAGGTCGTAGCCGTCGAGTATCACGTAGACCAAAAGGGCCAGGCCCATGATTGCCAGGTAGACAATCGGCAGCCAGTACTCCATCACACAACCTCCTGTGCCTGTCGGGAGCCTGAGGACTCGCCCTGTTCCACCAAGACCAGCGACGCCGCTTCCTGGCGCGACAGGTACCGCAGGGCGCCCATATAGGAAAAAATCAGGAACACGTAGAGCAGCACATAGCCAAGCAGTGTGCCCGTGAGGGTCGCGGAACTGTGGTCGGCCACCACCGAGTCGACCCGCAGCAGCCCCTGGACGATCCAGGGCTGGCGGCCGATCTCGGTAACGTACCAACCCGCCAGCACCGCGACCCAGCCGGAAAAGGTCATCCAGGACAGAGCGCGCAGCAGGGGCATCGAGGGCTCCCGGCCGCGCAGGCAGGACCAGGCGCCCCACCAGGCCACCGCCAGCATCAGCACTCCCATCGCCAGCATGACCCTGAACGACCAGAACACCGGTGCCACGGGCGGGTGTTCGCCGATAAATTCGTCGAGCCCCCGGACCTCGCCATTCCAGCGATGCGTGAGTATCAGGCTGGCAGCATGGGGAATTTCCAGGGCCAGGTGATTTTTGCGCGCCTCGCCGTCCGGGAGCGCCACCAGGGTAAAGGGTGCTCCCCGCTGCGTTTCCCAGATGGCTTCCATGGCCGCCACCTTGGCGGGCTGGTGTTCCAGGGTATTGAGGCCGTGCAGGTCGCCCACGAAAATCTGCAGGGGCGCGGCCACGGCGGCGATGGCCACCCCGGTCCTCAGCACCTTCCAGGTGCCGGGCCCCGCCAATCCGGCCCGGGCCCGCCAGGCACTGACACCCGCAATCAGGAAGGCACTGGTCAGCAGGGAGGCCAGGGTCATGTGGAAAAAGCGGTAGGGAAACGAGGGGTTAAAAATGATGCGCCACCAGCTTTCCACCGTAACCACCCCCTCATCAAGCGAATAGCCGGCGGGTGTCTGCATCCAGGAGTTGAGGCTGAGTATCCAGAATGCCGACAACAGAGTGCCCACCGCCACCAGAAAAGCCGAAATCAGGTGCATTTTGTTGGAGACGCGATCCTTGCCGAACAGCATGATGCCCAGGAAAGATGCCTCCAGGAAAAAGGCGGTAAGCACCTCGTAACCCAGCAAGGGGCCGGCCACGTTGCCGGCCCGCTCCATGAACCCCGGCCAGTTGGTGCCGAACTGGAAACTCATGGTGATGCCCGACACCACCCCCATGGCAAAGGTCAGGGCGAAAACCTTGACCCAGAAGTAATAGGCGTACTCCCAGGCCCGGTCGCCACTGAGGGTATAGCGGGCACGAAAGTAGAAGAGAACCCAGGCCAGGCCAATGGAGATGGCCGGGAATAGAATGTGGAAACTGATATTGGCGGCAAACTGGATGCGCGCCAGGACGAAGGGATCCCAATCCATCAAAATATCCTACCTTGAATGATCGTCCCCACGCGGGAACCGGAGCCGGCGGGCGATTCCGCCGACCCTTCAAATAAAGCAGCGGCCGGCATCCTCTGCAACGGCATACCGATGGATGGCGAGGCCAGTTCCGCCACCTTCCGCCGCAATCTACATCTTCTACACAAAGTGCCTCTCCAACACATTCCCCGGAATTTGTATTGACTGGTGCAACGGTTGCAACCGCCGTGCCAGAACCAAGGGCCGGCGACAGAAAACGCCAACCATCTGTTTTTTCTAAATTTTTTGAACAAAACAGAAAAACCAAAGAGCCCGCGCTTGCCATGCAGGACCTGTCCTGCCAATATTGGCAAGCATTCATGTCATTTTTGACAGTTATGGAAATTATTGCGCGAAACGGCGGCAACCCCGATAGCGCCCGAATGCTGGATGCCTTCGAGCACCCGGCCATCCTGGTGACCCCCGACTACCGCATCCTTGCCACCAATGAGCTCTATACGGCGCGGTTCGGCAAGATAGACACCACCCGACCCGCCCACTGCTACCAGGTCTCCCACGGCTATTCCGTACCCTGCGACCAGGCCGGGGAAACCTGCCCGCTGGCATCGTGCCTGGACTCCGGGCAGAAAGAGCGGGTACTTCATATCCACAACACCCCCCGGGGCAAGGAGCATGTGGATGTGGAGATGCTGCCCATTCAGGGCGAGGACGGCGATATCCGCTATTTCGTCGAGTTGCTGAAACCCGTCGCCATCGCCAGCGCCGAACTGAGCACCCGCAATATGGTGGGCCGCAGCCCGGCCTTCAATCGGCTCGTGGAAATGATCAACCTGGTGGCCCCGCGGAACAGCGCTGTCCTGCTGCTGGGTGAATCGGGCACCGGCAAGGAACTGGCGGCGGCCGCCATCCATGAGTCCAGCGCGTACCGGGACCGGCCGCTGGTGACCGTGGAGTGCGCGGGGCTCACCGAAACCCTGTTCGAGAGCGAACTCTTCGGTCACGTCAGGGGCGCCTTCACCGGCGCCACCCAGAACAAACCGGGACTGGTGGAAGCCGCCGAAGGCGGCAGCCTGTTCCTGGACGAAATCGGCGACGTGCCCCTGGCCATGCAGGTCAAACTGTTGCGCCTGCTGGAAACCGGCACTTACCGCCCTGTGGGCAGCACGGAACTCAAACGCGCCCGGTTTCGCCTCATCACCGCCACCCACAAGGACCTGAGCGCATTGATTGCGCGCGGCGAATTCCGGCGGGATCTTTATTACCGGGTCAACGTCTTTCCCATCGAGTTGCCGGCGCTGCGGGAGCGCCGGGGTGACATTGCCCTGATTGCCAAGTCGATCCTGGCCCAGTTAAGTCCGGAGGAAAAATATCACCTGAGCAGTTCCGCCGTAAAAAGACTGGAATGCGAATCCTTCCCGGGCAATATCCGGGAACTGCGCAATATCATGGAGCGGGCCATCGTCTTCGCCCGCTCCAACGTCATCGACGCGAATACCATCGCGCGGTGCCTGGGCCCCGAACAGCATGGCAGGACGAGCCCGAACCATCCGGACCTGAAAGCGCTAGAATACGAATATCTGCGGGAACTGATGAGCGAGTTCGACGGCGACAAGCAGGCAGTGGCGAACATAGCGGGTATAAGCCTGCGGTCCCTGTATCGTAAACTGAATGCCGGCACCGGCAGCGTTCATAACAGGAGATAAACGCAGCAGCATGACGACGGCCCTGATTCTTTCCGGCGGCGGCGCCCGGGCTGCCTACCAGGTAGGTGTGCTCAAGGGCCTGGCGGAAATCCTGCCTCGCCAGACCTACAATCCTTTTCCCATCATCTGCGGCACCTCCGCGGGCGCTATCAATACCCTGGCCATGGCCGGGCGCGCGGGGCCATTCAGTCTCCGGGCGCGAAAACTGGAAGCCATCTGGCGGGATCTGACCGCGGAGAAAGTCTACCGTACCGACCCCTGGGGCGTATTCAGGAATTCCCTGAAGATGCTGGCATCGCTGTTTCACAGCGGTTCCGGCATCACCTCGCCGGTGGCCCTGCTCGACAACTCGCCACTGAGGGAATTGCTGGCCGACTATATCCGCTTCCGGCATATTGATGAAGCCATCGCCAGCGGTGAACTACAGGCTGTGGCGGTCACCGCCATGGCCTACAGCTCGGGTCAATCCATTACTTTTTTTCAGGGTAACCACGACAACTGGCAGCGCACCCGGCGCCTGGGTGTACGCACCGGCCTGACCCTGGATCACCTGATCGCCTCGGCATCCATCCCCACCATTTTTCCGCCCGTCAAGATCGGCAATCGCTTCTATGGCGACGGTGCACTGCGCCAGCTTAAACCGCTCAGCCCTGCCCTGCACCTGGGGGCGGACCGGGTTTTCGTGGTGGGTGTCAGCGACAACCCGGTACACAAAGCCAGACCGGAAACCGCCCACTATTCGCCATCCCTGGCACAAATGATCAGCCACATGCTCAACAGCGCCTTTATCGACACGATCGAGAGCGACCTGGAAACCCTGAAGACCATCAACCGCCTGGCCGGGGCGATCCCGCCGGCAGCGCGCGAGGAACAGGGGGTCGAGGATCTCAAGGTGGTCGATTACCTGTCGGTGACACCCTCGGTGCCCATCCACGAACTGGCCGAGCAATATCTCCACGAATTGCCGGGCAGCGTCCGCACCTTCCTCCGCATCACCGGCGCCACTGCCCGGGGCGGCGGCTCAAGCGCGGCCAGCTACCTGCTGTTCGAGCCCGGCTTCTGCCAGCGCCTGATAGAACTGGGCCATGGCGACACCCTCGCCCAACGACCCGAGATCGAGAATTTCTTTGCCGTAACGCCCGAGCCGACGGACGCACTGACCCGTTGACGTAGCCATTGGCGCGATTCTGGAGACTGGTCCACAATCTGGGCATAATGGCCATCTTTTCAAAGCAGTACCCAGGTCCATGCCCAAGAAGTTTTTACGTCGCTGGCTTCCCCATCCGACCCGCCATTCCCAGCACCGGGCGTTGCGCTGGCTGGGCCCCGTGCTGGAAGACCCCAACCTCTTCCACCTGAACCGGCATTCAGTGTCCGTCGCTTTTTTTGTGGGGCTGTTCTGCGCATTCCTGCCATTGCCCGGCCAGACCCTGATCGCTGCCCTCCTGGCGCTGCTGTTGCGCTGCAATCTGCCCATCTCGGTATTACTGATATGGGTCACCAACCCGCTGACCATGACCCCCATCTTTTTGCTCACCTATGAACTGGGCCGCTGGATACTGGACAGCCCTCCGGTTGATTTCCACTTCCGGCTGGAGCTGGACTGGTTCCAGGAACAGGGCGAAAGCCTGCTCATGCCCCTGCTGCTGGGCAGCCTGCTCACCGGCCTGTTGGCCGGCGGCACCGGTTACGTGATTATCCACGAGATCTGGCGCTGGACGGTTATCCGCAACTGGGAGGCACGCAAGAAGCGACGCCTGGCACAAAAAACGAGAAGCAAGCGCTATTCATAGCGCAGAATCTCCGCCGGCCGGGTTCGGGCGGCTTTCCAGGCCGGATAAAGGGTGGCGAGGAAATTGAGGCCCAGGGCAGTGGCCGCGACGACGGCAATATCGGTACCGCGCAGGTCGGCGGGCACGTAATCGATGGGATAAATCTGGGCACTGAGGAACCGGAACTGCAGGGCATTCTCAAGCCAGGCCACCGCTTCCGAAACCCAGAGAGCGCCGGCACTGCCGACAGCCACCCCGAGGCCGGTGCCCAGCAGGCCGATCAAAGTACCCTGGACCAGGAAAATCGCGATAATATCGCCGTTGCCGGCCCCAAGGGTCTTGAGGATGGCGATGGCGGGCCGCTTGTCGGTGACTGTCATGACCAGCATCGATACCACGTTGAAAACGGCAATGGCGATAATCAGAAAGATCAGCAAACCCACCAGCTGACGTGACATCTGGATAGCCTGGTAGAGATTGCCGTGGGTTTGCAGCCAATCCACGAAAGTGAAGCCCCTGGGCAGCCTGTCGAGCAGTTCATAGCCGGTCTGTCTGGCGTCGAAAACCCGGTCCACCCGCACGCGCAGCCCCTGGGGCCTGCCGCCCAGACCGGTGATGGCGCCGGCGGAATCCAGGTGCAACAGAGCCAGGACATTGTCCTCGGCGGTATGAGTGCTGAACACCCCGCCCAACTCCATAACCCGCATTACCGGCACCCCCTGGCGCCCCCGCCCGGGCCGGGGTGCGATCAGGGTCAGGGTGTCGCCGGGTCGCACGCCGAGCTTGTCGGCCAGGTTCCGGGACAACGCCAGCTTGCCGTCTCCGAGCCACTTCTCCACATCCGCCGGCAATGTCGCTTTCAGGGCCCCATCCATGGCTCCCGGCAGCAACCCCTGCACTGACACGGCGGTGATATTGCCCCGATGGTTGACCATACCCTGGAACCGGGTAAAGGGCGTGACCTGGACCACCTGGGGATGCGTTGACAGCCTGGCTGCCGTATCGCGCCAGTGCTCAATGCCGCCGGGACCGAAAAACTGGATATGGGGTACCACCCCCAGGATTCGGGTGCGCATTTCCCGCTCGAAACCGTTCATCACCGACAGCACAAGGATCAACAAGGCGACCCCCATCACCAGACCAGTCACCGCCAGCACCGAAATAAAGGAGGCCAGCCGGCTCCGGGATCCGGCGGCGAAAAAGCGCCGCCCCACCAGCCAAGAAAATCGTTCAGGCACCCGGAATATCCTCCGCCACTAGCGACTCCTCGACCAGTGCCCCCTGGTCCAGATGCAGGACCCGGTCCATTTGGCCGGCGATGTCCCGGTCGTGGGTCACCACCACAAAGCTGATGTTCAACTCGCGGTTGAGTGCCAGAAGCAGTTGCAGAACCTTCTCCGCCGTCGCTGGATCCAGGTTGCCGGTGGGTTCGTNNNNGGGCCCGGGCGATGGCCACCCGCTGGCGCTCGCCGCCAGACAGGGCGGCGGGCCGGTGCTCAAGCCGGTGCGAAAGACCCACGCGGGCCAATAATTCGTCGGCTACGGCCCCGGCATCGGCCATGGTACGCCCGGCAATCAGCAGGGGCATGGCGACATTTTCCCGGGCGCTGAACTCCCCCAGAAGGTGGTGGAACTGGTAGACAAAACCCAGGTGCCTGTTGCGCCAGGAAGCCCGCCGGCTCTCGGAGAGAGCGTGGATATCCTGACCCAACACCTGGACTTCCCCGGTGGTAGGATCGTCGAGTCCACCCATCAGGTTTAGCAGGGTGGACTTGCCCGAACCGGAGGCCCCGACAATGGCGACCCGCTCGCCCGCGCCGATATCGCAACTGAGGTCCGAGAGGACTTTGACCAGGTCGGTGCCCTGGCGATAATCCTTGCCGACATGCCGGCACCGGAGCACCGTCGGCCGGTCCGTGATGTCATCGGTCATAGCGCAGCACCTCCGCAGGGCTGACCAGGCCCGCGCGACGGGCCGGGTAGAGTGTGGCAAGCAGGCTGATCAGGACCCCCAGAGCGGCGATCAGCACCACATCGAGCCATTGCAGGTCCGTGGGCAGCCGGCTGATAAAATAAACCTCGGGGTCGAAAATCCGGAAACCGAACAACCCTTCCGCCAGGCTGACGATTTCTCCCAGTTGCCAGGCCACAAGGCAGCCCAGCACGACGCCGAAAAGCACGCCGCCAACCCCCACGGCCGCCCCCTGAACCCGGAAAATGGCGGCGACGGTGGGGCCCGTGGCGCCCATGGTTCGCAGCACGGCAATATCCCTGCGCTTGTCGGCCACCATCAGCACCAAGCTGGCGACGATATTGAAAGCCGCCACGGCTATAATCACTGCCAGGAGCAGCCCCACCACCGTCTTTTCCATACGAATAGCCTGGAACAGGCTCGCAAAGCTGGACTCCCAGGTGCGCACCCGCGCACCGCCGGGAACCTCGGCCTCCAGGGCCGGCAATACCCTGGCCACCGCGAACGGGTCCCGGACCGTCAGGCGCACGCCGTGGATATCCTCGCCCATGCGCAGCAGTTTCCGGGCATCGTCCATATGGACGATGGCGATACCGGTATCCACCTGCGCCCCGGTGCGGTAAATGCCCACCACCCGAAGGCGCTTGCTGCGGGGAAAGACTCCAACAGGCGTAATCGTGACGTCGGGCAGAGTCAGCAGAACGGTATCGCCGGTCATGACCCCCAGGGAGCGGGCCAGCAGGCTGCCCAGCACCACACCAAATTCGCCGGCCGCCAGCCGGTCAATATCCCCGGCGAGCATATGCTGCCTGAGGGGCCCGAGATTGGCGCTGGCCCGGGGGTCTATTCCCTGGAGGCTGACGCCTTGCAACTCGCCTCCGCCGGACAACATCCCCTGCCCCTCCACGAAGGGGGCCGCGCTCTCGACGCCCGGCACTGCCTCCAGGGCCGGCACTATTGCCGACCACCGGCCCTGTTCCTGCCGCTGCTCGATGGTGACGTGGGGCACCACGTTGAGGATGCGGGTCTTGATCTCCCGGTCAAAACCATTCATCACCGACAGAACCACGATCAGCGCGGTCACCCCCAGTGCCATGGCCCCGAAGGAAAAACCGGACACCAGGGAGAAAAAGCCCTCGCGCTGCTTGCTGCGGACATAGCGAAGGCCGACAAAAAGGGGCAATGTTTTTTTCATCCGGCGCATTTAAACCAAAAGGGGCAACCGTCACAAGCGTTACCCGCAAATGATCCCCGCACCGCTTCAGCCGTCAATTCCGGGGAACGCGAACCAGGTTGTACTTTAGCGGCCATACCTGTCTATAATCAGAGCCGAAAAAAGGATGACCCGGGAAGATAATATGGGAAAATACGCAATCGCCTTGATCGCTGCCCTGGCACTCACCGGCCCGGTGGCGGCAGAACAGGTAACCGTGCCCGTGGGCTCCCAGGCCCCGGCCAAACAGGGCATGGAAAAACCCCGTCGCGGCATCAGCAAGGAAAAAGTCCGGGAAAAATTCGGCGAACCGGTATCCACCTCACCGGCGGTGGGCGAGCCGCCCATCAGCGCCTGGGAGTACCCGGAGTATTTTGTCTATTTCGAGTACGACCTGGTTTTGCACACAGTCCTGAAACCGGAAACCGAAAGGGCCGACGCCCAAACAATGGAGTAACTCTCCAAGCCCGCTGGCCCTATGGATGCCCCTGACCATGCCGGCGCAAAGCCCGCGCAGTCACCTTCAAGGCACCAGTGTTCAGCGGGAGCGCCCGGTTCCTCCCACCTCGTAGGCCTGAGACTCCAGGTTCTGCCGTTCGCCGCTTTCCTCGCACCTGGCGGGGTCGTCGCCACAGAATTCGCAGGTGTAATCCTTCTGCCCAAGAGCGGCACCGACGCCGCCGCAGGAACCGGTGATGGGCTTGCGGCCCATGATCACGCCCACTGACATGGCCGTGACAATGAACAGCAGCACCAGCAGCGCGATTGCGAATTCGAGCATCAATCCACCTCGGTCAAATAGGGTTCCAGATAGACATTATAACGGTCGACGAAGCCTTCGTCGTCTTTGACAACAAGATAGACAGGAATTCCCCGGCTATCGGCCAGGGCCAGGGCGGCATCGGGTCCCATCACCATGAACGCCGTGGCCAGGGCATCCGCCCGGGCCGAGGTATCCGCCACGACGGTCACGGAAGCCAGCCCGTGGTCGATGGGGTAACCGGTGCGGGGGTCAATGGTATGGGAATAGCGCTTGCCGTCCTTCTCGAAAAAGTTGCGATAATCCCCGGAAGTCGCCAGACCCGCGTCGCTGAGGGCCAGCACACGCTGGACCTGGCGGGCACCCGCCCGGGGGCGCTCCACGGCGATGCGCCAGGGTTCGCCCGACGGCTTGACGCCCGAGAGATACAGCTCTCCGCCCACTTCCACCATATGCGAGTTCAGTCCCTGCCCGACCAGATAACGGCTGACCCGGTCCACCGCATAGCCCTTGGCGATGGCGGAGAGATCCAGCCGTACGGGACCCCTTCGGACCACCACACTGTCCCCCTCCCGGACTTCGAGCTTGTCAATACCGTGGCGGCCAACCAGTTCGGCAATTTCGCCGGGCCCGGGAACCCGGTTGCCGGTATCCTCGGGACCGAATCCCCACAGATCCACCAGGGGACCCACAGTGGGATCAAAGGCGCCGCCGGTGAGTCGGTGTATACGCCCGGCCAGCACCAGGACCTCGAGCAGCGCCGGAGAGACGGCAAAGGGCTCGCCCACCGGTGTGCGATTGAGCCGGTTGAGTTCCGAATCCTCAAGGTAAGTGCTCATGGACCGGTTAATTTCGTTGAGAATCCGCCGGATGCCGTCGCCGATATCGGCGGGAACAGTGGCTTCCCCGGGGAATACCCGCACATGATAGGTGGTGCCCATGGTGGCGCCGGAATAACTCTGGGGTTCCGGTGTTTCGTCTTGCCCGCATCCGGACAGTACCGCGAGCGACAAAAGCAGGACAAACAAAAACGAGGCCCCGAAGGACCCCGTTCTCGCCGTGCAAAGATTGATAATACTAGCCACCAAAGTCGTCCAGGAGGATGTTGTCCTTTTCCACCCCCAGGTCGGTGAGCATTTTGATGCAGGCGGCGTTCATCATGGGCGGCCCGCACATATAGTACTCGCAGTCTTCCGGCGCCTCGTGATCCTTCAGATAATTCTCGTAGAGGACGTTGTGAATAAAGCCGGTGGGACCGCTCCAGTCGTCCTCGGGCAGGGGGTCCGACAGGGCCAGGTGCCACTCGAAATTGTCGTTTTCCTCCGCCAACCGGTCGTACTCCTCGGTGTAGAAGCATTCCCGCAGGCTTCGTGCGCCGTACCAGAACGAGATCTTGCGCTTGGAATTGAGGCGTTTGAGCTGATCGAAAATATGGGAGCGCATGGGCGCCATACCGGCGCCGCCGCCGATAAAGACCATTTCGGCATCGGTGTCCTTGGCGAAGAACTCGCCAAAGGGACCGAAGACGATGAGCTTGTCGCCCGGCTTCAGGCTGAACACATAGGAGGACATCTGGCCCGGCGGTATGCCCTTGCTGCCCGGGGGCGGCGTGGCGATCCGGATATTGAACTTGAGGATGCCTTTCTCTTCCGGGTAGTTGGCCATGGAATAGGCGCGGATCACCGGCTCGGTGACCTTCGACTCCAGGTTAAAGAAACCGAACTTTTCCCAGTCGCCCCGAAAGCGTTCCTCGATGGCGAAATCCTTGAACTTGACGTGATGGGGCGGCGCCTCAAGCTGGACGTAGCCGCCGGCCCGGAATTTGACGTCCTCGCCCTCGGGCAGGCGCAGGGTCAGTTCCTTGATAAAAGTGGCCACATTGGGGTTGGTAACCACCTCACACTCCCACTGCTTGACCCCGAAGACATCCTCGGGAACTTCCACTTTCATGTCCTGCTTGACGGGAACCTGGCAGGACAGGCGCCAGCCTTCCCGGGCCTCGCGACGATTGAAGTGGCCTTCCTCGGTGGGCAGCATCGCCCCGCCGCCCTCTTCGACAATACATTTGCACTGGGCGCAGCTGCCGCCGCCACCACAGGCCGAGGCCAGGAAAATGCCGTTGTTGGCAAGCGTCTGCAACAGCTTGCCGCCGGCTGGCGCGGAAACGGTCTTTTCACCGTTGATTTGGATCTCCACATTGCCGGAAGCCACCAGCTTGGATCGCGCGCCAAGAATCACCGCCACCAGCGCCAGCACGACTGCGGTGAACATGGCAACGCCTAGTATGATTTCCAGATTCATAGGTTTTTTCTACTCCGCTCCAAGCGCTTACAGATCGATACCGCCGAAAGACATAAAGCCCAGGGACATGAGTCCCACGGTGATGAAGGTGATGCCAAGGCCCTGGAGGCCGGCCGGCACATCGCTGTATTTCATCTTCTCGCGAATACCCGCCAGGGCCGTGATGGCCAGCGCCCAGCCGATCCCCGCACCGAGGCCGTATACCGCGCTCTCGCCGAAGTTGTAGTCCCGCTCCACCATGAACAGGGACGCGCCGAGGATTGCGCAATTCACGGTAATGAGAGGCAGGAAAACCCCAAGGGCCGCATAGAGGGCGGGCACGTATTTATCGAGAAACATCTCGAGTATCTGGACAATGGCGGCAATGACGCCGATATAGCTGAGCAGGCCCAGAAAACTGAGGTCTACGGATTTCAGGGCCTCGATGCCCGTCCAGGCCAGCGCGCCTTCCGCCAGCAGGTTATCGAGTATCAGGTAGTTGACCGGCACGGTGATGGTGAGCACCACCACCACTGCGATGCCCAGGCCCACCGCGGCCTCCACCTTCTTGGAGATGGCAATAAAAGTGCACATGCCCAGAAAGAAGGCCAGGGCCATATTTTCGATAAAAATCGAGCGGATCAGGAGACTCAGGTAATGTTCCATCAGGCCACCTCCCCCTGGGCTGAATTGGGCGCGATGCGGAATTCAGGCTCCTCCACCTGATCGGTCTTGACGCTGCGCAACACCCAGATAATCAGGCCGATGATAAAAAAGGCACTGGGGGGAAGCAGCATCAGGCCGTTGGGGACGTACCAGCCGCCGGTGCTGGCATTTTCCAGCACCTGCACACCAAAAAGGCTGCCGGACCCGATCAGTTCCCGGAAGAAAGCCACCACCATAAGGATAAAGCTATACCCGAGGCCATTGCCCACACCGTCCAGGAAACTGGGGATCGGCGGATTTTTCATGGCAAAGGCCTCGGCCCGGCCCATGACAATGCAGTTGGTGATAATAAGACCTACGAACACGGACAGTTGCTTGCTGATGTCATAGGCGAAGGCCTTGATCACCTGGTCCACCACGATCACCAGGGAGGCAATAATGGTCATCTGCACGATAATGCGGATACTGCCGGGAATGTGGTTGCGAATAATCGATACGAACAGGTTGGAGAAGGCCACCACCGCCGTCAGTGCAATGCACATGACCAGCGACACCTTCATGCTCGACGTCACCGCCAGCGCCGAGCAAATGCCCAGAATCTGCAAGGCGATGGGATTGTTGTTGAAAATAGGGCCGAGAAGGATGTCCTTGGTTTTCACGATCACGCCTCCCCTTGTCGCAGGTTAGAAAGAAATTCCGAATAGCCCCGCTCGCCAAGCCAGAACTGAATGATGTTGTCGACACCGCGGGTTGTCAGGGTCGCACCGGAGAGACCGTCGACCCTGTATCGGGCCCGGGGCGCGCCCGGCTCCACCTGGCCCTTGATAACGCTCAGGGCCGGATCGGCGAAGTCTTCGTCGTAAACTTTTTTGCCCTCCCATTTGGCCTTCCAGAGCGGGTTGTCCACTTCTCCGCCCAGGCCCGGGGTTTCGCCATGCTCGTAAAAGCCGATGCCAGCCACGGTATTGAGGTCGGCCTCCAGAGCGAGGAAGCCGTAGAGAGTGGACCAGAGGCCGTAGCCCCGGATGGGCAGGATGACCTTGCTCAATTCATCGCCTTCATATACCAGATACACCAGGCCATATTCTTCCTGGCGCTGGATATCGGCGATGTCTTCCTCGGCGGTCAGGGCTTCGGAGGTTCCCGGCGCCTTGGCGGCCTTGCGCTGCTCGTATTTAGCGGGGTCGACAGCCTCGGTGAACGTCCCGGTCTCGAAATCGATCACACGGGTTTCGACATTCTCGAACTGCTCCTCGACGGTCGCCCCCTTTTCCAGTAAGCCGGCCGCGGCAAGGATGTTGCGCTTCATGTCCCGGGCCTTGTTAGCCTCCTGGGCATCGCGCAACAGCACCGCAGCCGAAGAGACGACGACCGAGCAGACCAGGCAAAGAGAGACCGCCACCGTCAGGACTTTCTTGATACTTTCATTGCTAGCCACGGGCAAGCCTCCTCTTGACGTTGGACTGCACCACGAAGTGGTCGATCAGGGGAGCAAACAGGTTGGCGAACAGGATGGCCAGCANNTGCCTTCCGGGAAAGCCGGGTTGACTACACGGATCAGTACCACCATAACCCCGATGAGGGCGCCGAACCAAATTTTCCCGGTATTGGTCATCGAGGCCGACACCGGATCGGTGGCCATGAAAATCATGCCGAAAGCGTAGCCACCCAGCACCAGGTGCCAGTACCAGGGCATGGCAAACATGGCGTTCGAATCCGAGCCCAGGACGTTAAAGAGCGTCGACAGGCCGATCATGCCCAGCATCACGCCCAGGATAATCCGCCAGGAAGCGATGCCCATGCCCACCATGAGGATGCCGCCGATGAGGATGGCAAGGGTGGATACCTCGCCGACGGAGCCCTGCATATTACCCAGGAAGGCATCGAGCCAGGAAAGCTGGCCCTGGACCGCCGCCATGCCCTCGCTGGCGGCCACTGACAGGGGCGTGGCGCCGGTAAAGCCGTCCACGGCGGTCCAGACCGTATCGCCGGACATGGACGCCGGGTAGGCGAAGAACACGAAGGCGCGACCGGTGAGTGCCGGATTGAGAAAATTCTTGCCGGTGCCGCCAAAGACCTCCTTGCCGATAACCACACCGAAACTGATACCCAGGGCCACCATCCACAGGGGCAGGTCCGGCGGGCAGGTCAGGGCGAAGAGGATGGAGGTAACGAAGAAGCCTTCGTTGATCTCGTGCCCCCGGACCACGGCAAAAATCACTTCCCAGATACCGCCGACGATAAAGGTCACCGCGTATATGGGCAGGAAGTACACAGCGCCGTACCAGAAACAATCCCAGATGCTGTTGGGGTCGTAGCCGGCAAACAACTCGATGAGGGAACCGTGCCAGCCCCCGGCGCCGCTGGCACCCATGGCTGCCAGGGCCATATTGGCCTGGTGGCCCAGGTTGTACATGCCGAAGAACATGGCCGGAAAGGCCGCCAGCCAGACAGTGATCATAACCCGCTTGAGGTCGATGCCGTCACGGATATGCGAGGCGTTGTGGGTCACGTCCGGCGGCGAATAGAATATGGTGTCCACCGCCTCGTAGAGGGCATACCACTTCTCGAAACGGCCGCCCTTGTGGAAATGGGGTTCCAGTTTGTCCAGGATTTTTCTCAACGCCATCGGCCTCAACCCTCTTTCTCGATGCTGGTCAGGTTAGAGCGCAGCAACGGCCCGTATTCGTACTTACCCACACACACGAAGGTGCACAGCGCCAAATCTTCCTCGTCCAGCTCCAGGCAGCCCAGTTTCTGCGCCATTTCGGTATCGCCGACAATCAGGGAGCGCAGCAGATGGGTGGGCAGGATATCCAGGGGCATGACGCGCTCGTAATTGCCGATGGGCACCATGGCCCGCTCGCTGCCGTTGGTGGTGGTGGTGAAACTGAACTTCCGGTTTCTGGCGAGCGAGGACAGATAGATGGGCAGGGCTGAAAAGCGGCCCGGACCCGGCGAGAGGTAGTGGAGCAGGAAACGCTCCCGGCCTTCGCGCACTACGGAAACCTGATTGTGATAGCGCCCCAGATAGGAAAACGCCCCGGCGGCCTTGCGGCCGGAAAGCAGGGAACCGGATACGATACGATTCTCCCCGGCTTTGAGGCCGCCGGCCGTCAGTTCCTCGAGGTGAGCGCCCAGGCGGGTGCGCAACAACCGGGGCTTTTCCACCTGGGGCCCGGCCAGGCCCACCACCCGGTTCACGTCGATGCGACCGGTGGTGAACAGGTGTCCGAAAGCAATAACGTCCTGATAGCCGATGGTCCAGACCGTCTTGTGACCGCTCACCGGATCGATGTGATGGATATGGGTGCCTGCCAGGCCCGCGGGATGAGGACCATCGAATTCATGCCGCTCCACGCCTTCAAGATCGCCCCCGGGAATGGCGGCGCCGGGCGCGGTGCACAGGTGCACGGGACCGTCGGTGAGACGGGTCAGGACCCGGAGGCCATTGACGAAATCCCCTTCCCGCTCGCCGACGATCAGCGCCGGATCGGGGGCCAGGGGGTTGGTATCAATAGCGGTGACGAAAATTGACCGGGGGGCGCTGTCGACGGCCGGCACCTTGGAATAGGGTCGTGTGCGCAGGGCGGTCCAGACGCCCGACTTAACCAGGTTATCCACGATATCCTGCCGCGGCAGACCGGACAGCTTGCTTTCCTCGTAGGCGGCGAAGGTTTCCTCGTCGCCGTCGTTCTCCACATCAATGACCACCGACTGGAGAACCCGGCGCTCACCCCGGTTGATGGCGCTGACAGTGCCGGCGGCCGGGGCCGTATAGAGCACACCGGGGCTTTTTTTGTCTTCAAACAAAACCTGGCCCAGCTTGACCGGGTCACCCTCCTTGACGCGCATTGTCGGTTTCATGCCGACATAGTCGTTACCGAGGATTGCAACCGTACGGACAGCAGGTCCATCGTGAACAACCTGTTCCGGGGGGCCCGCAACAGGCAAGTCGAGTCCTCGACGGATCTTGATCATAGAAGTCCCACTTCCAAATTTGAAAAGGTTACTGCTCCCGCGTCCAGAGCAGCGTTTTGTTCTGGAACCTGTACAGCCGTGAGCATTTGTGCCGGAGGGGCTGACGAATGGTGCCGCATTATAAAGAGACAGGCGGCTTAATGCCAGACGGGGACAGGCTTTCGCTTAAACCACAAACCGCCTCCGGCCCGGCTGCCCCGCCACGGCCGGGCGCTCCGGGAGTCGTTAAACGGTTTTCGGATACATGGCCCACTCGACACCGGCCATCTTCTCGAGCACCCGAACCACCTGGCAGCTGTAACCGAACTCGTTATCGTACCAGCAATAGAGCACGCAATTATTGCCGTTGACGATGGTGGCCTTGGCGTCGAAGACACAGGCGTGGCGATCGCCGACGAAGTCCGTGGAAACCGCTTCCTCGGAAATGGTGTAGCCGATCTGCTGTTGCAGGGGCGAATACAGGGCCACGCGGCGCATGTATTCATTGAGTTCCTCAACACTGGTTTCCCGTCCCAGTTGCAGGTTGAGGATCGCCATGGAGACGTTGGGCGTGGGCACCCGGATGGCGTTGCCGGTGAGCCTGCCGGCCAGTTCGGGAATCGCCTTGGCCACGGCCTTGGCGGCACCGGTCTCGGTGAGCACCATATTGAGGGCGGCGCTGCGGCCCCGGCGCGCACCCTTGTGGTAGTTGTCGATGAGATTCTGATCGTTGGTGTAGGCGTGGACGGTTTCCACGTGCCCTTTTTCGACGCCGTACTCGTCAAGCAGTGTGTGCAGAACCGGCACAATGGCATTGGTGGTACAGGAAGCGGCGGAAACCAGCTTCGCCTCGGGCTTGATGTCGCTGGTGTTGATGCCGAAAACGATATTGGGGATGCTGTCGCCCTTGGCCGGCGCGGTGAGCAGCACTTTGGAGACACCCCGGCACCGGAGGTGCTGGGACAGGCTCTCTTCATCCCGCCAGATGCCGGTATTGTCCACCACCAGGGCGTTGTGGATACCATAGTGTGTATAGTCCACCTCGTCGGGGGAATCGGCGTAGATCACCTGGATCTCATTGCCGTTGCAAATCAGCTTGTTTTCTTCCTCGATGACCCGGATGGTGCCCTTAAAGGGCCCGTGCACCGAATCCCGGCGCAACAGGCTGGCCCGCTTTTCCAGATCGTTGGCATTGCGGCTCTTGCGCACCACGATGGCCCGCGGACGCAGGACATCGCCGCCGCCCGCCTTTTCAATCAGCAGCCGGGCCACCAGCCGGCCTATGCGGCCGAAACCGTACAGCACCACGTCCTGGGGCTGGGGCAAAGGCTTGCGGGTACTGCCAATGTCGTCTCCCACCGCATCCTTGAGAAACTCTTCCAGGGACCGGCCCTGGTTTTTCTCCTGGTACATGACGGTCAACTTGCCCACGTCGATATGGGCGGGGCCCAGATCCATTTCCGACAGCGCCTTGACCAGAGGGTAGGTCTCGTACTCCGACAGCTCGTTCTTCTCGACCTGGCGAACGAAACGGTGCGCCTTCATGATATCGGTGACCGCTCGGTTGACCATGTTCCGGCCATACATGTACAGGGAGACATTATTTTCCCGGTAAAGCTTGCCTATGAGGGGAATCATGCCCTCTGCAAGCGCCTCGCGCTCCTTCCAGTCCTTAAAAAAATCGGCGGGTTGGGGTCGTTTCACGTGCAGGTACCTTTGGTTCAGATTTGGAGGGTTCCAGGGGGTGGGTATTATCTTGATTCACCCCGGCCGGTGCAAGGACGGCGGGCCCGACGGGATGTGACCGTCGGGTTTCAGAGAGGAAGGAAAGCGTAAGAGGCCAGGTTGATGGCCACCTTGTTGATGACCCGGTCGCGTTTGCGGGCCACCACATCGGACATGAAGTCCTGGATGGCCACCAGCTCGCCGAACAGGCGTTCGTAGCTGAGGTTCCGGGGTTCGTCGCCGCGACTGTTGGTGAGCAGGAAAAGCTGCTGGCTGCTGTCGCGCTTATGGGTCAGGCGCCAGGCGACGATTTCCAGGTTGCGGGCGCTGTTATAGAGTTTCTGGCTGTCGAGGGCGTCGAACATAAAAAACTCGGCCTGATAGCCATAGGCCCAGCGAATCATGTCCGTAAGTCCCGCCATAAGCGCGAAAACCCGGTCGCCGCCAAAATCCTCGGAAAATGCCAGTTCCATGGCCTCGGTGCCGGACTTGCCCCCCAGAGCAGCGAACTCCAGGCGTCCTTCCCGGCCGAAGAGCTGCTGGATGCGCTCGTCGCGGGAGGCGCCGGGCCATTTGGCCAGTTCCCGGGGGTTGCGTTTATACAGCTTTTCGGCGAGTTCCCGCAGAAGCGCGTCGCTGCGCCGGTAACCGGCATCACTGACGAAGTCGATATCACTCTTGGCGAGATTCTTGATATGGAATCCCTGCTGGCCGCTGCAAGCCGGCAGAACGAGAAGCATGGCCAAAACGGCTGTCGCCGCGAGTGCGTGGCGCATTCTGATCCCCATGACGTCGTCCACCACGCCCGCTACAATAGCACACTTTTTTGGTCCCAGACCCATGCCCGAAGCCGTACTGACAACCCCCCCGGCGAACCCCCCCGGCGACCGCCGCACCTGGAGCGGCCTGGCCGGCGCCGCCCAGTCCCTGGCCGTAACCGGCGCCGCGACCGGCGCTCCCGGCCTGTGCCTGGTGATCGCCGACTCCGCCAAGACCGCCGCGCAATTGGAGAACGAGATACGCTTTTTCGTCGCCGACGACGATCTGCCGGTCATGCACCTGCCCGACTGGGAGACCCTGCCCTACGACGTCTTCTCGCCCCACCAGGATATCGTCTCCGACCGCCTGTACAGTCTTTACCGACTGCCGCTGATGACAAGGGGCATCCTTGTGGTGCCGGTCACCACCCTGATGCAGCGGCTGCCACCGGCAGACTACATCGCCGGCAACAGCTTCGTGCACCGGGTCGGCGACAGGCTGGATCTGGACAACCTGCGCCGCCAGTTGGAAAACAGCGGCTACCGGGCCGTGGATACCGTTTACGAACACGGTGAATTCGCCATCCGGGGCAATCTGGTGGATATTTATCCCATGGGCAGCACCCTGCCCTTTCGCATCGACCTGTTCGACGACGAGATCGACTCTCTGCGAACATTCGATCCGGAAACCCAGTTGACCCTGGACCGGCGCGAGGAAATCAGCTTCCTGCCCGCCCGGGAATTCCCGCTGGACAAGGACGGGATCAAGCGATTCCTGGACAGCTGGCACGACCACTTCGATGCCGATCCCCGCCAGTGCCCGGTTTACCGGGACATCAAAAACGGGATCGCCCCCCAGGGCATCGAATACTATCTGCCGCTGTTTTTCGACGCCACGGCGACCCTGTTCGACTACCTGCCCGACGATACCCTGGTGTTCACCACCGGCGACCCCGCCCCGGCCGCGGAACAATTCTGGAAAGAGGTGGTGGAGCGTTTCGAGGAGTACGGGGTCGACCCCCGCCGCCCGCTACTGCCGCCCCGGGAAGTATTTATAACCGCCGGCGAACTCTTCGGCGGCATTAACCGGTATCCACGTACCGACCTGGTGGAAGAGCGCCTCGACGAACGCCCCGGTGTCACGGCTTTTCCGGCAAGGCCGCCGGATGACGTTGCCGTGGACAACCGGTCCGCGAAGCCCTTTTCCCGCCTGCAAAACCTGTTGTCGGACGGGTCCCACCGGACACTGTTCTGTGCTGAATCCAGCGGGCGTCACGAGGCCCTGCTCGAGCTCCTGGGCCGGGCCGGCATTCATGCGGACGAGGTCGCTTCCTGGCAGGAATTCGCCAGAGGAAAGAGTGCCACCGCCATCACCACCTTCCCCCTGGAACGAGGCCTGGTCATAGACCAACCCCCGCTGCGGGTCATCACCGAAGCCCAGCTCTTCGGCCAGCGGGTCATGCAGCGCCGGCGCCGGGGCAAAGGCAAAGACAATGCCGACCTGGCCATCCGCAATCTTACCGAACTCAAGCCCGGTGCGCCGGTGGTCCACATCGATCACGGTGTGGGACGCTACCAGGGCCTGCAAAGCCTGGCCCTGGATGGTGAGCCCCAGGAATTCCTGACCCTGAGCTATGCCGAAGGAGCCAAACTCTACGTGCCCGTGGCCAGCCTGCACCTGATCAGCCGCTACAGCGGCGGCGACGAGGCCCTGGCACCCCTGCACCGGCTGGGCAACGAACAGTGGGAGAAGGAAAAGAAAAAGGCCACGGAACAGATAAGGGACACCGCCGCCGAGTTGCTCGATATCTATGCCCGCCGCGCCGCCCGCCGCGGATTTGCCTGCAATGACCCCGGTGACGACTACGAGCGCTTCAGCGCCGAATTTCCCTTCGAGGAAACCCCGGACCAGATGGATGCCATCGAGGCGGTCTACCGGGACATGCTCGCCGAACAGCCCATGGACCGGCTGGTCTGCGGCGACGTGGGTTTCGGCAAGACCGAGGTGGCCATGCGCGCCGCCTTCCTGGCGGTTGCCAGCGGCAAGCAGGTGATGATGCTGGTACCCACCACCCTGCTCGCCCAACAGCATTTCGACAATTTCAGGGACCGTTTCGCCAACTGGCCGGTAACCATCGACGTGATCTCACGGTTTCGCTCGGCCAGGGAGCAGGCGCAACTCATCGACAGCGTCGAGGCGGGCAAGGTGGATATCCTCATCGGCACCCATAAGCTGCTCCACAATCCCATCCATTTCGAGGATCTGGGCCTGCTGATCATTGACGAGGAACACCGCTTCGGCGTTCAGCAGAAAGAAAAAATCAAGGCGCTGCGCAGCGAAGTGGACATCCTGACACTCACCGCAACACCCATTCCCCGAACCCTGAACATGGCCATGGGCGGCATTCGCGACCTGTCCATCATCTCCACGCCGCCGGCGCGGCGATTGTCGGTGAAGACCTTTATCCGGCAGCGGGAGAACCGGGTGGTCCGCGAGGCAATTCTCCGGGAGGTGCTCCGCGGCGGCCAGGTCTATTTCCTCCACAACCAGGTCAAGACCATCGACAAGGCCGCCCGGGAACTGGCGGAACTGGTGCCCGAAGCGCGCATCGGCACCGCCCACGGCCAGATGCGGGAGCGCGAACTGGAAAGGGTGATGTCGGATTTCTACCACCAGCGCTTCAATATCCTGGTATGCACCACCATCATCGAGACGGGCATCGATATCCCCAGCGCAAATACCATCATCATCGAGCGGGCCGACCGCTTTGGCCTGGCCCAGTTGCACCAGCTCCGGGGGCGTGTGGGGCGATCCCATCACCAGGCCTACGCCTACCTGCTGACGCCCGAACCCCGGTCGATGACCGCCGACGCCCTCAAGCGCCTGGAGGCCCTGGCGGAAGCGGACCATCTGGGGTCGGGATTCGTGCTCGCCTCCAACGACCTGGAGATCAGGGGCGCCGGGGAACTCTTGGGCGAAGACCAGAGCGGTCATATCCACAGTATCGGGTACTCCCTGTATATGTCGTTGCTGGACAACGCGGTCAAAGCCATCCAGCAGGGCAAGATCCCCGATATCGACGCTTCCATCAGGGAAGGGACCGAGGTGGCTCTCAACATTCCGGCCCTGATTCCCGAGGATTACCTGCCGGACGTCAACACCCGGCTGATTTTCTACAAGCGCCTTGCCAACACCCGCACCGATGACGAACTGCGGGAACTACAGGTGGAAATGATCGACCGTTTCGGCCTGCTGCCCCAGCCGCTTAAAAACCTGATACGCACCACCCGGCTTCGTCAGCGGGCGGAAGGCCTGGGGATACGCCGCATCGAGGCCGGTCCATCCGGGGGCAAGCTGGAATTTACCGGCGACACCCCGGTGGATCCATTAACCATTGTCAGGCTGGTCCAGCAGGACCCGGAACGCTACCAACTGAGCGGCGCCACGGAACTTAAGTTGCGGGCCGAGATGGAAACCGTGGACAAGCGGCTGGAAACCATCGACGCTTTGCTGGACACTCTGACCCCGGGAACCGAAGAGGGCCGCTAAACCATGTACCGATATCGTTGGATGTCATTTGTCCCCGCCATCCTAATGGCGGCGACACTGGCCGCGACAGCCCAGGACAGTCAGGAGCCGGCCTGGTACCAGGTGGAGGTCATCGTCTTTTCCCAACAGGACAACTATGGCGACGAGAACAATCGCACCGATATCGAACTGGGCTACCCGGACAAGCAGGTCTTCCTGAAGGACCGGGAAGACCTCGACGAACCTTCGACGGTCTCCCCCTCGCCCGGGCAACAACAAGCAGGTGAAGCCGAGCCGAGAGCCCCACTCCCCGAGGACGTCGGCGAGCAAAACCAGGGACCAACGCCTTTTCTCCGGCTTCCGGAAAAGGCCAGGGAACTCAATGCCGACGCCTACAGCCTTAACCGTACCGGCGTCTACAAGGTTCTCTACCACGAGGCCTGGCGACAACCGGCCACGGGCCGCGAGGGTCCCTGGGTCATTGTCGCCGGCGGAAGGGTATTCGGTGACCATCGGGAACTGGAGGGGAGCCTGCGTCTCTACGAGACCCGGCATTTGCACTTCCAGGCCAGCCTTTGGCGAGCCCACTTCAGCGATCCTGTCACCGGTCCCGGCGGCGATGCGGCCGACGACCAGTGGCCAGGCCTGCCCGAAGTCCCCGAGCCGCCCCCGGAAACGCCGGTGGAAGAGCCGGCCGACCGGGCCCTGACCATCGGCGAAGAGCGGACCCGGTCGGCATCCGCCGTTGGCTCTCCCTCAGTCGTGCCGGAAGCGGAATCTCGCGTTCGCCATGAAATCCTGGACATCGATCGATTGCGGCAATCCCGGCGCATCGAAACGGGCAAACTGCATTATTTCGACCACCCGAGGCTGGGGGTGATCGTCAAGGTCACGGCTTTCGAGCCGGAACCTCCCGATAGCGAGGAAACCCGGTCATTGCCGGCCGCTGGCGATCAGCCCGAAGAATAGCGATGATTGCCCAGGTTCGGCGGATGCTCACACAATGATACGAGCAGGCACTTGAGGCGCGGGATGGAACTTTCCATCACTTCCCTTATCTGGGCCACGGTGATGGGATCGAGCGACTTGCCTGCCGCCGGATTGACCACCAGCGCCAGGCAGGCATAGGGAATATCCAGTTCCCGGGCCAGGGCCGCCTCCGGCATCCCCGTCATTCCCACCAGGTCGCAGCCGTCCCGCTCCANNCGGTTTCCAGGCGCGGCCCCTGAACCACCCCGTAAACCCCGGAATCGAACAGCTTCATGCCGCACCTGGCGGCGGCGGAGAGGAGCGCCTTGCGCATACCGCCGTGATAGGGAAAGGTGAAGTCCATGTGCTCCAGTGCTGTATCCACGCAGTCGATATAGGTGAATTCCCGGCCCCAGGTATAATCGATGAGTTGATCGGGAACCACCAGCACACCGGCACCCATGGTCTGGGTGATACCCCCCACGGCGTTGATGGCCACCACCGCATCCACCCCCAGCTGGTGCAGGGCGGCGATATTGGCCCGGTAGTTGATACAGTGGGGAGGGATGGTGTGTTCGGGACCATGACGGTTGAGGAAAAAAACCGTCTGCCCCTTCATGTCGCCTTTGATAATAGGACCTGACGGTGCCCCCCAGCGGGTCTCCACGGTCAGGACTTCGGCATGGTCAAGGGCCATGCGTTCAAGCCCCGTTCCCCCGATGATGGCGATCTTCATTGAGTCCGGCTCCCCTCGTTCTTATCGCTGTTCCGACCATTACCGCCCGGCAATTCCGGGTTGGCCAGGTTGATGGTGTCGGGCAAGTGTACCGTGGAGGTGGGAAAGGCCACCTCGGCGCCGTGGGACTCAATGATCCCGGCGACCCTGAACAGCACATCCTGCTTGACCTGGTGGTAGTGTACCCAGTTGACCGTGCGGGTGAAGGTGTAAACAAAGAAATCCAGGGACGAACTGGCAAACTTGTTGAAATTGACGATCAGCGTCTGCTGCTGGTCGATTTCCTCATGGTTCTCAAGCATGGCCTTAACCTCGGCCACGATCGACGGCAGTGCCGCCACGTCGCAGTAGCGAATGCCCACGGTTTCGAAAATGCGCCGATTAAGCATGCGTGAGGGGTTTTCCAGGGAAACCTGGTTGAAAACCGAATTGGGCACGTACAGGGGCCGCTTGTCGAAAGTGCGAATCCGGGTCAGGCGCCAGCCAATGTCCTCCACCGTGCCCTCGATCTCCCGGTCCGGAGAGCGCACCCAGTCCCCCACGGCGAAGGGCCGGTCCAGATAGATCATGATGGCACCGAAGAAATTGGCGAGCAGGTCCTTGGCCGCAAAACCCACCGCCAGGCCGCCCACGCCGCCGAAGGCGATGACGCCGGAAATGCTGTAGCCAAAGACCTGCATGCAGATCAGCACCGCGCTGATAATCACCGTGGCGCGGAGCAGCTTACCCACCGCCTGGACGGTGGTTTCGTCCAGGGGCTCGGCCATGTATTCCGGGTGGACCAGGTTGCGCTCGGCGCGCTTGATCAATTGCACCAGGAACAGGGCCACCAGGAAAACCACCACAACCTTGTTGGCCGGCACCAGGATCTGCTGCCAATCCGAGCCGGTACGGCGGGAACCGATAATGGCGGCCAGGTTGACGCCGACAATCCAGATAAACCAGACCGCCGGCCTTCGGAACGCCTCGATAAAGGCGTCGTCCCATACGGTCTTCGAACGATTGGCCCGCTCCTCCAGCTTGAGGATGATCCGGTTGGCGACATAGCCCAGAACCAGGGCGGAAAAAACGATGACAATGATTTCGATCCACCAGACATGCGCCTGACCGACGTACGATTTCAGCCAGCTCTCCAACATCTGCATTTATTGTTCTCCGTCGTTCAGTTTGTCAATTCACCTAGACGCGATACCGTTTCACCATAGCGCGCCTCCTCCCGAAGCCCATCCCAGGTCCATGAACGCCGCGCAGCCATGCCCTGTAACCGCCCGGAGGGTTCAAAGCCGGTTTCCTCCAGGGCCTCGAGCACCTCCAGGGCACCGCGCCGGTTGTTGCAGACCAGCACCATATCGCAACCCGCTTCCAGGGCCAGCCGGGCCCGTTGCGCGTACCCGCCCGCCTGCTCGGCACCGGCCATGGACAGGTCGTCGCTGAAGATCGCACCGCCAAAGCCCAGTTTTTCCCGGAGTTCCCCCTGCAGCCAGCGCCGGGAGAAACCGACACACTGATCATCCACCCGGGGAAAAACGATATGGGCCGGCATGACAGCGTCCAGTTGTGTCGCCAGGCGCCGGAAAGGCACCAGGTCCCGAGCTTCGAGTTCGGCCAGGCCGCGATTGTCCACAGGCGTCTCCAGGTGACTGTCGGCGATGACCCCTCCGTGGCCGGGAAAATGCTTGC
>DGNJ01000116.1:45898-62361 GCA_002388905.1 Cellvibrionales bacterium UBA4495
TTTTTCAGGATCGTCGGCAAAGGCCCGGTCTGCGATCACGGAGCAATGGTGCGCATCGACATCGAGGACGGGAGCGAAGCTGAAGTCGATACCGGATGCGAGAACTTCCGCCGCCATCAGCCAGCCGGCATCGCGCAGGAGAGACCCGTCCCTGTCATCGATCCGGTACCGTGCTCCCAGGGCCGCCATGGACGGCAGCCGGGTATAGCCCTCCCGAAGGCGTTGGACGCGACCGCCCTCCTGGTCCACGGCCAGCAGCAGTTGGGGCCGCAACTCGCGCAGACTCGCGGCCAGATCCGCCACCTGACTGCGACAGCGAATATTGCGGGCAAAGAGAATGACCCCGCCCACGGCGGGATGGCGCACGAGTTGCTGTTCCTCATCGCTGAGCGCGTAGCTGTCGAGGTCCAGCATCAGGGGACCGGGCACCATGTAAGACTCCTGGTTGGGGTGAGCGGACATTATGAATCCCGGCAGACGTTGTCAATACGGCGCCCGCAATGGGCTTTTTAGACGATTTTCTCATAATCGGGATCAATCGCTATCCCAAGGCGAAATTAGGGACAAACCGGGTCGAATCAAAATCACTGGAAAATAAGCAGGTTACAGAAGGTACTGGCGACGATTTCTGGATACATGCTGTTTCCCGGCGTTTGCCACCAGACTGCCGGTACTGTCAGGTGGGCAGCCAGAATGCTATTTTCCCAATGAGCGTCAAACAGGAGCGACAGGCTATGGCCAAACAAATACCTGTAATAGGTGAGTGGTACCAGGATGCCGCCGAGGATGTCTTATTCGAAGTGGTGGCAGTGGACGAAGACGCCGGCACCATTGAAGTTCAATACGAGGCCGGCGAAGTGGGAGAGTTCGATTTCGACAACTGGATGCAACTGGTGGTCCTTCCGGCCGAGGCACCGGAGGACTGGCGGGTGCCCTACGAACTCAGCGACGACGACGGGCAGGACCCGGACGATGTCTATATGCCCGGCGCCTTCGACGATCCCTTGGCATCCATAGAAACCGACTCCTTCTACGGTCTCGACGATTTTTAACTGCGGACGGTGTCACCCGGTACGGCGGTGTCCTGGCACACCCGAAGCATTTCTGTGGGCCGGACATCCTGATACAGCCCCACCGCGCTCTGCGAGCGTCCTTTGCCATCCTTGTAACTTAAAAACTTGACCGCCATCACATTTCTCATCAGAGCTGCCGCCAAACGCCGGCTGCTTATGAGTCCTGTTAACTCGTTCTGATACCATTCCCCTCTTGATCGGCCGGGCCCGGCGGCGCCTGCCCGTTGGCTGTAATCGCCCGCCACCGCTATCAAACCTGCCCAGGAGTTGTACGAATGAACTTCGATCAGTACCTGACGCTTCTCGCCCGGAAAGGCGGCTCGGATCTCTACCTGAGCACAGGCGCGCCTGCCGCCGCCAAATTTCACGGCAAGCTGGTCAAGGTCGGCAACGAGCCCCTGAAGCCGGGGGAAATCAACGAGGTCGCCCAGCAGATCATGGACGAGGAGCAGCGCCGGGAATTCGACACGGAACTGGAAATGAACCTGGCCTACAGTATCAGCCGCGTGGGCCGGTTCCGGATCAATATCTTCAAGCAGCGCAACGAAGTGTCCATTGTCGCGCGCAACATCGTCACCGAAATCCCCTCCGCCGACAGCCTGGGCCTGCCGCCGATCCTAAAGGACACGGTCATGCAAAAACGCGGCCTGGTTCTTTTTGTGGGCGCCACCGGCTCGGGGAAATCCACCTCTCTGGCCGCACTCATCGATCATCGCAACAGCAATTCCGGCGGCCATATCATAACTATCGAGGACCCGGTGGAATTTATCCACTCACACAAAAAAAGCATCATCAACCAGCGAGAGGTAGGCGTCGACACACGCAGTTTTCAGGCGGCACTGAAGAATACCCTGCGCCAGGCACCGGATGTGATACTGATCGGCGAGATCCGGGACCGGGAGACCATGGAGCACGCCATCGCCTTCGCCGAGACCGGCCACCTGTGCATCTCCACCCTCCATGCCAACAACGCCAACCAGGCACTGGACCGGATCATCAATTTTTTTCCGGAGGAGCGCCGCAATCAGCTGCTGATGGACCTGTCTCTCAATCTCCGGGCGTTCGTCTCCCAGCGCCTGATCCCCACCGTCGACGGCAAACGGGCGGCGGCCTTCGAAATCCTCCTGGGGACACCAACGGTCAGCAAGCTGATCAACGACGGCCACATCGGGGAGATCAAGGAAATCATGGAAAAATCGGAGAACCTGGGCATGCAGACATTCGACGGCGCTCTTTTCCACCTCTATGAATCCGGGCGCATCAGTCTCGAAGATGCCCTGAAAAACGCGGATTCCGCCAACAATCTTCGCCTGCGCATCAAACTGCACAGTGAGAACGGCAAAAAACTCCTTGCCGAGACCGATACCGGCGAGACAGAAAGCGCGAGCGATATCTCGGCCATGGAGCTGAGCCTGGAAACGGTGGATGAGGAGGACGAGGAAGAAGGGCCGGGTTCCTGACCCGGGCCCACGGCCCACCCCTTGCCATTGGCGTAATACTGTATACAATCCCAGTACAGGCCACAAAGGACAACGCCGATGGATGCCAAACTGACACCCCGACAGCAGCAGATCCTCGCACTGATTCGCGATGCGGTTGAAGAGACGGGATACCCCCCGACCCGTGCCGAGATAGCCAGGGCCCTGGGCTTCAAGTCCGCCAACGCCGCGGAGGAACACCTGCGCGCCATGGCGCGCAAGGGGGTTATCGAAATCATTCCGGGCACGTCCCGGGGCATCCGCCTGATCAACCACCACAGGGGCCTGCCGCTCGTGGGCCGTGTCGCGGCGGGCCAGCCCATTCTCGCCGAAGAGAATATCGAGGACCACTTCGAGGTCGCCAGCAGCCTTTTCCGCCCCGCCGCGGATTATCTGCTCAAGGTACGCGGCGACAGTATGCGCGACGACGGCATTCTTGACGGCGACCTGCTGGCCGTGCACAGGACCCATGTCGCCGACAGCGGCCAGCTGGTGGTTGCCCGGCTGGGCGAAGAAGTAACGGTAAAGCGGCTGAAAAAGTCCCAGAGCCGTCATCTGGTCACGCTGATGCCGGCCAACCCGGATTACGAGCCCATCGTCCTGGATTTACGGGAAACGGAACTGGCCATCGAGGGCCTGGGCGTTGGGGTTATTCGCACCTCGACGCACTGAACAAGCGGCCCCCGCCCAATCGGGTATGGGCTAGTGAAGAACCCGGTCCTTGGGTATGAGTTCGCCGCTGGTATCCAGGCTGCTTTCGTCCCCGATCTGCTCCACCACCTCGATACCGGCATCGATCATGGCTTTGGCCACATCGAGGCTGGCATCCTGGAGGAAACCCTTGGCTTCGTCGGAAAAACTGATGCGAATCAGCGGCTCATCCGTATCGTCGGTGCGCTGCAGGGCAAAATCCCCGTCGGGGAGCATGACAATTTCGTAAAGGGATGCTGGCATTGACTAAAAGATTTGCAAAGTATGCCGGTATTGTACCAGCCACCCCCCTGCCATTGCACGACTTCCGGCAACCGGGCAACAGTGGCGATAGCCGGGATTTGCCGGCGGGGAAACGACAGGACCCGGTTCCGTAAACGCCGTTCGCTCCTCCGGACCGCGACCGGCCCCTAACACTCGAACATCACGCTTCGATGGCGTTCCACCAGCTCCCTCAGGCTTTCCAGCCAGCGGCCCACCTGGTCCTCGTCGAGAGCCGGCAATTCGTTGCCGCTATCAGTGACCGGGGCCAGAGGGATACGATCATCCTGCTCCATCGCGGATTCCCGTTCATCAACGCGATCGAACCCGTCGAGCGTACGGAGCAACTGATTCAGCCAGCTCTGGTCATCCTGCTCCAGGTTTTTCATTTCCTGGGCTTCAGCGGGCCATTTTTCCCGGTCCATAAGGGCACGGGTCAGCGTGTCAACGTCGCTGAGCGCCTGGGGATCCGGGCACTGGTAGTTGGCGGCAATCTCCCGCAAATGGTGTCGGTACGCCTGAACAAGCTGGTAGACGGCGGATTCGGCCAGCACCCGCTGGAGGTGTCGGTTGTCGCGCCCCTGTTCCATCTGGCGGCATAACAGGGAGACGTGGAACAGCTTCTGGTTGACGGCGGAAAGATATGCATTCATAGGGATTACTTGCCTTTGCCGGTGCCGGCTTCCTGCCACCTGCCTCCGCGATAGAATGCTTTCCAGCCGGTAGCCTTACCGTCCACTTCCGATTGCACATACTGCTCCTGATTCTTGCGACTGAAACGGACCACGGTCTTGTTGCCCTCCGGGTCGGTTTCCGGTGCGTCCATCAGGTAATCGTACTTGGAATCGATCTCCTTCCTGTGCGGTTTCAACTCGCTCACCAAAGGCGCGCGGGTTTCCCGGTTCCGTGGGAACTTGCTGGCGGCCAGGAACAACCCCGAAGCACCATCCCTTAAAATATAGTGGTCATCCACCTTTTCGCAAGGCAGTTCGGGCATGGGCACCGGGTCCATCTTGGGGGGCGCGGGCTGGCCGTTGCGGAGGAGTTTCCGGGTGTTTTTGCAGTTTTCGTTGGTACAGCCAAAGTACTTGCCGAAACGACCGGATTTGAGCTGCATATCGCTGCCGCATTTATCGCACTCGATGACCGGGCCCTCGTAACCCTTGATCCGGAAACTGCCCTTCTCCACCTCATAGCCCGGGCAATCAGGGTTGTTGCCGCAGATATGGATCTTGTGGGCCTCGTCGATCAGGTAACTGTCCATGGCCGTGCCACAACGCTTGCACCGGTGTTTGTGAAGCAGTTGGCGGGACTCTGCCTCGTCGTCCTCCTCGATATTGACCGCCTCGTCACCGGCAATGAGGTTAACGGTGTTTTTGCAGCGTTCGGCAGGGGGAAGCGAATAACCGGAGCAACCCAGGAAAACGCCGGTGCTACCGGTGCGAATCAGCATGTGCCTGCCGCATTTTTCACACCTGATATCGGTTTCCGTGGCGGCGTTGGGGCGCATCCCGCCTTCCGATGCCTGGGCCTTTTCCAGCTTGGCGCTGAAATCCCCGTAGAAGCGGTCCAGCACCTCGGTCCAGGACAACTCCCCTTCGGCAATGTCGTCGAGGTATTCCTCCATGGCGGCGGTGAAACCATAATCCATCAGGTCGCTGAAATTTTCCGTAAGCCGGTCAGTGACGATATCGCCGATCTTCCCTGCGTAGAACCGCTTGTTCTCCAGGCGAACATAGCCCCGATCCTGGATGGTGGAGATGATTGACGCATAAGTGGACGGCCGGCCGATCCCACGTTTTTCCAGTTCCCTGACCAGGGCTGCCTCGCTGTAACGGGCCGGCGGCTTGGTAAAATGCTGCTGGGGCACCAGGTTAAGCAGGCGCAGGGCATCCCCCACTTTCAGGTCCGGCAACTCGCCGTCGTCGTCCTTCCTGCGCACCGGCGGCATGACTTTCAGGTAACCGTCAAACCGGGTGACACGGCCTTTTGCCCGTAGTTCGTAGTCTGCCACCTTGACCGTAATCGTGGTGCTGGTGAACTCAGCCGGCGTCATCTGGCAGGCCACGAACTGCTGCCAGATCAATTGATAGAGACGCCTGGCATCCTGGTCCATGGCGTCCAGGTCGCCGGGGGCAATATCGATGTTGGACGGGCGGATGGCTTCGTGGGCTTCCTGGGCCCCCGCCTTGCTCGTGTAAACGTTAGGTTTCTCGGGCAGATACCGATCGCCAAAGCGGGTGCCGATAAAGTCCCGGCAGGTGCTAACCGCTTCATCGCTCAGGTTGGTGGAGTCGGTCCGCATATAGGTGATATAGCCGGCCTCGTAAAGGCGCTGGGCCAACGTCATGGTCTTCTTGACGCCGAAGCCCAGGCGGGTGCTGGCCGCCTGCTGGAGGGTGGAGGTGATAAAGGGCGCCGATGGCCTTGAGCGGGTGGGCGTGTCCTCCCGGTCGGCGATCCGGTAATCCGCATCGCGCAGGGCCGCCATGGCCTGCTCTGTCTGCTCCTTGCTGTTTGGCCGGAAGTTCTTGTCCCGGTGCTTTTTGACCTCGAACCGGACCTTGTCCTCGTCCGCGGTCTCGGTATCCGCATGCAGGGTCCAGAACTCCTCGGGGACAAAGGCACGTATCTCCCGCTCCCGCTCCACGATCAGCCGCACGGCCACCGACTGGACCCGGCCGGCGGACAGGCCCCGGGCGACCTTTTCCCACAACAACGGGGAAATCATGAAACCGACAATACGATCCAGAAAACGCCGCGCCTGCTGGGCATTGACCCGGTTCCGGTCCAGGTCGCCGGGATGCTCGAAGGCCTCGGCAATCGCCTTCTTGGTGATTTCGTTAAACACCACCCGCTTGTAGCGACCATCGTCGCCGCCGATGGCCTGGGTCAGGTGCCAGGCGATAGCCTCACCCTCGCGATCGAGGTCGGTGGCCAGATAGATAGTGTCGGCATTCCGGGCGAGCTTCTGCAATTCGCTGACCACTTTTTCCTTGCCCGGGAGTATCTCGTAGCGGGCCTTCCAGCCGTGCTCCGGATCGACGCCCATCCGGGCGATCAGCTTTTCCCGGGCTTTCCTGGCCTTGTGCCGGGCCTTTTCCTCGGGATCCAGCTTGCGGGTGGCTGCCGCCTGGCGGGCCCTTTCCTTGGGATCCGTGGTGCCGGTCTTGCCGGTGGGCAGGTCCCGGATATGCCCGACACTGGACTTCACCACGTAATCCTTGCCCAGGTATTTGTTGATGGTCTTCGCCTTGGCGGGCGATTCCACAATCACCAGTGATTTACCCATTAGCCTGTCTGATTCCTTGCTCTGGACACAAACGATAAAGACCCGACACACCGGTGCCGGGTTTGTTGGATGCATAACACTTTTTTATTAACAACATATTTGCCGCTCCTTGGCAATGGCCGGACACCACCGGTCTTGAAAAAAGGGAACAACATCAAGGCACGGCACCGGCCCGGTCAGGCAAAATGCCCCACTCTCTTGCTTCCTAGGCCAGCAACTTCAGTGCGTCCGCGATGCGGTCGACGCCCTCCGGCTCTCCCGTTTCACGCCAGTACGCGGCCACGCCCTGGCGATCTTCACGCAGGGCCGTGACATCGGCAGGCAATTGTTCGATGGCCAGGGCAATACGCGGGTGCAAGTGCTCGGGGGCGGCCCGTCGAAACCAGCGCCAACCGCGCCAGGGCGACGCCCAGCCACGGTGATCGGATTTCAGCAGCGTCCAGGAACAGGGGCCGCCATCGTGCCGCTCCCGCACGGTCTGCACCAGGTAGCGCACCGCCGAGGGCTGTCGCTCATCGTCCGGGGCGTCCGGGTCCGGCACCAGCTGGACGCGCAATCCCAGTTCCCCGGCGCGCTTGCGGAAAGCGGCGGCGCGGGCCTGGCCGGGAGTAGACTTGAACCACATGAGCGGGGACACCACCGCCAGGAGAATCAGAACGATAAGCAGGTACTTCATGGCAATCCCTGGCGGGTATTTAGCGTGTTAGCAGGCTTGGGGTGACAATTCCTGTTGATGGCATCCTCCCGTATGTCGTATCGTTAGTGCAGACCGACAATAATGGAGTAATCAACAATGTCTTTCTACCGACACATCCTTCTCGGCCTGGATCTCTCCCCGGAGTCCGGCCAGGTAGTGGAACATGTCAAGGCGCTTTTTGACAAAAAAGATACCCGTGTGAGTCTTGTCCATGTTCAGGAGCCCATGTCGTTCGCCTACGGCGGCGACATCCCCATGGACCTCAGCGACCTGCAGACTCAACTGGAGGAACAGGCCACCAAGCGGCTTAATGAAATCTCCGATCAACTGAGTGGCTTCCAGGTGGACAAGCATGTGATCATCGGGCAGCCGGCCAACGAAATGCACCGGTTCGCCCGTGAGAACGACGTCGACCTCATCGTCGTGGGCAGCCACGGCCGCCATGGCCTGGCGCTGATTTTCGGCTCCACCGCCAACGGCGTACTGCACGGCGCCACCTGCGATGTGCTCGCGGTGCGCATCCGGGAGGATTGATTCAACCCGCCGGGTCCGGGGCCCGGCAAGACGATAGGCGGTACTATCCTGTACCGAGGCAAAGTCGAAGATGTCCGGTCGGTTTAATGCACTGCTGATCACGGCCCTGGCGGGGCTCCTGCTACCCTGGCACGCGGCTTGCTATGCAGCGAATTTCGCCGACAGACCCGGTCTCGAAGAGCAGCGCGAGCGCTATCAACGGGCCACGCAGGCACTGGCCAGGGGGCGAGACAGGGAATTCAGGGCCCTGAAAACCGGCCTCACCGAGTATCCCCTTTATCCCTACCTCATCTATGCCGAACTGTCCGCCGACCTGGGCCATGCCCGGGCCGACGATATCCGGGATTTCCTGACCAACCATGCCGACACGCCGCTGGCCGGGCGCCTGCGCCATCGCTGGCTCGAGCACCTTCGCCGGGGCGACCGATGGCGGCAATTCCTGGCATTCTACGATCCCGCGATCACCTCCACGGAACTGGCGTGCTATTTCCAGCGGGCCCGCTATCGGGCCGGGCAAAGGGACGAGGCGATGGCCGCCGCCCTGGAACTTTGGGAGGTGGGAAAATCCCAGCCCCGGGCCTGCGACCCCCTGTTCGAGGTGCTGATCGATGGCGGCCATATCACCGAGGCGGTGGCCTGGCGTCGTTATACCCTGGCGGTACTCAATCACCAGTATCAACTGGCCGGTTATATCGAACGCTTCCTGACGTCGCCCCGGTATCGGCAACTGGCCCGGAATTTTCTGGCGGTGGATCGCAACTCACGGGTGGTGGGCAACTACGATCTTTTCGACGAGCCCTCCCCGGAGATACTGTCGGTGATCGTCCACGGTCTCCGCCACCTGGCGCGCACCGACGCCCTCGAAGCTATGAAACACTGGCATCGCTACCGGCAAACCCGCAACTTCGACGCCGGCGACCGAACCCAGGTCATTACTGCCATCGTCAAGGGCCTGTATCGCCAGGAAGAAACCTCGACCGCGGATACCTACCTGCGCGAAACGCTCGCGCAGGTACCGGAGTCCTTGCTGGAATGGCGCCTGGAAAAAATCGTCTCCGAGGGCCAGTGGCACCAGTTTCCGGCCTGGTACTCGCTTCTTTCGGAGGAAACCCGTCAGGAGGAACGGTGGCGCTACTGGCTGGCAAGATCCCTGGTGCTCGAATCGCCCGGAAACAATGAGCAGCGGGCTCGACTGATCTTCGAGGAACTGGCGGGCGAACGCAGCTATTACGGATTCCTCGCCAGCGAATGGCTGGGCCGGGCGCCCGGCATGGAAAACCACCCCATGCCGGTCAGCGCCAAGGAACTGGGCGCCCTGGCCTCGACCCCTGCGTTCCGGCGCATCCGGGAACTGATTTTTCAGGACGACCGAACCTCGGCCCGGCGGGAGTGGTACAGCGCATTACATTCAGCACCCGAAGGCATCTGGGTGGTCGCCGCCCACCTTGCCGAGCGCTGGCAGTGGCACAACCAGGCCATCATGAGCATGATCAGGGCCAGCTACTGGAACGATATCGGTATCCGCTTTCCCCGGCCCTACCCCGAGATTTTTGCCACCAACGCCCGGGATCGCGAAATCCCCCTGCCCCTGCTTTATGCCCTGTCGCGGCAGGAGAGCGCATTTTCGCCGACTGTCGTATCGCCGGCCGGAGCCAGGGGGCTCATGCAGCTCATGCCCGCCACGGCAAGGCAGGTCGCCCGGGAAAACGGCATCGCCTACCGTCATAGCGGAGACCTCAGCGACCCGGCATTGAACGTTCGCCTCGGTGCCGCCTATTACCGGCAAATGCTCGACCGTTTCGGGGGCAACCGCATCCTGGCCACAGCCGCCTACAACGCCGGCCCCCATCGCGTCGATCGGTGGTTGCGGGAAACCGGCGGTGCCCTGCCCTTTGACGCCTGGATCGAGGCGATCCCCTTTGGCGAAACCCGACGTTATGTGCAAAATGTCCTGGCTTTCTCGGTGATCTATGGCTACCACCTGAACCAGAAAACCGCCATGCTCAGCGATATGGAGAAAAAAGCCAGACTGTGAGCCAGGACGATAACCCGACGGATTTAGTGGACATCGGTGTCAACCTCACCAGCCACCGCTTCGACCGTGATCGGAGCGACGTGCTGGCACGCGCCAGGGAGGCCGGCATCGGCCACTGCGTTATTATCGGTACGACCCTGGACGGTAGCCGGGAAGCAGCGTCGATGTGCAGGGAGTACGCGGGTGAATTCCCGGGCATGCTTTCGGCCACCGCCGGCATCCACCCCCATAACGCCTCGACATACAATCCCGGCATCGGCACCGAATTGCGTGCCCTGATCGCCGAAACAAAAGCCGTGGCGGTTGGCGAAACAGGACTGGATTTCAATCGCGATTTCTCACCCCGGGAAGCTCAGCAGCGTGCGTTTGAAGCGCAACTGGCGCTCGCCGCCGAACTGGAAATGCCGTTATTGCTCCACGAAAGGGACGCCCATCAGCGGCAGATTGAAATCCTCAGGGAGTACCGCGACCAGCTGCCCGGGGCCGTGATCCACTGTTTTACCGGAGACAGACGCAGTCTCTACAACTATCTGGACCTGGATCTCTACGTCGGTGTCACCGGCTGGTTGTGCGACGAGCGCCGCGGCGGCGAGCTGCGGGAAGCGGTAGCGGACATCCCCCCGGACCGGCTTCTGGTTGAGACGGATGCACCCTACCTCCTGCCCAGAACCCTGACACCCCGACCCGCGGACCGTCGCAATGAACCGGCGTTCCTCGGCGAGGTGCTGAATGCCCTGGTGCGTTATACAGGACGCTCCCGCGACGCCATCGCCCGTGCCACCGCCGAAAACGCCAGGCGCCTTTTCAAAATCGGCGCCTGACGCCCGTACCGGAGATCAATTGCAGGCAATAAGCCCGCGCACCTGACCCGGAGAAAATGGCCAGCCCTTCTCGCCACCGGCACCGGCGATCACCGGAATTCTCAGCCCGTAACGCTCCCTGAGCCGGTCGGAATCGGCAATGGAGACTTCGCGGAGCTGCCAGTCCGGAGGCAACACCTCCATGACGACGCGTCGGGCGTCGTCACAAAGATGACAACCGGGACCGGTATAAAGCGTCAGGGTCTTATCCATGGCTTCTCCGGGACATCAGGGTTTCTTCAGGGGATATGGGAGGATCTGGCGCCCAGGGCGGGACAGAACGATACGGAGGGCGCCCGGCCGGCGCCCTCGCGGAAGCAGCCGTTTATTGCTCGGGCTGGGGGTTGGCTTTCTTGTATTCGGCCACCTGGTCGTTGAATTTGTCGCCGATGCCGTTGCGCTCGTCGAGGACTTTCTTGTTTTTCTGCATCCATTTCACCTTGTCCTCGTCGCTTTTTTCCTTGAAGGCCTCGGTCTTGACTTGGCCTTCCCGGCAATCGAGGTAGGCATCCGCTTCCTTGATATAACCCTTGACCTCTTCGCTGTTGGCCACCATCTCGTCCATGGTCGCCTCGGAGCCATCGACAATAGCGGGCTCGGCGGGCGGCTCGCCGCAGTCCCCGGCCAGCGCCGTCGAACCCGCAAGGCCCAGAATCACGGTCATGGCCGCCGTACGAAACATCGCTTGGTAATCCATCGTTACCCTCCTGTTGCAGATTGTATTTGAACAGGGAAAGACCACTACGCGGATCAGAAGTTCCCCGAATTCAGTGGCTCAGCTTGCCATGTTATCGGACTCGAGGCAATCAAGCCCCGGGCCAAAAGCCCTGACAGATGCATTACAATGGCGCCAACACTTGCCAATCAACAGCGGAGACGCAATGAGTCACCCCACCGCACACCCGGCCTTCGAGCACCTGCGCAGTCAGCGTATCGAATCCCTGGATATCCTGGTCGAGGAATACCGCCACCGGAAAACACAGGCGCAGCATATCCATATCGCCGCGGACAATCCCGAGAATGTCTTTATGGTGGCATTCCGGACCATGCCCGAGGACTCCACGGGCGTCGCCCACATCCTCGAGCACACCACCCTGTGCGGCAGCGAGAAATACCAGGTGCGGGACCCGTTTTTCATGATGATCCGGCGCTCCCTGAATACTTTCATGAATGCCATGACCAGCTCCGACTGGACCGCCTACCCCTTTGCCAGCCAGAACCGAAAGGACTACTTCAACCTGCTCGATGTTTATCTGGACGCGGTTTTCTTCTCCAGCCTCGACCCCCTGGACTTCGCCCAGGAGGGGCATCGACTCGAGTTCGCCGAGCCGGATAACCCGGAATCGGAGCTGACGTTCAAGGGTGTCGTATTCAACGAGATGAAAGGGGCCATGAGTTCCGTGCCGGCCACCCTGAACCAGACTCTCAACAAATACCTTTACCCCACCACCACGTATCACCACAACAGCGGCGGCGATCCGGCCTGCATCCCGGACCTCACCTATAAGCAGTTGCTGGATTTCTATCAAACCCACTACCACCCCAGCAACGCCATATTCATGACGTTTGGCGACTTGCCCGCCGCCGTGCTACAGGAAAAGTTCGAGGATAGGGCTCTCGCCCGCTTCGACAGGCTCGACGAGCATATCGCCGTGGAGGACGAGAAACGCTACCTGGCGCCGGTCCGTGTGGAAGAGGCGTATGCCTTCGATGAGGAGGGAAGCCCGGACGGTAAAACCCATATCGTCCTGGGCTGGCTACTGGGCCAAAGCATCGACCTGATGGCCGCCATGGAAGCCCATCTTCTGTGCAGTGTCCTGCTCGACAACAGCGCCTCCCCCCTGCTCCGGGCACTGGAGACTACCGATCTGGGTACCGCACCCTCGCCCCTGTGCGGCCTCGACGATTCGGAAAAGGAACTCTCTTTCTGCTGCGGTATCGAGGGCAGCGACCCGGACAAGGCCGCCGCCCTGGAAGCCGAGGTACTCGAGGTTCTCGAGACGGTAGCGGAACGGGGCATTCCCCGCCAGCAGGTGGAGGCCAGCCTTCACCAACTGGAACTGTCGCAGCGGGAAATCACCGGCGATCATTACCCCTACGGCCTGCAGCTGGTGATGACCGCCCTCACCGGCACCGTCCACCGTGGCGATCCCGTCGCGCAACTGGACCTGGACCCGGTCCTGGCCCGCCTTCGGGAAAATATCGCCGACGATGGCTACATCAAACGCCTGACCAGGGAACTGCTGCTCGACAACCAGCACCGGGTAAGGCTGACAATGCGGCCGGAACCGGAACTTTCCGCGCGCCGGCTGCGGGCCGAGATGGACCGTCTCGCCGCCACCAGAGCCAGGCTGACAGATTCGGAGAAACAGGACATCGTGGCCAGGGCACAGGCGCTGAATGCCCGCCAGGAGCAGAAGGACGACGACAGCATCCTGCCCAAGGTGGGTCTGGCGGACATCCCCCGGGAGATGGACTATACGCCCGCCCATGGCCACACGAACGCGCCCCTGCCGCTGACCACTTACAGTGCCGGCACCAATGGCCTGGTCTATCAACAGGTGATTATCGACCTGCCCGCCCTGACCGACAGGCAACTCGATTTGTTACCGCTGTACACCAATATCGTCACCGAACTCGGCGTCGGGGAACAGGACTACCTGGAAACCCAGCTACGCCAGGCCCGGGTATGCGGAGCCCTGCACGCCTTTGCCCACGCCCGGGGAGCCCCTGAAAACATCTCCGCCCTCAAGGGCCACCTGGTGCTCTCGGCCAAGGGCCTCGCCCGCAATCAGGGCGAACTCACGGACCTGATGGCGGAAACCCTGGCCGACGTGCGCTTCGACGAACTGGACCGGCTGCGGGACCTGGTGGCACAACTGCGCGGCCGTCGGGAAATGAGCATTACCGGCAGCGGCCACGCCCTGGCCATGGCCGCCGCGGCCAGCGGCATAGGGCCGGGAGCGGCCCTTGCCCACCGCTGGGGCGGACTCGCCGGTATCGGCACCATCAAATCCATCGATCGCGGCCTCGCCGCCCGAGAGGATATCGCCGCGCTGGCGGAAGAACTCGCCGGCATCCACCGCCTGATCGATGCCGCGCCACGCCAGTACCTGACGGTGGCGGAAGAGGACAAACTGGACGAATTTACGGATACGCTGGCAAGCCGGTTCGGGCCGGTATCCGGGGAGGATTTCCGGCCTTTCAGTCCCGGTGACCACAGCCACCGGGTCGCCGCGGTATGGAAAACCAGCACCCAGGTGAACTTCTGTGCCAGGGCCTACGCCACGGTGCCCGGCGGCCACCCGGACGCGGCACCCCTGGCGGTGTTGGGCGGATTCCTGCGAAACGGCTTCCTGCATACGGCCATCCGCGAAAAGGGTGGCGCCTACGGTGGTGGCGCCAGCCAGGACAATCATAACGGCGCATTCCGTTTCTTTTCCTATCGCGACCCCCGCAATGCCGACACCCTCGGGGATTTCGACAAGTCGCTGACATGGCTCGAAGCGCAGCAGGGCTGCGCCCAGCAGGTGGAAGAAGCCATCCTGGGTGTGATCTCCGCCATCGACAGGCCCAACTCCCCCGCCGGAGAGGCCAAGCAGACCTTCCACGCCGAACTTTACGGGAATACCCGGGAGAAGCGCGAGCGCTTCCGCAGCCGGGTGCTGCAGGTAACCCTCGAGGACCTGAAACGGGTTGCGGGCACCTACCTGCGCCCGGAACTGGCCCATACGGCGGTGATCACCCATCCAGACCGGGTGGCGGAGCTGGATGGCCTGGGTCTTGAGGCGCATACGCTTTAGAACCCGTGGCCATGGAAGAGATGACAATCAGGCCCCGGTTCTCCGAGACCGACGCCCTGGGCCATATCAGCAACACCACACTGCCCGTCTGGTTCGAGGCGGCCCGCACCTGCATTTTTGAGCGGGTCCACCCCGCTCTCACCTTCGACGACTGGCCATTGATCGTGGCGCGCTTCGAGGTGGATCTGAAAAGCCAGTTATTCGTCGGCAGCGATGTCACCGTCCGCACGGGTGTTGAGAAAATCGGCAACCGCTCCCTGACCGTGTACCAGGAAGCCTGGCAGAAGGGCGTGCTCGCTGCCCGGGGACGCACCGTGTTCGTCTATTTCGACTACGGGGAACAACGCTCCCGCCGCATTCCCGACGCGGTTCGCGAGCGACTCTCAGACCTGCTGGTAAAGCCGGGCCAGGGGGAATCGACATGACCGGTCACTCAAAAGACAGCCTCTACGCCACGCCCAAGCTCAGCATTCCCGGCTTTCGCTTCGACCGGGACGTGGTGGATGTTTTCCCCGATATGATCAGGCGCTCCGTGCCCGGCTACGAAACCATAGTGGCAATGACCGGCACCCTCGCCGAGCGTTATGCGCAACCGGGCAGCCGCCTTTACGACCTGGGCTGTTCCCTGGGCGCCTCGACCCTGGCTATTCGCGGCGGTGTTCACCGGCAGGGCTGCACCCTGGTGGCGGTGGACAACGCCCCCGACATGATCGAGCGCTGCCGGCAAATCCTCGACATGGACGCCGAAAAACATACACCGCCGGTCGATACACGGTTGATCTGCGCAAATATCGAGGATGTGCGTATTGACGACGCCTCACTGGTGGTGCTCAACTTCACCCTGCAATTTATTCCCCCGGGTCGGCGCCAGGCGCTGCTTAGCGGGATTTATCAGGGGCTGAGACCCGGTGGAATCCTGGTCCTTTCGGAAAAAGTGGTATTCGAGGATAGCGATCACAACGAGCTGATGATCGACCTGCACCACAGTTTCAAGCGCGCCAATGGTTACAGTGACCTGGAAATCAGCCAGAAACGTACGGCCCTGGAGAGGGTACTGATTCCGGAGACCCTAAACGCTCACCGACAGCGCCTCAGAGACATTGGATTCGGCAGCGTCGACGTGTGGTTCCAGTGCTTTAATTTCGCCTCGCTGATCGCCATCAAGGATCGCCAGTGATCAGACCACCGATAGCGCTTTAATCCCATGAAAAACGGAGAACAATGATGAGTATCAAAGACACCAACGCCGGCTACAGCTGGCTGACCATTGCCCTGCACTGGATCGTTGCGGCAGGCATGATCACCCTGTTCGTCATCGGTGTATCGGCGGACGAGGCGGCCACCGAGGAGCGGGAAGTCGAACTGCTTATGCTCCATGTGTCCATTGCCATGTCCCTGTATGTCATCTTCTGGGCCCGTATCATCTGGCGCCTGGCCAATGTCCGTCCCGCCCTCGCACCCCAGGCACCGTTGCTGCAATGGCTGGCCTACTGGGTACCCCTGGTATTGCTGGCGGCACTGGCGGTACAGCTTGTCAGCGGCCCCATCACCGTCCTGTCCACCGGCAACCCCATTCAGGTCTTTGGCGTTACGGTTGTACCGGCGATCATGGACAGATCGGAAACCGTGCACGAGATCGCCGAAACCTTTCATGTGGCCGGTGCCACAGTCATCCTGGTGGCCTTTGGCCTCCACGTCCTGGGGGTCCTCAAACACCTG
>DGNJ01000116.1:62426-64730 GCA_002388905.1 Cellvibrionales bacterium UBA4495
CCGGCTGCATTGCGCGGCCCCTGGCAAGCCTCAAGCCACAGTCAAGCCAAAGCCAAAAAGCCATGCCCGATTTCCAGCCGTTCCTGGACTGGTTGCAAACAGCCCCCGAATTCGCTCCCTGGGCGGAAATACTGCCGGGCCAGCTGGATCAGGGCCTCAGCCCCGAACGCTGGGGCGACCTGCCCCAATGGCGGGCCGCACTGGCTGCGCTGCCGGACCTGACAGCCTCCACTCTCGACTTTGAAAGTGATGTCCGAATCGGGGCTGCCGGCGATTGCGGGGCCGGGGAACGCGCGCGACTGCGGGAAGCCCTGATGTCGCTCCATCCCTGGCGAAAGGGGCCGTTCAATCTGTTTGGACTGCACCTGGATACGGAGTGGCGTTCGGACTGGAAGTGGGATCGCCTGGTAAGCGGCCTGGCGCCCCTCGATGATCGGCTGGTGCTGGACGTGGGCTGCGGCAATGGCTACCACTGCCTGCGCATGCTCGGCGCCGGCGCTCGCCGCGTCATCGGTATCGATCCTTCGCCCCGGTTCGTTCACCAGTTTTACGCCTTGAAGCGCTATTGCGGGGATATCCCCGCAGACGTCCTGCCCCTGGGCATCGAGCACATCCCACCGGGCCTGGCGGCCTTTGATACGGTTTTTTCCATGGGGGTGATCTACCATCGGCGCGATCCCGTCGCCCACATTCGGGAACTGATCGGCTGCCTGAAACCGGGCGGTCAAATGATCCTGGAAACGCTGGTGGTGGACGAAAGCCAGGGCCCGCTGCTGGTACCCGAAAAACGCTACGCCAGAATGCGCAATGTCTGGGGCATCCCCTCCCCCGGAACCGTAATGGGCTGGCTGAAGGACTGTGGACTCGAACAGATAAAACTTCTGGATATCAGCCCCACCACCGTCGACGAGCAGCGGCGCACAGAATGGATGCGCTTCCATTCCCTGGCCGACTTTCTCGACCCCCGGGATTCGAGTCGCACTATCGAGGGCTATCCAGCGCCGGTGCGGGGTATTTTCACCGCCCGCACCTGAATTCCGCTATTTGTCGAAAAACTCCTCCGGCGCCACATAATCGTAACCCAGATCCTCCGCGACCGCGGGATGGGTGATCCGGCCCCGGTGGACATTGAGCCCGGCCCGGAAATTCGGATCGTCCGCCAGTGCCTTGTCGACGCCTTTTTGCGCCAGGGCCAGGATAAAAGGCAGGGTTGCGTTATTGAGGGCAATGGTGGCGGTTCTCGCCGCGGCACTGGGCATGTTGGCCACGCAATAGTGAATGACATCATCCACCCGGAAGGTGGGTTCGTCATGGGTGGTCGGGCGGGATGTCTCGAAACAGCCGCCCTGATCGATGGCCACGTCCACCAGCACCGAGCCGGCGATCATGCGCCGCACCTGGTCGCGGGAAACCAGCTTGGGCGTCGCAGCACCGGGAATGAGGACCGCCCCCACCACCATGTCCGCCGATACCACCGCTTCGTCCAGTTTGCCCGATGTCGAATACAGGCAACGGGCGCGACCGCGAAAAAAGCCATTGAGCTCGTTGAGGCGCGGCAGGGAGCGGTCGAAGATAGTGACATCGGCACCCATGCCCACGGCGATCTGCGCGGCATTGGCACCCACGGTGCCACCACCGATGACAACGACCCTGGCCGGCTCCACCCCGGTAACGCCGCCGAGAAGCACACCCAGCCCCCCCTGGGTCTTTTCCAGGTGGTGGGCGCCGGCCTGCATCGCCACGCGGCCCGCCACCTCGCTCATGGGGGCGAGCAGCGGCAGACCGCCGTCGTCATCGGTGACAGTTTCGTAGGCCAGGCAGGTGGCTCCGCTGTCGACAAGCCAGCGCGCCTGATCGGGGTCAGGGGCCAGGTGCAGGAAGGTAAAAAGTGTCTGCCCCTCGCGCAGCAAGCGGGCTTCGCTTTCCTGGGGCTCCTTGACCTTGACGATCAATTCCGCCTGCTCGAAAACCGCTTCCGGCGTGTCTACCAGTTCGGCACCGGCGGCCTCGTAGTCGGCATCGGGAAACCCCGTGGCGGCACCGCAACCGGTTTCCACCACCACATCGTGACCGCGGCTGGTCAACTCCCGGACCGTTTCGGGAATCATGCCGACCCGATACTCCCGGCTCTTGATCTCCCTGGGCACGCCAATCTTCATTAAACCTCCTCAAAACCCCGGATTGTCGACGCCATCGGCGCGCCGATCCGGCTCCCGGAAATGCCGGCAGCTCCCCTAAGGGTAGTCAGGGAGCCCCGTGCCTGACAAATCGGCTTGCGACCTCGAATTGACTCAAATTAAATGT
>DGNJ01000113.1:0-181 GCA_002388905.1 Cellvibrionales bacterium UBA4495
GAGCCGGTCAGATGGTGAAGCCCCGCCTTGGTGGCCGGGTAGCAATAGTTTTCCTTGGGGCCCACCCGCAACCCGCCCACGGAGCCGATATTGACCACACTGGCCGCATCCTCCTCGCTGGCTGCGGCGCGCAGCATCGGCAACAGCTTCTGGGTCAGAAAGAAGACGGACTTCAGGTTGA
>DGNJ01000113.1:212-5838 GCA_002388905.1 Cellvibrionales bacterium UBA4495
GCGCCGGCATTGTTGACGAGAATATCGAGGCTGTCCGCGCGCTGCCTTAATTCAGTGACTACCCCCTCGATTCCCGCGTTGGTGGAGATATCGCCCACCAGGGGATGACAGGTGCCCTTTGCCGACAGTTCCCGGGCCGTCGCCCGGCAGGTTTCGGCATTGCGGCCGACGATGTAGGTGACGACACCGCCGGCCACCAGGCCTTCGGCGATCATTCTGCCGATACCGCTGGTGCCCCCGGTCACCAGCGCCGTTTTACCTGCGACTGAAAACAGATCCCGCATCCTGAAACTTCTCCCGCGTTTTGTGGTGGTGGACTGTATTCGGCCGCCATCCGGAAAGGGGAAATCCCAGCCTCTGGCAACCTGCCCGTGAAAGTACCATGTGACTCCCAAAAAGTATATTTTCAAGGATTGGCGCCCATGCTATGGTGCCTTTTCCGAGGATTCGCCAGGGAACCCACGCCAATAACGCAGGTCTGGGTTCGCTTCCCCCATAACCAGAATCACACTTGTCCAGGAGAGCCCCATGACCCAGGTCGTTTTTCCCATCGATATCGATAAACTGAAACCGGAGACACTCACCGCCACGGTTCGGCAACTCTACCCGGATGTCACCGTCGAGGGTTTCGACGTCCTGCAGTCAAAAAGCTACGGCGACGAGATGGTGTCCACCGCGGCGCGCGCCGTCCTCGAGGTGCGCTACGGCGCCGGTGCTCCCGACCACCTGCCCACCCGCGTGGTGCTGAAGATGGCACGGGACGAGAGCAAGCTGCTCGCCCCCTTCTATGCCAACGAGGTCAACTTCTACAACCGGCTGCGCCCGGAACTGGACATGGAAACGCCACTCACCCTGGGCGGCAGCTATGACCCCGAGTCCGGGCAGTTCGGCCTGATCCTGGAGGATGTTACCCGGCGGGGTGCGGAGTTTCCCAATGTCACCTGGGATATCGGGCTGGCCCAGGTGGAATCACTGCTCGATGCCCTGGCAAGGCTGCATGCCACCTACTGGCAAAGCCCCCGCTTCGACAGCGACATGGCCTGGGTGCAAACCCACCTGGAGGGAGACATTATCGAACTCCAGAACGAGGCGGCGACTCCCCTGATACAGCACGAAGTGGACACGGTACAGTTCAAGCGGGAAATGGTCGAGCGCCTGCGAACGACGGCCCCCGCGTTGCGCGCCGGCATGATGGCCGTGCAGAAACACCAGGCGACCCTGCCCCGGACACTGGTCCACGGTGACGCCCACCTGGGCAATACCTATTTGCTGCCGGACGACAAGGGGGGATTCCTGGACTGGCAGTTGATGGTGCGCGGTTACTGCATGCACGACGTCAACTACCTGGTCACCACCGCCCTGTCCATCGAACAGCGCCGCAACCATGAGCGGGACCTGCTGGCACGCTACCTGGAGCGCCTCGCGGAATTCGGCGTCAGCCAACCCCCTTCCTTCGACGAGGCCTGGCGGGAATACCGCCGCACCCTGGTCTGGGGCGTGTACTACGGCTGGCTGACCACCCCCATTGTCAATTACGGCTGGGAAATCAACGTCCTCAACCACCTGCGCCTGACAACCGCCTACGAGGACCTGGAGACCGCGAAATTGGTGGAAGAGGTGCTCTGACAACCGGCCGAAGCCCTGCCCCCCTGCGTAGCCAGGGCTGTAATGCTAAAATAATTGCAGATCGTCGTTCCCGCTTCCGACCGGGAATTCGGGAAACTTCACTGAAAACAGAGAGCGAGACAGATGTCGATCAAGCTTTCCATCCTCGATCAATCACCGGTTCGCCAGGGCGGTACGCCGGAACAGGCACTGGCGGAAACCGTGGAACTGGCGGAACTGGCCGACGGGCTCGGCTATTATCGCTTCTGGGTGTCCGAGCATCACAGCACCGCCGCCTACGCCGGCAGCGCCCCGGAAGTGCTGCTCGCCGCGATCGGCGCGCGGACCCGGAAAATCCGCATCGGCAGCGGCGGCATCATGCTCCCCCACTACAGCACCTTCAAGGTGGCCGAGGTGGCCTCGGTCCTGGCCACCCTGTTTCCGGGCCGCATCGACCTGGGCCTGGGTCGCGCGCCCGGCGCGGACATGGCCACGGCCCGGGAACTGTCCCACGACGGCAATCCCCGCTTTCACCTGTTTCCCCAACAGACACAGGACCTGCTGGACAAACTGGCCAACAAGCGTTATCGGCCGAAAATCTTCCCCCGCCCGGAAACCAACCCGGACGTGTGGATGCTCGGTACCAGCCCCGACAGCGCCATGCTCGCCGCCGAGCTCGGCCTGCCCTACAATTTCGCGCTGTTTATCAACCCGGACATGGAGACCGGCATTATCGGCCGCTACCGGGAGCATTTCGTCCCCTCCGACAATCTGTCGGAGCCCTATGCCGGCCTGACGGTCAATGTCTATTGCGCGGAAACCGAGGAAAGAGCCAGGCAACTGGCACTGGCCCGCCAGCTGTCCATGCTGCGCGTGGTCACCGGCGGCGGTTTCAGTGGTATCGGCCCTGTGGAGGAAGCGGAGCAATACCCCTACAGTTCCCAGGAAAGGGAATACATTGCCCAGCGCGGACGGCACGACGCCATCGGCACCCCCGGGCAGGTCAGGGAGCAAATACTGAGGCTGGCGGAAAAATACGATGCCGACGAAATCACCACGGTGACCATCACCTACGACTTCGAGGAGCGCAAACGCTCCTACGAATTGCTCGCCGATGCGTTCAACCTGGGGCGCGACTAGGAGAGCACCGAAGCGATCAACCGGTCCCGTCGGCCGACATCAGTTCCTCAAGGTAAATGCGGCTCGCCGTGGATAAGGGCAGTTTTTCTCCGGTAACCCTGTTTACCTGGACCAGTACCACCAGGGCGCGGACCGCCAACTGATCGTTTTGCCAGATTTCCTGCACCACCGTCGCCGAGCTGGTGCCAATAGCTTGGACGGCGGTGCGGATCAGCGCCTCGGCCCGGTAATACAGTTCCCGCCGGTAATCGTATTCGGCACGCCGCACCACACCAAAAACTGCAGTTTCGCCAGCGCGCCGGGAAACCTCCTCGTAAAGGGAAACCCTCGCCTCTTCGCACCAAACGGGGATCGCCGTGCTGCGCACGTGCCTCTCACCCATATCGGCGAAGCGGGGCTGTAAACGGAATTCCTTCATCACCCGGTCAATCCGCCGTGGTCCCCTTGTCGGCGGCGTAAACCGCACCGTGTACCACCCGCGCATCGTCGGACGCCAGGTAAAGCACCACCGAGGCCACGTCCTCTGCCACCGCGGGCGGCCGGATACCGGAATAGCGGGCAAACAGGGTCTCGTCGGCCCCTTCCGGAAAACTGAACCCCTCCGCCATGCCGGTGCCGATCATGGTGCCCGGAGACACGGCATTGATACGGATAGGTTCGTTGATAAATTCCATGGCCATGGATTTTGTCATCATTACGATAGCGCCCTTGGTCATGCTGTAGGGGACCACATAGGCCGCCCCCTTGAGCGCGGACTGTGAGGCGCAGTTGACGATATTGCCGTTGGTTTTGATCAGGTGGGGAATGGCCGCCTGGGACATCCAGAAAGGTGCCGCCACGTTGACATTGTGGAGCAGGTTCCAGTCACCCTCATCCACATCCTTGACGTGCTGGATCCGGACGATGCCGGCAATATTGCACAGGATATCGAGCTTGCCGAACCTGGCCAGGGTCTTTTTCACCACATCGATACAGGTATCGCGCCTGGAGAGGTCGACGGCGAGGGCCAGGACCTCCGCGCCCTCGGCCTCGGCCTCCTTGCGGGTCTGTTCGAGCAGATCCTCCTTCACGTCAACGAGGCAGAGGGAGGCTCCCTCCCTTGCCATGCCCAGCGCCGTGGCCCGGGCCAGGCCCTGGGCGGCACCCGTGACAATCGCAACCTTATCCTTGAATCGCTGGCTCATCGTGTTTTCTCCATGAGTGATAAATAAATGCCTCGATACCGAGACGTTGCCTTTCGAGTGATTTCAGGTGGCCACCGTGCGGGCCCCGTCGACCACCAGTTCGTGGCCGTTGAGAAAACGGGTTTCGTCCGAAAGCAGGTAGACAGCGGCGGCGCCGATCTCCGCTGTGGTCCCCAGTCGGCCGGCATAGTTGAGGCCGATCAGGTGCTCACGCAGGCCGGGATACTGCGCGGTATAGCGTTCGTACATCTCGGTATCCACCGAACCCGGGGAAATCGTGTTACAGCGGATGCCCTGGCGGCCAAAATCGACGGCAATGGCCCGGGTCATGCAGTTGAGGCCGCTTTTGGATACCACATAGGGAAAATGCCGGGGGCGGACATGGGTGGCCTCGATGGTGGAGATATTGACGATGGCACCGCCGCCGGCATCGAGCATCGACGGTATCGCCACCCGGCTCCAGCGATAGGGTGCGTCGAGGTTGAGGGCCATGGTCCGGGTCCAGAGGTCGTCATCGGTTTCCAGGATATCCGCCTCGTCGACACGGCCCGCATTGTTCACCAGGCCCGTTATCACGCCGTATTCGCGAATTGCCGTTTCAACGGCCTCTTCGGCGCTGTCCCCGGCGGTGACGTCCAGGACCAGGCCGGTGCCACCGATCTCGCCGGCCACCGTCTCCACGTCGGGGTTGATATCCACCAGCACCACTTCCGCGCCCTGCTCTTTACAGGCGGCGGCGATGCCCCTGCCGATACCCGTGGCGGCACCGGTTACGACAATGACTTTGCCCTTGAGACGCGACATGGTGAATCCTCCCTTGCCCAATCATTTTGCCGGGTCGACCGAGCGGCCGGGTATCAACCCTTTTCCGGCCTCAGCCGGCGGCCCTGCTCGGCGGACTGGACCACCGCGTCCAGGGTACGGTGCCGGTTCAGAGCGGTACCGAAATCGGGTACCGGCGCGCCGTCCCGTATGGCACCGGCCAGGGCCAGGTAGCTTCGACCCACATTCAGGGGAGGGCCGCTGCGAATGGCTTTCGGGACACCGTAATAATGCCCGGGAATTTCCACCGGCGTCAGTTCTCCCGGCCCCGTGGTTTCCCAGAGGCTGAGATCGGCCATCTGGATGCCGCGGCCACCCGGCGCCATTTTTACCACCAGGTCGCCCTTCTCGCCGTTGATCTCGAACACCATGCCGGTACCGTGGCTGGGCGCCCCCTGGATACGGATACCGGCCACGACAGCGGTCTCGAGGACACCGTTGACCAGCACCTGGTCGGGCGAGGTGCGGGGAAATTTTTCGCCCGTGCCCGCCACGTCGATCTCCGGGATCTGGGTCTTGACCGTGGCCGACAGCTCGCCGAATTCCCCCAGCAGCCAGCACAGGGCGTCGATGGAGTGGCCACCGGGGATGCTGAGCATATGGGCCCCGGTGGAAAAATCCTGGAGATAGGTCATGCCCGGCGGCAATACCGGCATCCAGTCCACGGAATGGTTGAGGGCACAGGACAGCACCCGGCCGATACGGCCTTCCTCAATCAGGTCCCTGAGCCGTTCCAGTACCGGCGAGTGACGGGCCTGGAGCCCGATCTTGTGCACCACTCCCCCGCCCTCGGCCGCCTTCGACAGCGCCAGCGCTTCCGACGTGTTCTTCGCCAGGGGCCACTCGCAGTAGACATGCTTGCCGGCCTCCAGGGC
>DGNJ01000113.1:5920-36855 GCA_002388905.1 Cellvibrionales bacterium UBA4495
TTTGCCGGCTGTCTCCTGGGCGGTTTCCCGGTGGTTGGTGGCCACCGCCACCGCCTCGAATTCCGGCAGGGCCGCCAGGGCCGGCAGATGAGCGACAGTGCCCCAACTGCCCTGGGGGTTGGCACCGATAACGCCGACCCGGATTTTATCGGCCATGATTACATTTCCCCCGCTTCGACCAGGGGGCTGGCTGCTTCGTAGCAGTAGGCCAGGAAATCCGGGGCCATGGCCTCGGTAAGGCCGATGATGCCCGCTTCCACGCGCTCCTTCATGGCGTTGAGCTCCCGCTCGGGGTCATCGGTTTTCATGTAGTAGAAGGCCACGTACTGATGGGAAGGGTCGGGCATGGCGTCGTCGAGCTTGAAACCGGTGAGCTTGAAACGGCGCGCGGCGGTATAGCCGGGCTGGGCGAGCACGTCCTTGAGGTGCTGATTGTTGTACCAGTCATTGTATTCCGCTTCCCGCCCCGGCGCCGGGTTGCTGTGGACCACCAAAACGTATTCCTTCATTTCACTCATCGTTTTACTCTCCGCTAGATGTAATCCCGGTAGGTATCCATATAGTCGCCGTAGACGGATTCGATTTCCGCCTCCGTGAGGCCGAAGTCGGACAACTGATAGCTGTGCCTGCCGTGTTTGTCGGCGGGGTTGTCCGCCAGCCACTGGCGAATTCCCCGCTCGGTGTCGGCGGTAAACGGCATATCGAAATGCTCATAGATTTTGCGTACCGTGCCCACGTGATCGCCGACCAGTTCCCTGAAACTCAGGTCGTAGACGGGCAGATCGGGATTCGCCTGGCGGTAGGCCATCATCTTTTCCTGGCCGTCATGCCACAGGTGCAGCATTTCGCGCCCCAGGGCAAGGGGATCCTGGTCCCCGAAACTGACACTGCGCAGGACCATAATCAGTTGTGAGATGGAGGCCATGACCGTACGCGGATCCCGGTGCGGCTGAATAAAAACCGCGTCCGGATAGACACTCAGCAATTCCGGCAGGTGATACATGTGCTCCTGGACTTTCAACACCCAGCGATCCCTGGGGTTGCGCCACTGGAGGTGCTGCAGCCAGCGCCGGTGCACCTGATAGCCGAAGGTGGTATCGGCTTCCTTGTACCACTGGTAGAAGGCGGGCAGGCGGAACAGCATCACCGGGTTGGCCCCGCAGAATGCCGTTTCCAGGATCATGCCGCACTCCTGGGGAATCCGGGCACCGATGGGGTGGGCCTTGAGGACATCGGCCCATTTGCCGGTAAACTCGCTTGCCACGTAGCCATCGAAGGCGGCGATACGGGGATCGCTGTCGAACGTGGCTTTTTCCGGCGGCGGCGAGGGCGCCGCCACTTCCCACATCAGGGGGGCCCGCAAATTCGGGTCCGTGGCCATCACCGCATGCAGCATGCTGGTACCGCACCGGGGCAGACCCAGAATAAAGATGGGTGCCTTGATCTGCTCGTTGGCGATCTCGGGATAGCGCTTGCGATCCTGCCCGATCAGCGAAAGACGCCGCAGGTTGTCCCGGAACTGCTCGACAGCGCGCTGGTAGCCCGCCCGGCTCAACCCCCTTTCCTGCTGCAGGGCCTCCACGGCCCTGACCAGCCCCGGCCTGACGCCGGCAATATCCGCTTCGTCAAGCGCCGCGGAATCCAATAACTCTCTCACCTGGCTGTCGACGGCATCATGGCTTCGATCGCCGTTTTGGCTGGACATCCTCACCTCCCCTTGTCATGTTCTATTCCGCGCGTTATTTTTCCGGCACAGTCGCCCGCCTGTCGGGACCTGCTCCATACCCTTCCTGTAAGATGGATCGAGCAGGATGCTAGCAGCCTCCAGGCAAGCCTGTCCAGAAAGTAGATTTTGACATCGATTAAATACTTTTAGTACTTTGGAGGCCTATTCGATGGATTGCGAGAAATCGGCATGAGTGCACCCGCCAGCCGGAGCATGACCCACACCGCCTACGAGCAGTTGCGCAAGGACTTGCTGGAGTGCCGGTTCACCCCCGGGGAACGGTTGCGCATCGCCGACCTCTGCCAGCGGCTATCGGTAAGCCAGGGCATCGTCCGCGAAGCCCTTTCCCGACTCACCGCAGAGGGTTTGGTGGAATCCCTGCCCCAGCGGGGCTTTCGGGTCATGCCGGTGTCCAGCGACGACCTATGGAGCCTGAGCACCACCCGCAGCGAGATCGAATGCCTGTGCCTGAAGCGGGCCATGGAAGTGGGCGACCTGGACTGGGAATCCGGTATTGTCGCCGCCTTTCATCGCCTGTCGTCCGCCTCCAAAGCCGAAAGCTGCGAGGGCGACCGGTTCAGCGAAACCTATATCGAAGCCTACAGCCATTTCTACGACGCCCTGATCGCCGCCTGCGACAACCCCTGGCTGATGCGTGTGCGCAATCTGCTCGTTGTCCAGACCCAGCGCTACCAGCGCCTGTCCGCGCCCTGGGCCCCGACCCTGCTGGCGGACCGCCGGCAACTGATGGAATACGCCCTGGCCCGGGACACCGATGCCGCCCTGCCGCTGCTGGCCCGCCTGATGCTCGCCCGGGCCCGAATCCTGGTCAAGCAGCTGGAAGCGGTGTACGGTCCGGGCAAGGGTCGCCACGTCACCAACAGCTTCGGCTACAGTCTGGACTAAACCAGGGCCAACAAACCTGAATGTCGACAGACCATTAACCTACCACTGGATGGGCAATGCTTCCAGGTGGTGAATGCCCCCGACAAAATAAGGGATTTCCGCTCCCGGTTTGACCCGGAAAGGAGGCACGGCGGCAAACATCTCTTCCATTGCAACCGTCAATTCCCGACGGGCCAGGTGCAGCCCCAGGCAACTGTGGATGCCCGCGCCAAAGGACAGGTGGCGGGGGTTACGGTCGACCCGCACCTCTTGCGGCCTGTCGTATTCTTCGGGGTCCCGCCCCGCCAATGGTGTCGCCATGGCCACCTTGTCCCCCGGCTTGATGGTCACCCCCCGGATTTTCGTTTCCTTGGTACAAATCCGGAAGGTGGTAACGGATGCGTAGGCCCTCAACAACTCCTCAATGGCCGGCTTGACCAGCCTGGCATCGGCGCGCAACGAGTATTGAAACTCCGGATGCGTCGCCAGGTGATAAAAGTGCCAGCCCAGGTTGGTGCCGACGGTATCCAGGCCGCCGACATACAGATTAAAACAGTGCCCAAACACTTCCATCGGCGTCAGGGAGCGGCCTTCCACCTGCAAATTCAAGGCATTGGTAATCAGGTCGTCGGCGGGGTGCCGGCGTCGCTCCTCGATGGCCTCCAGCAGATAGGCCTTCACGGCACGCACACCCTTGACGCGCTCCTGGACATCGTTGCTATGCAGTAACTGGCGCTCCCACTCGAGAAACTGATCCATCCGGTCCACGGGCAGACCGAGCAATTCCAGGAAAATCATTACCGGAAACGGCACCGAGAACGCCTGCACGAAATCGCATTCGCCTTGTCCTTTGAACCGGTCGATCAGTTCCCTTGCCCGCTGCCGGACCATGCCATCCAGTTCGCCCATTTTTCTCGGCGTGAACAGCTTGTTCAGGGCCCGGCGAAATTCGGTGTGCAGCGGCGGCTCCAGTTCCGTGGGAATAACGCTCCAGTCCTCGCCCACGGCGGCGGCAAAACCACTGAAGCCCTTCTTGGTGAAATGCTCGTTGTCTTCGTAAATTGCCCGCAAATCCTCGGCCCGGCGGACGACCCAGCCCGCCCCGTAGACCTGGTGGATACCCTTGACAAAAAACACCTCCGGGCCTTCGTGGACTTCCGGAATCAGGGTCTCGAAGGGATTGTCGAGGATGATCTTGCGCTCACCGAGGGGGTAGGCCCGGACAAGCTCCGGCGGGACATGGGAGGGAATTTCATTGTTGGGAACGGTCATGGGGGATTTATTCATCACATCGCCTCTGTGTTTTCACCCGGGAAATATCTGCGCGGCGTTCCGAAGGCACTGGAACTCTCCCGTCTTCGGGCGGGGGGACGAGGGTTAGCGACAGCCTTTTGTGGTCCTGGCGCGGCTCCCCCGCCCGGCCCCTGTGCGCGCAGCCTGCCGGACTTCCCGGATCAGACCAGTCCGACAGGCTGCCAGCGCCGACTACCTGACTTTGGGCATGACTTCCTCGGCCACCCACCGCAGCCGATCCAGGTACGCCTCGGGACCGTCGAGAGGCGGTTGAGGCACGATGGTTTCAGTGACACCCAACTCCTTCAACCACTCACACTGCTCGACGATCTTGTTGACGTCCCAGCCCCCCGGTGCCCTGGGATCGTTCTTGATTTCGTGCTGGGCGCCGACGTTGAGCATTTCCAGGGCAAAAAACACCTCGATGGGACGACCGTCGTATTCCGGCTGGGAGCGAATATAATCAAGACACTCCGGAAATTTCTCCGGGGGCGTCTGGAATGGCGACCAGCCGTGACCGACACGACCCACCCGCCTCAGCACCGGCCTGGCATCGCCGCCGAACCAGATGGGCAGGGGCTTCTGAAGGGGTTTTGGCGCAAAACCGATATTGTCGAAAGAAACATACTTGCCTTCGTATTTCGGCTGCTCCTTGGTCCACAACTCGATCATGGCATCGATATACTCGTCGCACATCTTGCCCCGCTCGTGGAAAGGGACATTGAGAATGTCATATTCCTCCTTGAGCCAGCCCACGCCGAACATGGCCTCGGCACGCCCGCCGCTGAGCCAGTCCAGGGTGGACCAGGCCTTGGCCTGTACGGCGGGGTGCTGCAGGGGCAGGATATTCACCGACGAGGAAAGCTTGATACGTTTGGTCTGGCCGGCGGCAAACGCCAGCGCAACCTGGGTATGAAAGTAATGGTCGCCGGAGAGCGCAATATGCTCCCGGGGCACAACAAAATGCTCGCCCAGCATCACCTTGTTGAAACCCAGCTCGTCGGCCACCTGAATCGCCCTTCCGATACCGGCACCGTCGAGCTGCTGTTCCCATTCCTGGGTCATGGCCGGGACACGCATTGAATGGGGCATACCTAGATTGATTTTCATGGATTCCTCTCGATGTTTTCCCTGTTATTCGTTACCGGGGACCGCCAAGTGGCGAGTCCTCCCCTCTGGCATAATCGCGCCGCCAGCGCACGGCGCTCGTTTTTCCGGATCGACAAGCGGTCGAGCCACTCATACCGCCGGTGTCGCCGCTCCGGACACACCGCTTGCGCGAAGCTGTGCACTCGCGCCGCGAGGATGGGTCTGGCCGGCAAAAGCACTAAACTGCAACCGGGCATCGCTGCCTGTTACCGTCATTCTCCGTTTTTCTTGCGTTCCTCGGCCACACTCTGCTTGGCTGCCTGGATACCGCGCCAGGTCTGGGTGGTATTGCCCCAGCCGGTATAAAAAGCGAGGTGTAGCGCCGCCTCCTCCAGTTGCTTGTCGTCGAGCTCGCCGTTGAGGATCGCACCCTTTACCTGAACCTCCATGAGGTCGGCACGGCCGAGCATGGCGGTGGCGCCGATCACCAAAAGCCGCCGGTCGCGGATGGACAGGTGTGGCCGGTTCCAGATTTCGCCGAAAAGGTGACGTACGGTTTCACTGGGGAAAGGCATGTCCGACACGGCCTTGGTCTGCTCGCCGACGCCGGGGCCGTAGACTTCGTCCATCATGCGCAGGCCCTCGGCCAGCAAGTCATCCTGTTTTTTGCTATCGGTCATTCGTTACTCCTCGATTTTCAACATTTCTTTGGCGGATTCCCGGGAAAGACGCGCTGTGGGCAGGTCGACTCCCAGGTCCTCCGCCAGCGACAGCGCGGCTCCCAGATCCTTGGTCAACAATCCCAGGACATGGTGGCGCAGGGCCTTCTCGCCTTCATCATCACCCGGTTCCGCGGGACGTGTCATCCAGGTGGTGGGGCCTCCCACCGCCTCCGCGCTGATATCGATGGCCTCGGCCAGCTTCCTGACGTCGACGCCGGCAGCCTCGGCCAGCAGCGCTCCCTCGTGGCCGGCGCGCCAGACGGAATAGACAATCACATTGCGGGCGATCTTGGCGGCCATGCCGGCGCCGGCACCACCCATATGGACCACCGCGGCGGAAAAGGCTTCCAGCACGGGCTCGATACGCTCGAAGGTCTCCTGGTCGGCACCCACCAGGGACACCAACCCCTTGTCCGCGGCCCGGGTACCGCCGGTAACGCCGCAGTCCACCAGCACCCCTTGCCCGCCTTCGACCAGGGCCCGGAGATCCTCCAGGTCGGGTAGCGATACCGTGCTCTGAAGCACCACCGTCATTCCCGGCCGGGCGCCGGCGAGCAGCCCATTGTCACCCTTGAGTACGCCCCGCACCTGGTCGGCATCCACCACAGCGACGACAACCACATCACACTGGCGGGCAACCTCGGCGGGAGAAGCCGCGCAGCCGGGCACGCCTTCCAGCCCCTCCGCCGCTTCAGGCCGCACATCGTACACCGCCGCCAACAGTCCGGCGCGGGCCAGGCACACGGCCACCCCGCCGCCGATTTGCCCGAGGCCGATTACTCCGGTCTTCAACATCCCTCGTCTCCTTTTTGTCTTGTATAAGGATGGCCCTGCCGATTATAAACAGGCAGGGCCGGAGGGATGCTAAGCTACACCGGTTAAGACATCAACTTAGGGCCTGTTAACACTAATTGTATTGCACCTGCTGGAAGCCATTTTTGCCTCCAGCTAGACGGAAGAAGCGAAGTTTAGTCATTCTAAATGAGCGACTGACAACAACGCTGGGGGCAAAAAGGGCTCCAGCCCTTCGGGTTGTGGCTAAAAATCCGCCACTCTTCGTTACTCGTCGTTCATTTGGAACAACCAAACTACTCTCCTCGCGCCTCGATTGGCGAATTTTTAGTCACAACAGGCGTAATTCAATTAGTGTGAACAGGCCCTAAAACTCATAGCGCACAGTGGCGCCATAAGTGCGTGGATTGCCGGGAAAACCCCACGCATAGCCAAAGGGGCCGGTGGCGTAGAGATCGGCAAACTGTCGCACCGAATACTCTTCGTCGGTCAGGTTCCGCCCCCAGATTTCGAACCGCCAGCCGCTGTTTTTCAGGGCCAGCGCGGCCTTGGCGGAAACCAGCTCGTAACTGTCCTGCCTGGCCAGCTCGTTGCCCTCGGCGATCAATCGCTGCTGTTGGGCCGACGCGCCCGGGTCGGCGGTGGTGGCAAAATAGACCACGTCGTCCATATAGGAATAGTCCGCATGGAGCGTCAATTCACCGAGTGCCAGCGACAACCGCTGGGTGAGCCCGATAGAATAGGTGAGTTCCGGCGCCTGGGGAATCTCCTCATCGGAACGGTCGACAATCACCTGGTCACCGTCGATCAGCCTTTCCTCGGTAAACTCATCGTATTCGGCGTCTATCCAGCCGGCGGTCAGCCGCGCTTCCATGCCTTCCCACAAGAGAGCGTTGAGTTCCAGTTCGACGCCTTCCACGGTCGACTTCCCGGCATTGGCGACAAATGTCGTGGGCGTACCCCCGATAAAACGGCTGACCTGACGCTGGATTCCCTTCTGGTCGGCACTGAAGATGGCCAGGTTGGCCCTCACGCGCCCGTCCAGCCAGTCGGTCTTGGCGCCGAGTTCCACATCCCGTACTTCTTCGGGCTCATACGCCGGCGTGGAGCCCTGGCGGATGTTGAAACCGCCGGCCAGGAAAGAGCGACTGGTCTTGGCATAGAGAAAAAGATTGTCTGAAACCTGCCAGTCAAGCCCGATAAGGTGCGACCAGTAGTCATAATCCACGTCCCTTTCCAGTGCGCAGGGCGCTCCCGGCGGCAACAGCGCCGAAAGAGCGTCGTCACACACCGGCGGTGGACCGATGGAGTCGAGGTTTTTCAGGGTCACTTCACGCTCGTCCACCGTATGGCGGGCGCCCACGGTGAGAGTAAGGCTGTCGGTAAAGTCGTAGTAAACCTGCGCGTAGGCGCCCCGGGACGTGTTGAGCGCATCCGCATCGTTCTTGGGAAAGCTCTCGATGAACTGCCCCGTGCCCAGGAAGGCAAACAGCGTCGAGACAAAATTCACCGAGACAGTGAACTGCGACGCGTCCTCCTCAAACCAGTACAGACCGCCAATCCAGCTCAGCTTGCCTTTGCCGCCGGACAACTGGAATTCCTGGGACCACTGTTCCTGCTCGTTGAGCAGGTCGGTATTGAGCAGGGTAAGGGGTGTTCCGTCATTGTCATTAAAACCGGTTTCTTCCAGATCCCGCCACCCGGTGATGGATTTAAAATCACCCCAGCCCAGGTCCACATTGAGCGTGGCGGTAACCCCCCGGGTCGTGAGGTCCATGTACTGGTCTTCGTTGGCGAAATTGGTCCAGAAATCGGAGTTGGAATTGAGGTAATTATCGATATCCTCGCCCATCAATCCGGCAAATACCCGGGGAAGCGATGTGGGGAAAAGTGCATTGAACGGTGCAACCGCCGCGTCGGCGACACCGGTCAACACGGCCAGTTGCCCGCCGCTTTTTCGGTCGGTCTGGTCGAAGGTTACTGTCAGGTCCCAGTCTCCGCCCGGGTCGGTGTACAGGGCGGATACGCGATAGAAATCAAGGTCCTCGTCATTGAGGTCGTCCTCGCCAAGAAAATCATTGTCGCCGTAGCCATCATGCTCGGAATGTCGATAGACAAAGCGGGTGGCCAGGTTGTCGCTGACCGGCACGTTGAGCACACCTGTTATTTCGCGGTGCTCGTAATTGCCCAGTTGCACCTCCAGCGAACCCTCGAGTTTATCCGTGGGTTTATTGGTGAGCAGACTGATCGCACCGCCGGTGGTATTGCGCCCGAACAGGGTGCCCTGGGGACCGCGCAGCACCTCGACCCGCTGCATGTCGATCATGTCCGCCAGCTGGCTCGAGTTACGGGCCACATAGACACCGTCCAGGTAGACCCCAACGGCCGGATCACCGGCAATGGTGCCGACGAGACTGGACTGGCCACGCAGGGAGGCGAAGACAACGTTGGCCCCGCCCGGCCCGCCCGTGGCGACTTGCAGGTTGGGCGCGGTCTTCTGTACATCAGCAAGGTCGCCGATCTGCTGGACCCTCATCTGCTCTTCCGTGATGGCAGAGACCGCCACCGGCGTCGATTGCAGGGATTCCTCCACCTTGCGGGCGGTAACGACAATTTCTTCGAGGACAGCCCTTGAACCGCCTTGCTGGTTCTGGGAATAGGCGGTCGTTGCAAGTGACGCCAGAAGAACCGCAGACGCGCATCGAAAGAAAGTATCGGGAACGAAACAATTTGGATTGAACATAAGCCCCCCCTCTGAGGTGATTAATTGTTTTACGAATAGAGGTGTAGAGTACAAACACAGGTTACAAGCAGGGGATATCCCGGAAAACGGTTTTTGCTGTCGCCAGACAGTCAGACAGTCGCAACCGGGACGCAGGAAATAATTGCGAGCGTGCTTACCTTCCGGGCTGCCGCCACTCAGGGAATTGCATTGTCTTTTATTTTCTGCCTCGTCGTGCCGGTCAAAAGCACGGCCACCGGAACACTCCCCGCAAAAATGTCACGATGAACACTTTTTGTCCCTTCTGTCTTCACAGGTAGGGGGCACCTGGGCTAGAATCCCCCCGCCTTGCTTCGAAGGACTGTCAGCTTTCGGCGCAACGGCCCGACAAATTGCCAAATCAGGAGATCACGCCTCCCCTCGCCGGGGCGGATCCCCCACGCCTTATAAAAAATACCCAAAACTGAAACCAAGAGGAGTCACAGATGTTGAAGAAGTCATCTATTGTCCGCTCTGCGCTTGCAGTAGCGATCGGAGCCACAGCCGCCCCCGGCTACGCGGCGTTGGAGGAAATTGTCGTCACCGCACAGAAACGCGAGCAGAGCCTCCAGGACGTGCCGCTTTCCGTGCAGGCCATTTCCGGCGACGAGCTGAGCACCGCCCAGATCGAAACCGCCACCGACCTGGCCCTGGCCAACCCTTCCCTGAATTTCCAGCAGGCGTTCGCGCCTTTCGGCTCCAGCTTCGGCATGCGCGGGCTGAATACGTTCGCCCTGGAAGGCGGTATCCAGCCCAGCGTTTCCTTTGTGGTGGACGGTGTGCCCCTGGCCCGGGTGGGTGAATTCCAGGCGGAACTGGGCGACATCGAGCGGGTCGAGATACTGCGCGGTCCCCAGGGCACCCTGTTCGGCCGCAACGCCACCGCCGGCGCCATCAACGTGGTGCGCAAGAAGCCCACTTACAACTTCGAAAGTTACGTTGAAGCCAGCGCCACGGACGACGGCGAATACGTCACCCGCTTCGCCGTCAGCGGCCCTTTCAGCGAAACCGTGCGCGGCCGTCTGGCCGGCTATGCCAAGCACCTGGACGACTATATCGACAACAACTACCCCGGTGGCGAGGACATGGGCGGCGAGGACAGCTGGGGCCTGCTCGGCAAGCTCGACATCGACCTGTCCGACAATGCCAGCCTGCTGCTGTCCGCGGAGTACCGGCGCCAGGATTCGGCCATCTCTCCCAGTGTTATCATGCAGGTCGAAGACGGTCCCCTGGGCCAGGCACGCCTGGCGGCCATGGGCAACGGCGATATCGCCGCCGGCCGGGCCGTGGTGGACGACCTCTACGAAGTCAATATCAATGCGGAAAACGTATCCGATACCGAAAACTGGGGTATCGGCGCCGACCTGACCTGGGACCTGAACGCGGATGTCACGCTCAAGTCGATCACCTCTTACCGGGCATGGGACCTGTACAGCGATATCGACGTCGATGGCAGCCCGGCCAACATCATGAACCCGGTGCTTCCAATCTTCGGCTTCCAGAGTTCAAACTACAATCCCAACCCGGGCGAGACACCCATCGTCTTCAAGACCGACTACTTCACCCAGGAATTGCGCCTGGAGGGCTTCACCGGCGATTTCGAGTGGATCCTGGGCGGGTTTTACCAGCTCTATACCGATGACTCCAAAAACGAAGTGCCCATTGTCTTCAGTGAAGATATTTTCCTTGGTCCCGATCCTTCACCGCTCAAAGGTATCGCCTCCTTCTGGTTCGATGCCAACCCCCTGAGCACCGAAGCCCAGTGGGAGAACTGGTCCGCCTTCGGCGACGCCACCTGGCATATCACCGATACAGTGCGCGTTTTCGGGGGCCTGCGCTGGACCCGTGAAGACGTTGAGCTGGAATACTTCCGCCGCAATATCCGGGGACCGGCCACGGCGCCTTACTTCGACGCTCTCAACAGTGACGACGTGATCCTCGACCTGCCCGCGCTGCAGAGAGATTTCGGATTCATCCAGCAGGTCACCGACTTCGAGCGGGACGACCGTTCCGAGGACTGGTCAGGCCGCATAGGTGTTTCCTGGGACGTGACGCCCGACGTCAACCTGTACGCTTCCGCGTCCCGGGGCTTTATCGGCAGCGGGGTCAACTTCGGACGCAATGCCAACTTCGACAACAGCATCGTCTACCCCTCGGTGGCCGAGGCTTACGAACTGGGTATGAAATCCAGCTGGCTCGATAATGCCCTGCGCGCCAACCTGGCGCTGTTCTGGCAGGAAGTGGACGACCTGCAGACCTCCCGCCTGGTGCCGGGCACGGTGAACACCGAGACCTTCAACGCCGGCACCCTGCGTTCCGAGGGCCTGGAGGCCAATATCACCTGGCTTGCCACCGAGTCGCTGACCCTGGATCTGGCGGCGACGCTGCTGGATACGGAGATGAAGGACCTGGTCCAGCCCTGCTATCCGGGCCAGACCATGGCCGCCGGCTGCACTATCGACAACAACGGCGACGGCACCATGGACGCCCAGGATGTATCGGGCAACGATGCCGTCTCGGCGCCGGACCTGAGTTACCGGGTCTCCGCCCGCTATGACCTGTGGCTCGACGAAATGCCCTTCGACGCCTTCGTGCAGGCCAGCTACACCTGGCAGGACGATATCCAGTTCAAGCTCACCTACGATCCGCTCACCAAGCAGGACGACTACGGTGTCACCGACGTGACCCTGGGTATCGAGGACAAGGCCGGCCGATACCAGATCATGGTGTTCGGCAAGAATGTCGGCGACGAGGAATTCGTCAACAACCGCGATGCCGCGGTGGGCGTAATCGGTCGCCAGTACGGCCGTGTCGCCCGCCAGGCTCAGGCCTACTACGGCATTAAGGCCCGGTACAACTTCTGATCAAGACTCCGCGTAGCATACGATTAAGCCCGGCACCCGCCGGGCTTTTTTTGACCAATACACCCTCCGGCTACGCGTCGCCATGTGCGTCCGGGCCAGCCCCCTCCCGTCATCCGCCGAATTTCTCGCGCCGGAGGCCGACTTAATGATCCGATGACGCTTCACTCGGTGACTGGGAATATTGCACTGAAAATGTCTAAAATGTACAATCGCTCTCATTCACATTTCTATTGTGACAGGCGAAGAAACTGGAAAGCATTGTTGGCTGCCGGCAACACGCGCAACGACATGGATTCCTTAGAGCCTCTGGTATAAGCTTTCGGTTAAGGCACCGCCTGGAATTTTCCGTCGTCCCGCTTTGTAGAGCACCATAACCCCCACAATCGGTACAGCAAAGGTAACTCCAGCATGACAAAGGCAATGACTATGAACAGCACACAAAACACCGGCTTTCCCGGTGACGAAAAAGTCGACAGGCTGATCGAAATCGTGCGGGAACTGCGGCCACTGCTGCAAAAAAACGCACCCATGGGGGAAAAACAACGCTCTCCCATGCAGGAAGTGGTGGATGCCCTCGACGAACACAATATTTTCCGCATGCTCCAGCCCACCCGCTGGGGCGGCCTGGGCATTTCGCCCACCGGCTTCGCGCGGGTGCAGATGGAAATCGCCAAGGGCGACCCGTCCATCTCCTGGGTTGTACAAATCCTCAACGGCCAGACCTGGGTGGCGACCCTGGGTACCGACGAGCTTCAGGAAAGCATGTTTTCCAGCGACCCGGACAAACAGGTCCTGATCTGTGGCGCTTACAACCCGCCCGGAAAGGCCGAGAAGGTTGACGGCGGCTATATCGTCAACGGGGCCTGGCCCTACTGTTCCGGTTCCCGGCAAGGTAACTGGGTACAGTCCGGCTGCGTCATCACCGACGAGGAAAGCGGCAAGCCCGTCACCGCCGGCATCAATATGGCCTACTTCCCCATCGAGGAAGGCACCATCAAGGACACCTGGTTCGTGACCGGCATGCAGGGCACGGGTTCCGACACCATCGTCGCCAAGGACGTCTTCGTCCCCGACGAAAGAATGGTGGTCACCGCCGAGCGGCCGTTCGGCGACCACTACGAGGGCAAGAAGCATGTAGGCGCCCCCTCCGACTACATACCGGTCGTTCCGATGGTACGCTCCACCGGCCTGGCCCAGCTGGTGGGCGCGGCCGAATACATGCTCGAACTGGTGGAAGAAGACGCACCCAAGAAGCCGATCGTTACCACCACCATTACCAAGCGCACGGACTCCGGCAACTACATGTACAACCTGGGCAAGGCTGCGTCGGAGATCGACAGCGCCAAGAAACTGATGCTCGATGCCTGCCGCCAGGTGGAAGAACTGGGGCTCGAGCGCAAAAAATTCACCACGCTTGAAGCAGGCCAACACAAGGGGCAATGCTCCCAGGTGACCGACCTGATCCACAGCGCCATCGAACGCCTGATGTTCCTGGCCGGCTCCTCGTCCTTCTCCCTGGACAAGCCCATCCAGCGCTACTGGCGCGATGTCCATGTGGGCCTGCGCCACGTCACCAACATCCCCTACGTGGGCTATGAAATCTACTCCAGGGACCGCCTGGAAGTGGAGAACATCTCGCCCCCCGGCGCCTACTAAGGCAACACCGAAAACCCGGATTTCACTATGAAATCCGGGTTTTTTTTGCCCGGTATAAACGGCAAATGCCTTGGCTTTTCGGTCTATTTGGGGAAATTATGATACTGATCGAAGTCGAACTGGAAACCACGGAAGCCCAAAAGGAGGATTTTCTGGCACTGCTGCGGGCAACCATGGCCGCTTCCCGGGCCGAGCCCGGCTGCGTGACCTACCGCTTTACCGCCGACCTGGACGACCCCCTGCGCTTTTACCTGATCGAGCTCTGGGAAACGGAAGCGGACCTGCAGAACCATTTTCGTGGCGAAGGGTTCCGCAACTTTATTGCGCAAATGCCGCAACTGGGTACCGTTCTGTCCTCGGTGCCCCGCAGCGGTCCTCTCGAGCCCTATAAAATCGGGCGCTGAGCCCTCTCATACCGACCTGCTACTCTCTCTCGCCAAGCTGGCCGCAGCGGCTTTTGCGCACCTGGCTGGCAGGCCGACTGCCGCGGTCATCGTCTTGGGCGAAGGGCGGCAGACGGGCGCTTTGGTTATTTGACTTCTTCCCGTACCGGAAATTTTTCAAAATAGAAATCGAATCGTTTGCGCACATCCGCCGGTTCGAGACCAAAGTCGCGGCGCAGGTCATAGACGACGCGCCCATGTTTTCCCCGGGGATGGCTGTCGAGAAAGTCGTGCAGTTCCGCCAGGGCGTCATCGGTGAGAGGGAGTTCCGCTTTCCGGTAGATTTCCCGCAAAACGGTGTCGGTGTCGCTCATCAATTCGTGAAAATAGACGTCGAGGGTCTGGCTTTCGGGCAGCAGGTCCCGATCCCGGACGCAGCGTTGCAGCAGGCGCTCATAGCGATCAATCCAGTATTCCGCCTGCTCGTCGGCATTGACGCTTTTGCGCAGTATGCGGGCGGCATAGCAGGACATGGTAATGGCCGACTGGATCGACGCCACCGGGTCCCGGTGAGTGATCACGAAGGTGGCATCGGGAAAGGTCTTGTAGAGCACAGGAAGCTGCTCCATATGCTGCGGACACTTGAGCACCCAGCGGTTGGGTCCCTTGAGCCAGGTAAGTGCCTGGAGCGCTTTTTTGAGATAGGCATAAGTGCCGCTCTGGTCGTGACTCAGGTAATAATCCCGCCAACGGGGCACCATGGCCAGCCACTCGATCAGGTAGGACGAGAAATCGATGGCCTGCAACTCGATATCCTCGCTGACGTGATCCGGGGAAAATTCGTGCATGGCCTTCATATAGGGCAGGACCGCATCCTGTTGCTGCCAGCCTTCCGCCGCCCGGGTCCACCGGGGATCGGTCTCGCCGGGAGCCACCTCGTCCTCCGGCGCCGGAACGGGCGCAATCGCCTCCCACCAGGGCAGCGATCGCAGCCGGCTGTCGGCGCTGATTAGATTGAGCAGGTGGGTGGTGCCGGAACGGGGCAGGCCGGCCACAATGATGGGGCGGTCTATTTCAATATCGAGTATTTCCGGATGCCGCTTGATCAGGTCTTCCAGGCGCAGACGCGTGGCGGCATAACGCACCGTCATCTGGAACAAATTGATGCGGGTAACCGCCGATGCGCCCTCATCCTCGTCGATGGCCCGCAGCCAGACCCGCAGGCGCTCCCGGAAATCCTCATCGCCGAAGTCCGAAAGACCTGTTTCGGCCTTTGCCGCTTCCAGTACCGCTTCCTCGGTAAACGCCACCGGGTGGGCCCCGGCCTGCTCGAGTACGGTCTTCTGAAGTTCCGTCAATTGCGGATCGTGCAGATCCCGGATATCGATAATCGTGTCGTCACTCATGCTCTGTTTTCCTTCTCCTATGTCGATACCCGGCCCGGGAGAATAAACCCGTCGTACCGGGCTGGCACAGCGTCGCCGCAAGATAAAGAAATACCGGCCGCGGCTATTCACTGCATCAGATTCAGTCTAAAGGGCGGCACATCCGGGGAAAAGCGTTTTCACTTGGCAAAAAGCGACAGGTTACGATATAGGCGCCACAAAGCCACAGCGATGCCAGTGTGGGATATCCCGGTGTGTTTCCCGGTCAGGCATTTCCATAATAGGCCATGAATACGGCCACCGCATGTCTCGCCTCCCCGGCGATTTTTTTTTGGGCGGGCGGCGATGAAACATTGAACAGCACCTCCTGGTAAACACCTGACTGGCATAAACCGAACAAAACTTTCGCCGCCTTTACCGGGTCGTCCTTGCGCAGGTCACCGGATTTCATTGCCTCCTCGAGATAGGCTGACAGATGCCGTGCCCCGAACTCCGGACCATTGGCAAAAAAGGCTTTCCCGATGGCCGGAATTTTGTCCACCTCGGCAATCACGAGACGATTCAGGGCAAGATCGGTTTCAGACATGATGGCGTTGAGAAAGAGCCGGCAGAAGGTGGTGAGCACATCCCGTGGCTTACCGCCCTGTTCGATGGCGCCGAAAAGCGTTTGCGAATGGGTTTCGACAAAAGCCCGAATGCAGGCAATGAACAGCTCTTCCTTGTTTTTTACGGTGTTATAGAGGGTTCCCTTGGAACCACCAACGCGGGCTGCGATGGTAGCCATGGAGGTACGGCTGTAACCGTTCTCCAGAAAGGCATCCAGGGCAATAGCCAGTATGCGCCGACGCCGTTCCTCTTTCTGACTCACGGCCTGAGTTTGCTCCATGAATTTTCCGGGACCCTTGCCCAAAACAGCCGCTGATCCTATAAGCCCATCATTTGACCGTCAAGCGACAGGCGAGGCTCGGCGAAGAGCTGCGGATTGACAGCACACACCATTGACCGTACAGCTCGGTCAACAAGTGACAACCCCGTAAATCGGCACCCTTTATCCCCTTTTCCGGGAGCATGGATCCTAGTGTGCCTTTTGCAGAATTGCCGCGACGGCGCCCGGTCTCAACGCTTCCACCTGGATCAAGTGTCAGCGGTGTGGAATATGTGGACAGCAATACCCGCGCTCGCTGTGCAATAATCGGCCAGCGAAACGATCGATAAATTGGATAATGAGGAGAAATTATGGCTTCTGTACTTGACCGCTTCCGCCTCGATGGTCGGACCGCAATCCTTACCGGTGTCGGCCCCGGCGTCGGCGAACACGTCGCCAAGGCCTACGCCGAACTGGGGGCCAACGTAGTCATTTCGGCCCGCTCCATGGACCGGCTCGAGCGCATCGCCGGGGAGATCAATGCCAAAGACGGGGGTCGTGCCGTCCCGGTGTCCGTGGATGCCGGCAGGCGGGAAGACCTGGAAAAGCTCGTCAAAACCGCCCATGACAATTTCGGCCCGATCCATATTGTCTTCAATAATGCCGCCGCCGGCGTTGTCTACGGCAAGGACGGCGGGGGCATCTGGGACAATACCGACGAGGTCTGGAAAGAAGCCATGGATGTCAACGTGCTGGCCACCTGGCGCCTGGCCGAACTGACCACGGCGGACATGCAGGAACATGGCGAAGGCAGCATCATTTCCGTGGAAAGCTGCGGCGGCTTCACGCCCCTGCCGCCAGCCATTGCCTATGGTACCAGCAAGGCGGCGCTGCTGTTTGTGGTGCGTTCCCTTGCCAAGGCCCTTGCTCCCCATACCCGGGTCAACTGCCTCTGTGTTGGTTCCATGAGTCCCGATGGCCAGGAAGCGGAAATCCACCGGGGCCTGGGGCTCGCCGAACGCAACGCCATCAAACGTTTCGGAGCCGCCGACGAAGCCGTTGGTGCCGCCATTCTGCTGGCCGGCAAAGGGTCGAGTTACACCACCGGCAGTACGGTTTTCGTCGAGGGCGGACGTGTCGGCACCATCGCCTGATAAGGCAGGAAACGGCCGGAGCCTTCCCGCACAGGCGCTGCGCCGGGCAGATAATCTCCGACGGCGGAACTTCGGCTTTTGTTAGACAAGAAAAAGGGGGAAACAACCATGAAACTCGGCGTATGCCACCTCTGGGGTGAGAGCCCCGACACCTTCCGGGACGAACTGCGCCTGTCCCATGAACTGGGTTACGACATCATCGGCATCGGCGACTCGCCCGCGGGCTGGCGGGAACTTTATATTTCCATGACCCTGGCGGCCCTGGAGTGCGACAGTGCCACCATCATCCCCTGGGTCACCTCCCCCTTCCTGCGCCACCCCCTCATTGCCGCCAGCTCGCTGGCCACCCTGCAGTCCCTGAGCGGCGGGCGCATCGCCATGGGCCTGGCCACCGGCGGCAGCAATGTCATGGCCGCCGGCATGAAGCCGGCCCGGCAGACAGAGATCCGCGAATACTGGAATGCCCTGCGGGACCTGCTGGACGGCAAACCCGCCCGGTATGAAGGCAGAAAGATTGCGCCCCTGCAGCACCCGGCACCGGAAACACCCATCTATTACTCCGCCTTTGGCCCCAGGGCCCTCAAACTGGCCGGCGAAAAAAGCGATGGAGTCATCATGTTCGCCAACATGGACCTGGACCAGACCGCCCGCAAGATCGAGGCGGTCCGCGAGGGCGCCCGGGTGGCGGGTCGCAACCCGGACGACCTGGAAATCCTGGTCACCGCGTTCTGCTCGATCCGCCCCACCCGGGAGCAGGCCATTGAGGACCTCAAGGCGTTCATCGTGGTCAACGGCATGGCCATCCGCACGCCGGAAATGCTCGCCCGGGTGCCGGAGCACCTCAAGCCGGCGCTGGCGGAACTGCAGCGCCGTTACGACCCCACCGAGCACGTGGTGGCCGGCGGCAAGAACGCCCGCATGCTCGACGCACTCGACCCGGCACTGAAGGAGTTCCTTGCCGCTGCCGATACCATCATGGGTACTGAAGAGGAAGTTCAAGCCGTTCTGGACGGCCTGAGAAACCTGGGCGTCACCGCTTTTATCACCAATATGCCCGGCCACGCCGATCGCCAGGGCAATATGCGCGCCCTGGCCCGGCTCTTCAATAAACCCTGAGCCACCGCCGGCTCGAATCCAATGCACCGGGTATCGGTCGCCCGGGGGGGATTCGTTTTTAGCAATGAACGGGGGACGGTGCTTCTTTCAGGAAATTATGGAGCAGGTCGATAGCGCCGACAAAAAGCATCCGGCTATGGAATTCCGGTTGACTGGCCGCCCCTCCCGTGACAGGTTAGCGACTCCGACAGGTCAGGCAAAATACCAAGAATTCTGGCAGGACTGACAATGGAAGATATTCTCAGATTTGCGTTACTGGGACTCGGTGCCGGTGCTATCTACGTGCTGGCGGCACAGGGGCTCGTACTCATCTACCGCGGCTCGGGTACCATCAATTTTGCCCACGGCGCCATGGCCCTGCTCTCCGCCGGCGTCTTTGTGGAGCTGCACCATGATTACCAGTTGCCTCTAATCATCGCCGGCGCTATCGGTATCGCGGTTTCCGCGCTTATCGGTTTCCTGATGGACTATGCCATCATGCGGCGAATCAGCTCGTCGTCACCCCTGGCACGGATGGTGGTCACCCTGGGCGTGCTCGCCATTGTCGAATCCACGGTCATCCTCCGTTATGGTTCCGGGCTGCGTTTCGTCGAGCAATACCTGCCCAGCCAGCAGTTGACTCTCTGGGGCGAGACCGCCATCGGCGCCGACCGGTTGATCCTCTGTGCCGTGGCCATCGTCGCCACCTTCCTGCTCTGGGCCATGTACAATCTCACCGAATTCGGCCGGCAGACCACCGCCGTCACCGAAAGTCCCCGCTCGGCGGCGGCCGTTGGTATTTCACCGAACCGGATTTCCCAGCTTAACTGGACACTGGGCAGCGCCATGGCGGGGCTCGCCGGCATCCTTTTTGTGCCCCTTACCGGGCTGATGCCGGTGATCTTCGTGCTGCTTATCATTCCCATGCTGGCCACGGCCCTGGTGGGCAACTTCACCTCCTTCCCACTGACCCTGGCCGGCGGCCTGATTATCGGTATCGCCCAGTCATTGATCAGCTATTCAGGGGCCGGCACCGGCTGGCCGGAGACCATCCCCCTGCTGATCATCATTGCGGTGCTGGTGTTCCGGGGCCACGCCCTGCCCCTGCGCGGGTACCTCACGGACAAGCTGCCGGCGGCGCGGGGCACTTCCCCGCCGGGGCTGGTGGGGCTGGTGGCCACGCTGGCCACCGTCGTGCTGATCTATACCACCTCGACAGACTTCGTCAACGCCATTGCCGGCTCCCTGATCGCCGCCACCATCATTCTCTCCATCGTGTTGCTGACCGGCTTCACCGGCCAGGTCTCCCTGGGCCAGTATGCCTTCGTGGGCATGGGCGCCTTTGTGTCGGCAAGGCTCGCCGACCTGTACGGCATTTCCTTCCCTGTGGCTTTTCTCATCGGGGTCCTGTTCACCGTGCCCGTGGGCCTGCTTTTCGCCCTGCCCGCCCTGCGCACCCGGGGCATCAATCTCGCCATCGTCACCCTCGGCCTGGGCTTCGCCCTGGACAGCCTGGTGTTCAAGAACAAGGACCTCACCGGCGGCTTCGAGGGCACCACCATCGACCCGCCGGCACTGTTCGGCCTCAGCCTGGATTCCATCGCACACCCGGAACGTTATGCACTGGCCACCCTGGTGCTCTTTGTCCTGTGCGCGCTGATGGTGATCAACCTCCGTCGCGGCACCGTGGGTCGACGCCTGCTGGCAACGCGCTCCAACGAGCGCGCCGCCGCCGCCCTCGGAATCAGTGTCACCGGAGCCAAACTGTACGCGTTTGCTTTGGCCGCCGGCATCGCGGCGGCCGCCGGGGTGCTCGATGCCTTCCGTTTTCCCAACGTCCGTTTCGACGTGGGCTACTCCAACTTCGAATCCGTGCCCGCAGTGCTGATGGCCTTTCTCGGCGGCATTGGGTTTATCGGTGGCGCCGTTATTGGTGGCCTGATGTCGTTTGGCGGGGTCATGAACGAACTCCTGACCCGTCTTATCGAACTCAATGAATGGCAGGGCATGGTGATCGGCATCGGCGCCATTGTTATCGTCCTGGCCCATCCAGACGGCCTCGCCGAGGAAATAGCCCGTCGATGCCGACACCTGACCGGCGGTCGCCTGGCGGGCAGGAAAGACAGCCCTGTCCCGTCGGCCAACGACGGCGAGGTGATGCCCTGCCCGCCGCAAACGCTCGGGGTGGAGGGCGTCACTGTGCGTTTCGGCGGCGTGGTGGCCCTCAACGAGGTCGGTTTCGAGGTTCCGCCGGGCCGGGTCACGGGCCTGATCGGCCCCAACGGCGCCGGCAAGACCACACTTATCGATACGATCACCGGGTTCGCCCGGCCCAGTGCCGGCGAGATCCGCCTCGGCGACCGGCCACTGGCCACCGCCACGCCGGCACAGCGGGCGCGACTGGGCCTGAGCCGGACCTTCCAGAACCTGGAACTGTTTTCCGACCTCACCGTCGGCGACAATATCCGGGTAGCCTGTGACCCTCGCCACCACAGCGCCTACCTGCGCGACCTGGTCAGCCCGCCGGCCGTACCTTTCCCTCCCTCCGCCGCACGGGCCATCGAGGTCTTCGGGCTCGGTTCCGAGTTGCACCGCAAGCCGGACGAACTGAGTTTCGGCCAACGTCGCCTGCTGGGTATCGCCCGGGCCGTGGCGGCCAACCCGTCGGTGCTGCTGCTGGACGAGCCCGCCGCCGGCCTCGACCCGGAGGAGACCGGCGAGCTCAGGGAGTTGATCCGGGCCCTGGCGGACACCTGGGGCATGGCGGTTCTTCTCGTGGAACACGATATGGACCTGGTAATGAAGGTCTGTGACCACATTGTCGTACTGGACTTCGGCAACAAGCTCGCCGAGGGCGACCCGGCGTCCATCAGCGCCGATAGCCAGGTCAGGGCCGCATACCTGGGCGAGGACGATTCCCGGGAGGAGGTTGAACAATGAGCAAGACTGTCCTGGAGGCCCGGAACCTGTCCGTTGGATATGGCGGTCAGGCGGTGGTGCGAGATCTCAATCTGGCGGTCCGGGCGGGGGAGATCGTCTGCCTGTTCGGCAACAATGGTTCGGGCAAAACCTCCACGCTGCTCACCCTGGCCGGGGAACTTCCCCCCATCGACGGCGAGACCCGTTTTCTCGGGGAGGCCACCCGCGCGCCACTCTACCAGCGAGTGCGCCGGGGCCTGGCCTTTATCACCGATGAACGATCCCTGGTTTTCAGTCTCACCGCCAGGGATAACCTGCGCCTGCGCGGTGGCTCCGTGGACGGCGCCCTGGCGCTGTTCCCCGAACTGGAACCCCACCTGGACAAGCCGGCGGGGCTGCTGTCCGGCGGTCAGCAGCAAATGGTGGCCATGGCGCGCAGCCTCGCCAACGAACCCCGTGTACTGATGGCCGACGAGCTGTCCCTGGGCCTGGCACCGAAACTGGTGGACCGCCTGCTGCGGGCGCTGCGCCAGGCCGCCGATCGCGGGCTCGGGGTTCTGCTGGTGGAGCAGCATGTCAGCAAGGCGCTGGCGATCAGCGACCGCGCCCTGGTCCTGAGCCAGGGTCGTGTGGTCCTGGAAGGGGACGCCGCCGACCTGAAGCAGAGGGTCGGCGATATCGAGGCGGCCTACCTGGCGGGCGCCAGCGAAAAGCACCGGACGGATAAACATAGCGGGTAATACGAGCCCGATAATCGATATTGTCGGGTTAATAGCACTTGGGGAAAGCGATCCATGAAAACGCTGCAATTCATACGACCGGCAACCCTCCTGCTTTGCCTGGCCCTGCTCTGGGGCTGCGGCGAGGGCCGGGGCACCGGTTTCGATGTCTACAGGCCCGCCGATGGCGACAGGCCCACCATAAAGCTGATGTTTATCGGGCAGATTACCGATACCGCCAACGCCACGCCGTTGCCCGAAGCACCGGCGGCCATCCTTGCCTCGGCAAAACGCATCAATGCCGCCGGGGGCGTCAATGGCCGCTTGCTGGAAGTCCACTTCTGCGATGACAAGGCCGACCCCAACGAGGCCGCCAAGTGCGCCCGGGAAGCGGTGGCCAGCGACGTGGTGGCCACCGTGGGCAACACATCGAACTTTGGCGAATTTATCTTCCCCATCCTGGAGCAGGGCAACATCGCCAGCATCGGCCACAACCCGATTTCACGGGCGGATTTTTCCAGTCCGGTGGCTTTCCCCTTGCAAACGGGGTCGCCCGGCATGGTGGCCAGCACCGCAGCGCTGCTGGCGAAACAGGGTTTTGAGCGCATCCATGTAGCCACCGTGGACAGTCCCGCAGGCGGACTGGCGGGCGAATTCGCCCGCATGGGCCTGACGGGTACCGCCGCGACCATGACGGGGCTATCCCTGGTACCCATCGGCGCCCCGGACTACGCGACCTATGCGCACTCGGCAATCCAGGACAGCGATGCCGTTATGGTTTCCATGAATGCCGACCAGGCGGCACGTTTTATCGTTGCGCTGCACCAGGCCGACCCGGGGACCGTTATCGGGGTGCCCATTATCGCCACCCCCCCCACGACCCTGGGCCAGATCGGCGCTCCCTCGGAAGGTATCTGGGTCAGCGCCAATTACCGTCCCATCAACGCCGACAGCCCCGCCAACCGGCAGTTTCGCGCCGATATGGCCAAATACGCACCCGATTTTCGCATCAACGGTTTTTCCCAGCAGGCGTGGCTTGCCGTGGAAACTTTCGCCCGGGCCATGCGCGACCAAAGGGTGACGGAATTCGCGCCGGCGGCGGTGCTCGAGGCGATGAATTCCCTGGAAAACCTCGAGACGGGCGGCATGATCCCGCCCCTGACCACCACTGTCGAGAACGAGCCGCCCTTCAACCGGCTGTTTATCGACCAGGTGCTTTTTGGCCGGGTACGGGACGGCAAGGTCGTCCTGATCAGCGACAAATGGCACGATGCTCTATAGAAGTCGTCGCGCAGCAGCCTGTGGCGGGAATCCGGGATGACCGAATAGGTTGCGGCCCAAGGAGCTAGTCGGGAAAACGCCTCCGGTCAGGAAAAAGTTTTTCGACGAAACTGGCTCGGGGTGAGTCCGGTTGCCTTGCGGAAAGCCTGGGAAAACGCCGACTGGCTGTGGAACCCGCACTGGTAGGCGACTTCCTTGATCATGGAGTCGGGCTGGGACAACAACAACTTGGCACTGCCGATACGCACTTCGGCGATATAATCGCCCAGGGTTCGACCGGTGGTTTTCTTGAACATCCGTGCCAGGTGACGACTGCTGACCCCGCATTCATCGGCCAGTTGCTCCGTGTGAAGATCAGTGCTAAGGGAGTCCCGGACCCTGTCCTCGATAACCTGCAACTGCCGGGAGGTCAATTTGCCGGTATGGGTTTCACCGACGGCCCGGACACACCGGAAATGACGGCTGAGTTCCACGAACACCGAGGTTACCAGTGCGTCCACCAGCTTCTCCGACGCATAACCTGGCCGGATCACCTCTTCCGCCAGCCTGAGCAGATTGGTGCGTATATGGATATTCCTGATATCGAAGCAGGCCGCCAGTTCCAGGGGTGTCCACTCCCATGTCATATAGGGTTCAAGCAACGCCTCATCGAAGAGGCAGCTCAACTCCCGGTACTCGCCCACCGATCCCCGGGCGTAGGCTTCGTAGCCGGCGGGTACGAAGGAGCAACTGCCCAAAGAGGCATAGGCCTGGCGGTTGACTTCACCCAGATAACCCACCTCTCCGGATGCGGGGCGTGGGGTCAGAGCCAGGCTCAGATAGCAGGCCGGCATCCGGAAACGGGTCGCGGGCAGCGGTTTGTCCCAGCAAAAGCGACGTATCTCAACCCGGACGCCCGGTCGTGAGATACCCGCTTCCACCTCATAGGAAGAAACGGTATGGGGCCGGGTTTCAGTGAATTTTTGTTCGTCCCGGACCGTCCAATCCGCCTTTGCTTTGGTGGGCACCAATGAATACATACAGGTCGCTCACTCAACGGGAAATTCGTCCCGACCATTACAGGATATAGGATTCAGGCTGGCGCTGCATCCCCGGGCGCCATTATGCGGAGCCGGTCTTTCTGACAACAATTTAGCGCTCGCGCTACAGTGTTTTCCGTTGTCATTGTCGACGCCCCTCCCTAGCCTAGATGCAAGCTATTCAGGATCGCCACGGAGACAACCATGACCGCTATCAGTGAAATCATCGCCCTGGTCGACAAGCCAGACCCCTACCGTGACGCGCCGGAGAACCTTCGTGAGCTGCAACTCGAAGCAATCCGCGAACGCTTTGCCGAAAAACGCCAACAGATCAAAATACTGGACAAGCGTGCCGGGGAAACGGGTATCGACGAAATCCGCTCCCTGGAGGATGTGGTCCCCCTGCTCTTTACCCATACCAACTACAAAAGCTACCCGGAAGCCTTTGTCGACAAGGGCCAGTGGGCCAATATGAACCTCTGGCTCCAGACCCTGACCAGCAATCCGGTCACCGGCATCGACCTGGAAGGCGTTGACAACGCCGATGACTGGCTGGCCCGGCTGGAGGAGGCCGGCCACCATGTTTTTGCCTCCAGCGGCACCTCCGGCAAATGTTCCTTCCTGGATCAGACCGCCGAAGACGTGCAACTCGCCGACGCCGCCTACCGGGCCGGGTTCAAGGCCCAGTGGGCTCCCCTGATCCCGGAAAACAGGCACACGGCTTTCGTGTTTTTCCCGCCTACCGGCGTCCACCGCCTGTGTGGCCCCAATCGCAACTTCTTCGCCAACTTCGTGGCCGCCCCCGGCGAACTGCACTTCCTCTCTGAAACGCCCCTGCGGGCGACACCGGGCATCCGCGCCGGCCAGATCCGCCGGGCACTGGCCGCGGGCACGGCCCTGCCGGAGGAAGTGGCGGCTTTCGAGACCGAGAACGAGGAGCGCCAGAAGGAAATGACCCGGGCCATGGAAGAAACCATCGACAGGATTTACCAGCGCCTGGACCAGCCCCTGGCATTCGGCACCATGTGGCCGGCCGCCTTCCAGGTTATGGAAGCCCTGAAGGCACGGGGCGTCAAGAACGGTCAGATCCATCCCGACTCGATTCTCATGCTGGGCGGCGGCGTCAAGGGCGTGAAACTGCCCGACGATTACAAGGAGCAGATCTTCGAATTCTTCGGTCTTGCCCCGGAGCGCTATACAAACTCCTACGCCATGGTGGAAATGACCGGGCTGGCGCCCTACCGGCACAATATCGATGCCTATGCCCTGCCGCCCTGGATCGTGCCCCTGGTACTCGATAAATCCGCGGAAAAACTGCTTAACCCGGCCGATGCCAAAGGCCAGGTGGAGGGCCGCATGGCCCTGTTCGATCTGCTCACGGATGCCCGCTGGGGCGGACTCATTTCCGGGGACAAGGTCACCGTGGACTTCGATTCGGCGGACGGCTTTTCCGGCCCCCTGGTCCGTTCCATTGCCCGCTACCAGGACCTGGAAGAAGGCGAGGACAAGCTCACCTGCGCCGGCACCATCGACTCCTATGTGCGCGGTGCCGTTAACGCGGCCTGAAAGCAACGGTTCCGAGGAGGCTAACCTCATGAACGAACAAGCAAAGATAGAAGTCCCCGACGATGCGCTCCGGGTTCCCCATGTGATCAAGGGCGAGGTCCGGCACGCTGCCGAGGTGGAACACAGATCCCGGGCCAGGTCCACACCGGTCTACACCCCCAAAATCGACCGCGACAGCCTCGTCTGGCGGCGACACACGCCGACGCCCGCGTTCGACACACCCATCGCGGAGATCATCGACTTCCTGGCGGAGGTGGGCGAACGGCTGGATTTCGACACCAACCCCTATCTTCGCGAAGCCCTGGAAAAAATGGTCCACTTCAGCACCCTGGACGCACGCATCCTGGAAAACTGCTACCGCGATATCAAGTACATGTTCCAGCGCGATGCCATCCTGGCCGAAGCCCAACGCAGCCTGGGCAATATCGATGTACTGGACGGCTGGGTCGCCCACAACCCGCACCTGCCGGACAGCCGCATCCGCGCGATTCCGCCGCGCCTGGTCCATATCCTCGCGGGCAANNGAATCACTATTATCCGCGGCGCGATTACCAAGGGTGTACACCTGCTCAAGCTGCCTTCCAACGACATGTTCACCGCCACCGCCATTCTCCGCACCATGGCCGACGTGGACCCGGATCACCCCACCACCCGTTCTTTTTCCGCCGTCTACTGGCAGGGCGGGGACGCGGATATCGAGTCGGCCATCTATCGATCCCAGTACTTCGACAAGATCGTGGTCTGGGGGGGCGAAGCGGCCGTCCGGCATGTGGTCAAGTATGTCGGCCCCGGCCTGGAGATGGTGTCCTTCGACCCCAAGGTATCCATATCGCTGATCGGCCGGGAGACCTTCGAATCCGAAGCCGTCACCCGGGAGATAGCGGAAAGGGCGGCGGCGGACGTGATCGGCCTCAATCAGGACGCCTGTTCCGCCTCGCGCTTTCACTATGTGGAAGGCTCCACCGAGGAAGTGGACCGGTACTGCGAGCAACTGGCCCGGGCCATGGGCGTCGACACCCGCTACGGCGCAGGCGACAGTGACCTGCTGCCGCCTGCGGACGTACGCGAACAGCTCGATATGCTGGAAAACCTGGAGCCAATCTATCGCCTGTTCGGCCGCTACGACGGCCGGGGCCTGGTGATCCGTTCCGACGAGCCGGTTTCCTTTTCGCCTTCCGGCAAACTGGTCAATGTCGTGCGCCTGGACAATCTCGACGACGCCGTCAAACAGGTGACGGTAGCGACCCAGACCATCGGCGTTTACCCCCCGACCCGGCGCCGGGCATTGCGCGACGCCCTGGCATCCGCGGGGGCCCAGCGGATCGTGCCCCTGGGCATGGTCAACGGGGAGGGTTTTGGCGGGTCGCCCCATGACGCCAGCTTCCCGGTGCACCGTTTTATGCGCTGGGTCGTGGAATCCGGTGAGGAACAGTGACAGCGCTTCGAGAACAGCGATTAGAACAGGGATCAGGGAGCGCCGGCGGCGACCACCGTCGGCGAAGGTGGCGGTAAACCATAATGAGAGCAATGATGCCCAAAAAAAACACGCTGACTTTCCTCGGCGCCCTGGTGGCGGCGGAGATTCTCTCCGCCTTCGAGCTGTCCATGCTCTATTCGGCCCTGCGTTACCTGATCGAGGATTTCGGCAACCCGGAAGCGGTTGGCTGGATCATCACCAGCTTTCTGCTGGCCAGCGCCGTATCGGCGGCCATCTGCGGCCGGCTGGGCGATATGTTCGGCCGGCGCCAGGTGTTGCTTGCGGTTATCGCCGTCAGTGTCGCGGGTTCGCTGATCTCGGGTTTCTCGTCGTCCCTGGCCGGGGTTGTCGCCGGCCGTATTATCCAGGGGGCGGCCGGCGCTATTTTTCCGCTGTGCATCGGGCTGGTGCGGGAGAACACCAGCGACGACCGGGCGCCGATCCATATCGGCATCCTGGCCGCCACCATGACCGTCAGCGCCGGTTTCGGCGCCGTCCTGGGCGGTGTGCTGGTGGACAACCTCAGCTGGCACTGGATCTTTTTCTGCGGCGCGGCGGTGGGCGCCGTCGCCATGGTGCTGATCGCGATTTACGTGCCCAAATCCCGCCCGGCCGGTGTCCCCAAACGCACCAATATCCTCGGCGGCATCCTCTTTGCCCCGGCCATCGTCTTTATCCTGCTGTCGGTGACCAAAAGTGCCGACTGGGGCTGGGCAGATACGCGCACAGTACTGTTTCTGGGCGCTGGCGCGGCACTGATGATCGTCTGGATAGTATCGGAACTCAAGGCCGAAACGCCGCTGATCCACGTCCGCCTGCTGGCCAACCGGCAGGTACTGCTGGTCAACCTCGCCGGTGCCGTTCTGGGCCTCAGTGCCTTCCAGTTCCTGCAGGTGTGGTCCATTTTACTGCAACAGCCCACGACCACCGGCATCGGCCTGGGCTTGTCGGCCACCATGGCCGGCCTGGTCATGCTGCCCATGACCCTGATGGCGCTGGTGGGCGGCCCCGCCGCCGGCTGGATGATCGCCCGTTACGGCGGTCGCCCCACCATGGCCATCGGCTCCCTGGTACTTTCCCTGACCTGGATCGCCGTCCTGTTGAAGAATGACTCCGTGCTCTTTTTCCTCGGCATCATGATCATCATGGGCCTGAGCAAGGCGCTGTTTTACGCCAGCCTGCCCATCCTAATCGCCCGATCCGTGCCTCTGGAGCGCACCAGTGAGGCCAGCGGGGTGATGATCGTGATCCGGGTCACCGCCATGGGTATCGGCGCGCAGATCGTCGCCACCCTGCTCGACAGTTCCACCGTCAAGGCGCCCGCCGGGGAGGGTTTCTACCCCGATCCGACGGCCTATATGGTGACCCTGAGCTACATTATCGTCGGCTGTTTTCTGATGTTCTTTATTTCCCTGATGCTGCCCCGCAAGGAGGCCGTCGCAAAAAACGCGGCGACCGGTACCGTCGGCGAGAAAAAGGTCGCGACCCCCCCATTGGTCAAAGAGAGTAACGACTATGCCTGACTACGACCTGATCATTCGTAACGGGACCGTGATCGATGGCTCCGGCGCCCCCGCCAGAAAGGCGGACGTGGCAGTCAGGGGCGGTCGTATCGCCGCCGTGACCGAGAACCTGCCCGGCACGGCAACCGAGGAACGGGACGCGACCGGCCTGCTGGTGACGCCGGGCTTTGTCGACGTCCATACCCACTACGACGGCCAGGCCACCTGGGACGAGCGTCTCTGGCCATCATCCCGGCTGGGCGCCACCACCGTGGTCATGGGCAATTGCGGCGTGGGTTTCGCCCCCTGCAGGCCGGAGGACCGCGACACCCTGATCAGCCTGATGGAAGGGGTCGAGGACATTCCCGGTACCGCCCTGGCCGAGGGCCTGCAATGGAACTGGGAGAGCTTTCCGGATTACCTTGACGCCCTGGAGCTCAAATCCCGGGATATCGATATCGCCGCCCTCTTTCCCCACGGACCGCTGCGGGTCTATGCCATGGGCGAACGCGCGGTCAACAGGGAACCGGCCACGGATGAGGATATCGCCAGGATGCGTGAACTGCTGGCCGAGGGCCTGTGTGCGGGCGCCATGGGTTTGGCCACCTCCCGCACCATGATCCACCGCACCAGTTACGGCGATTTTATTCCCACCTACCAGGCGGCGGACTCCGAGCTGAAGCAGTTGGGAGAGGCGCTGCCGGCCGCCCCCGGCACCCTGTTTCAGATGGTATCCGACTTCGAGGACGCCGAGTCGGAATTCGATATCGTCCACGAAATTGCGCGACGCACCGGCCACAAGGGCACCTTCACCTATCTGGACAACAGCGAACGACCCGGCTTCTGGGACGAGCAGGCAAAACGGCTCGAAAAAGCGCGGGACGAAGGGCTGGATATACGCGCCCAGGTGCTGTCGCGTCCGCTGGGCATGATTATGGGCTTTAGCGCCTCCCTCAACCCCTTTTCCGCCCGTCCCGGCTACAAGGCCCTGGCCGGACTGGACCACGACCGGCGCATGGCTGAATTGCGCAAGTCCGAAGTGAAGGACCGCATACTCCGCGAAGACAACGAAAATCCCCACGTGTTTATAGCGGGCGTTGCCCACCGGTTCGACAAGATGTTTCCCTTCGAGGAGCCCCTCGACTACATGCCCGACCCGGAAAACGCTGTCTCGGCGAGAGCCCGGCGGGAAAACCGCTCGCCAGCGGAATGGGTCTACGACTGGCTGTTGCGGGACAACGGCCACTCCCTCATCTACATCCCGGCCGCCAACTTCACGGACGCCATTCCCGACATTCTCCGGCATCCCCTGACGGTATCGGCGCTTGGCGACGGCGGCGCCCACGTGGGCTCCATCTGCGACGCCAGCGCCAGTACCTACCTGCTCACCCACTGGGTCAGGGAGGAAGCGGCCCTGAGCCTGGAGGAAGGTATCCGGATGCTGACCCGCCAACCCGCGGAACTGTACTCACTGCTCGATCGCGGCCTTCTTGCCGAAGGCATGAAAGCAGACATCAATATCATCGATTTCGATGCCCTGAACCTGCACCTGCCGCGCATCGTCCACGACCTGCCCGCCGGCGGCCGGCGCTTTCTCCAGGACGCCGACGGCTTCGTCGCCACTCTGGTGGCCGGCCGGGAAATCTACCGGAACGGCGAGGCCACCGAAGCGCTGCCCGGCGCACTGGTCCGCGGCGCCCGCCCGGACCCCCGTCCGGCCGCACCGCAACCATAACGCCCACGACAAAAGACATCGAGGTCCACTAGTGTCCGGAATATTAG